>DATGKW010000061.1:0-10740 GCA_035294465.1 Ktedonobacteraceae bacterium | reverse complement strand
GGATGAAGATGAGCTTTTTTGAGCGCGCTGCTCATAGCACGAGTTAACCCGTTGGCATCCGGGGCCAGGTCAGTCACGTGGTGTGCCTCCGCGACAGTGCCGTAACCAACCATTTCGGCCAGGATACGCGCGCCGCGCGCGCATGCAAACTCCAGGTCTTCAAGGATTAAGATGCCAGCTCCTTCTCCCATAACAAAGCCATCGCGATTCCTATCGAAAGGACGGCTGGCCTTCTGTGGTTCGCAATTGCGGCGGGAAAGCGCGTGCATATTGTCAAAGGCTGCCATGCATAGCGGCGTTATCGCTTTCTCGGCTCCTCCGGCGATCATGGCTTTGGCATCACCACGTTTAATCGTCTCCCAGGCTTCGCCAATGGCGTTGGCGCTGGTCGCGCAGGTAGAAACCACAGCCCAGTTGGGTCCCCTGGCTCCCGTCATGATGGAAACAATCCCTGCTGCGCCGTCCGTAATAGTCATGTTTACAAAGAAAGGGCTGACGCGATCCGGGCCTTTTTCGGTGAGAACACGAAACTGCTCGTGAATGGTAATCATACCCCCGATACCGCTGCCGATGCAGATGCCCACCGCTTGCGCATTTGCGCAGTTGATCTGCAAGTCAGAGTGGCAGAGCGCTTGCTTCGTTGCAGCAGTAGCCAGATGTTCATAGGGATCGTTGCGTCGGATCTCTTTCGTGTTCATATAGGGAGTGGGATCAAAGTTTTTGACCTGTCCACCAAAGCGGACACGATGCTGGCTGGTATCATAGGAGGTGATCTCGCTAATGCCAGAGCGTCCCAGGCACAAACCCTCCCAGGACGTGGCCAGATCATTTCCTAATGAGGTAATCATCCCCAGACCGGTTACAACAACACGAGACATAGGAGCATTCCTCCTTTACTCTTCGATATGCACCGTCACATATTCGGGAAAGGGTTGAATATGACTCAGGTCGTTGGCAAGGATAACCAGGTCGCCCTGGCACTCAATTTCTTTGAAGCCCGCAAACTTATAGGTGACAAACATCATGCGATTGCGGTCGTTGGGGATAAATTCCGCGTGCAGATGCACACCTGCCTGTGCAGCCGCGCGCATGATATAATTCATCATCACAGTGCCAACTCCCCTTGACATTACCCGGCAGGACATCAAAAGCAGCTTAATAGTCCAGACATCTGCTAAGCATTCCATCAGAGCCACGCCGATTTTGCCATAGGTGCCGTACCGGTCATCCAGGCTGGCGACTAGCAAACGGTGGTTGGGCGACTGGCGAAAGGCATTCAATTCCTCGTAGGTATAGGTATAGCCTGTGGTATTCAGCTGGTGAGTGCGCACTGTCAGTTCTTCTGTCCGGCGCAAGTCCTCTTCCTGAGCTGGCGCAATGGTAAAAATCATCTCCAGGGTGGCCAGGAACTCTTCGTTCGAGCCTGCAAATTCTTGCCTGGCCTGGTCACGCCTGATATCGCTCAGATACATATGCCGGCGCCTCTCAGATTCGTCGGTGATGGAACGCGGTTTCATCTCGGGCCAGTCCACGATGGTTGAAGCCTCTGCTGCGTCGATACAGAGAACGCCCGGATGGGCAAACTGGACCTCCTCACGTTCAAATGGCTGATCATCTATAAAAGCCAGAGTATCGATGCCGATATTGATAGATCGGGCAATAGTTTGAATGGAAGATGATTTCGCATTCCAGTTGATTTGTGGGTAGAGAAAGTAATCCTTCAGGCCCAGTTGCTCCAGCTTCTGCATTGCTGCTGCATAGTCATTGCGGCTGGCAATTGAGTGCAGAATGCCGCGCCGATCCAGTGTTTTCAACGTCTCAACGATTCAGGGACGCAGTGTGACCTCCCTATCTTCCAACAAAACACCATCCCAGATCGTGTTATCCAGATCCCAGACCACGCACTTGATGGTTGAGTGCTTCTGTTTCTTCTCAGGTTCGAGCAAGCTGAGAGGCTGTTCGATGGCCATGAATGACACACAATCCTTTCTACACTCAGCAGTGTGCTGCTCGTATCAATTCTGTAAGTAAAGATTGCCAGAGCTGGCAATAGTGATTTGCTGAATCTGCGAACTACCCTCGATGATTTCCATGATTTTCGTATCTCGCCAGTAACGCTGTACCGGATTAGGAACTGCTGCACCCATTTGCTCCGTGAATCTGCACGGCGTCACTGGCAGCTTTCGCCGCTATGGTCGCTGCGAAGTACTTAGCCATCCAGGTTGCCATAATAGTGCCAGGCGCGCCTATATCCTTGAGATAACCGGCGTGATAGCAGAGGAAGCGGGCCGCACTGGTGTTCGTCAGCATATCGGTAAGTGTTGAATAAGCTGATGCTCTTTCAGGTACACATGAAACTGCTTGCGCTCGCTGGTGTAGCGCAGCGAGGCTTCGAGGCAGGCCTGGGCAATGCCCAGACAACCGCAGGCCACGCTATATCTTCCGATATCCAGAGCCGAAGTAGCCACCGAGGCCAGACCGAATCCATGCCCACCGAGTAGATTCTCCTGGGAAACCTGGCAATCATGCAGGGTAAGTTCTGCCAGCATCGAGGCACGTGTGCCGAGCATCCCTGTAATAGGGTGTATATCCAGGCCGGGGGCCTGACGTTCCACTAGAAAGGCCGAGACGCGATCTTCGTAGCGTGCAAATACCAGATAAAGATCAGCGATCTGCCCATAGGTAGTCCATTTCTTATGCCCGTTCAGGAAGTAGGAGGTGCCGCGCAGCTCGGCGCGTGTCCCTATATTGCTGGCGTCGCTACCGGCTTCAGGTTCGCTCAACGCGAAGGCTCCGATACACTCTCCTCGTGCCAGTCTTGGCAACCAGGTTTCCTTCTGGGACTGGCTGCCCCAACGCTGAATAGCGTAAGTGACCATGCTGTGGACGGTCAGCAAGCTGCGCAGTGAAGAACAGCCCTTGCCGAACTCTTCGTTCAGCAGACCGAAGGTGATCATATCCATGTCGGTTCCACCATACTTGCTTGTGACGAGCGCACCGAGGTAGCCCTGGTATGCTATCTTCTGGATGAGATCAGGAGGTGTATATTCCTGCTGGTCAAAGCAGTCGGCGTGTGGGATAATCTCTGCCTGCACAAACTGCCTGAAGGCCAGTTGACTGGCCTTTTGCTGAGGCGTGAGTTCGGTTTTCATAATCGCATCCTCTGCACTTGACTAGACTGACACCATTTTTTTTACTGCGCTGCTGCCTGAAAAGCGATTTTCTGTTCAATTAAGCTGGAGATCGCTGTGATAGTGCGGAAATTGTCGATAGTGAGATCTCCATCCTCAAGATGCACGCCGAATTCTTTCTCGACAAAAAGCACTAATTGCATAGCGAAAAGCGAGTTAATGAATCCTAACTCGAAGATATCCTGGTCATCGGCCAGTTCGACATTCCGGAAAGAGCGGTTGATGAACTCTCTAATCCTGGCCTTATTATCTGCTGCCATAATTTCGTTCCTCCTTATGCGGGATAAGAGTAAAATCCCTGTCCGCTTTTACGCCCATAGAGACCAGCATCGACCATCTTTTTGAGCAGGGGACAGGGGCGATACTTGCTATCGTTGAAGCTCTCGTAGAGCACTTCAATAGAATAAAGGATGGTGTCCAGACCAATCAGATCGGCAGTTTCCAGAGGCCCCATCTTATGGCCAAAGCAGGAGCGGAAAATCTTATCTACGTCCTCAGGTGTGGCAACCTGATCTTGCACCAGATAGATTGCCTCGTTCACCGTCAGCATCGGCACGCGATTTGAGACAAAACCGGGCATGTCATTGACCACGATGCCCTCTTTGCCTATGGAGGCCAGAAGAGCCTGCGCTGTGTTCAACGTTTCCTGCGAAGTGTGATAGCCACGAATGACTTCGACGGTCGATTTCACAGGAACCGGGTTCATAAAGTGCATACCTAGTACTCGATCTGGTCGTTTTGTTGCCGAGGCTATGCGGGTGATGGAAATGGCGGAGGTATTGACCGCGAAGATGCAATGCGCAGGGCAGATGGTATCGAGCTGTGTATGAACACTCTGCTTGATCTCCCAGTTTTCGGTAACATTCTCGATGACAAAATCTGCGTCGGCAAATGATGCGTAGTCTGTCGTAAAAGTAATACGCTCTATAATGTCTTCAATATTCTCCTGGGCAGGCGCTTTGTTAAACATGCGCTGCAACCGGATGTTATTGAAGATCTCGCTTCTCGCACGCTGGAGCACCTCGTGTGAGATATCCAGCAACACTACCTGATGACCGGAGAGAGCCAGGCTATGCGCGACCCCAATGCCCATAACACCAGCTCCCGCCACACCTACAATTTGCTTGGTCATTGAATAAACCTCCGTTGTGTCAACTATGCTTTTCGCCGTTTATTTTCGAGTTGTGGATAGTTCACTCTCATTGCAGCGCAGCGTTGAGATATGTCGTATTTCTGCTTCAAGCATACTTAATTGCAAGCAAACTGTCATACGGCGCGCATCGTATTTTTCCTACATCCTGGCGGGTATATGTGATAGTATCCCGCGAGTTTCTTTTACTCGGCTGCTACGGCAGAGGAGGCCAAGTTCCGGGAGGAAGCTGGTGAGCCAACACAAATTCTGGATCTGAAGAGAGAAGGGGAGGCCAGAACTTTCCTTTATGCACCACAGGCACTGAATGGATTCTGGTATCACCTGGCACATAATGGGCGCTACTGCTGGTCGGTATTGTGCTCTTTGCAGGTTCGGGGAGCCTGGTCGAAAACGCGTTGCGAGGAATTATCTCTGGAATGGTTGGACGGCACGAACAAGGTCGTGTGAGTGGAGCCATGCAATCGTTGCAATCGTTTGGATGGGTTGCCGGACCGCTCGTTGGCGGTTTCGTGTACAACGCCTGGGGATCTTTTCAAGCCTATGCCTTAGCGTCGTTCAGCATTGTCCTCGCCATTGCCTGTATCTGGATTGCTCTCCCGCTTCTTCGGAGCCACCAGGCGAAAAAGCAAACGCTTGGTGGTGAACAAGAGGCCGCATTGCCCTTGAATGAGGAGAACTGAAAAAGGGTTCCTTATCGCATGCCTTTGAGGGAGAGGAGAAACGTCCTCTCCCTCTTCCTTCTGTATCTTCTCATCCCAGCAGATATTTACTTGACATAAAAAATTATTCTAAGAGCGTGCGCAATGCCTGCTCTGTGGCCTCAATCTGCGGGGGAGGGGGGAAGCGGCTGCTGAGCGCCAGGCTATTTTTGAGGCCGTTGCTGGTGAGAATACCGACGACGCCCCGCGCCTGTGCCTCGTCGGCGGAGAGCAGCCCGTGTGTTATAGCCTGGCGGATTCCTGCGAGGGCAGCGGCGCTGGCGACCTCACAATAGATTCCTTCGTAAGCCGCCAGATCGTTGAGCGCCCGGAGCATCTCTGCATTCGAGACTGCGACAGCTCCGCCACCTGATTCGCGCATGGCACGGTAGGCGTGATAGCCGCTGACCCGGTGGCTGATAGGTGGAGCGACGTTGGGCCTGCTCTGCTCCAGCACAGCGGGAACTTCCAGGTGCTGTTCCCAGGCGTTTACCAGCGAGGCTGCGCCCTCCGGCTGGACCGCGAACATGCGCGGCAGAGCTTGAATAAAGCCGAGTTCTTTGAAAAGGAGGAAGCCCTGCCAGAGGCCATAGAGATTCGTGCCTGTCCCGGTCGGCACAAAGACAGCCGCTGGGGTCTGCCAGGCAAGTTGTTCGCAGATCTCAAAAGCGGTCGTTTTGTCGCCCTCGCTCTGGTATGCCTGGAAGGTATGGATAAAGGACCAGCCGGAGTCTGCCGCGAGCCGATTGGCGAGCGCGTAGAGCGTGCCGAGATCGCCCACTGGCGTGGCAACGCGCGCGCCGTACACGCTCACCTGCACGTACTTCTCAACGCTCACCGCAGCGCCCTGCGCGGCCTGCCCCGCCGAGCCGAGCAAGAGAACGAGCGCGGGAACGCCCGCTCTGGCCGCGAGGGCAGCCAGGGCCGAGCCAATATTTCCAGAGGTCAGGCAGGCCAGGCCGCGCGCCCCATGTTCCAGCGCCACACAGGCAGCGATCCCTATAGGGCGATCCTTAAACGAGCCGGTAGGATTTGAGCCTTCGACCTTCACGAACAGCTTATGCCCATCACTTTCGGGCAGCCTGGTCAGCCGTGCCAGCCGTGTGCCGCCAGCGCCCAGGTCGATGCGGAAAGCCGGATCGGCGACGGGAAGCAGTTCGGCATAGCGCCAGAGGCCCGCCGGACGACGCGCTAACTCGTCGCGGTCCAGATGCTGCCTGAGCGAGTCCACGTCATAACGTACTCCCAGCGTCTCGTTCAGCGCGCTCTCCTCGCCAACTCTAGCGCAACGCGAGCACATGCCCAGTTCAGTGAGAGGATATTCAGTGCCACAAAACGTACAGAAAAGCGACGTTGCATACATCTGGCCAGACTCCTTCCGTAGATATGCGTGCTATCAGTTGTTTCCTATCCTATTATGTCATAGCCCGGCAGGCTTGCCTGAGGATATGCCTGCTGGGTAGAATTTATTTGAGCTGGTCTGGAAGATAGACCAGCCAATAACCATAGCAGGAGAGCCACCCCCTCCTCTCGCGCCTCTGGCTTTCTGGCGCTGAATATATTAGGATATTGAACTATCACCATCGATGATAAGCCGTTGCATTTTGCCAGCAGAAAGGTCGTATGCGTATTTCGAGCCTACTGATAGCCAACCGAGGCGAGATAGCGATCTGCATTGCGCGTGCCGCCTCTGAATTAGACCTGCGAACTGTGACTGTTTTTTCTGAAGACGACGCTCGCTCTTTGCATATTCGCAAGGCGGACGAGGCGCATCCCTTGCGAGGGCGGGAACCTGCCGCGTGTCTGGATGGCGAGCAGCTTATAGCCGTTGCGCGGGCGGCGCGCTGTGATGCCGTTCATCCGGGTTATGGTTTTCTGAGTGAGCAGGCCCGGTTTGCTCGATTAGCCCTACTGGGAAGTACAGATGAAGGCCATACAGATTCTGGCTCTGCGTCATCTTCTAGGCTACAGAATGTGGTATAATGAGGTGAGAACCTTCCTCACCAACATTTTCCACTTTTGAAGAAAAGAGTCTCCATTCGTGTTCGCCATTTTATTGCCTGACCTTCCCGGTTTCTGTGTGGAGCAGATAGAGAAAACCGAGAAAGGTATTCGTATTACTGCCCGTGCTACAGCCTCTAGTGCCTGCTGTCCTGACTGTCAACAGGCTTCATCACGCGTGCATAGCTATTACACGCGTTGCTTAATGGATCTGCCCGCAAGCGGGCGACCGATTTGGCTGCTTCTCCACGTGCGCCATTTTCGCTGCTCCAATCGTGCCTGTCCACGCAAGACGTTTGCTGAACCCTTGCCCGATCTCCTCCTGCCCCATGCACAACGGACATCTCGCTTACGAGAGAGCCTCCGAAAACTCGGAGAAGAGGGTGGCGGGGAAGCGGGTGCCCGCATGAGCAAGCAGCAGGGGATGGCCTGGAGTGCTTCGACCATCTTGCGCTTGCTTCATCATGGCCCTTTACCTACCCCATCGCCGGTCAAAGTCTTAGGCGGAGATGAATGGGCTTGGCGCAAGGGACAGAGCTACGGAACGATACTCGTCGATCTAGAGCGCCATCTCCCGGTCGATCTCCTGCAAGATGCCTCGGCGGACTCTTTTGCAGCCTGGCTCAAAGAGCATCCTTCTGTGGAGTTGATCAGCCGGGCGTGGCACGACCTTTGCCAATGGGGCCAACCGTGGGGCTCCTCAAGCGCTTCAGATTGCCGATCGCTGGCATATTATTCACCATATGGGCGAGGCGCTGGAGAAGGTTCTGGCGAGGCATCATGCCGATCTGAAACGCATGCTGAGTCCAGAAGAAGAGAGCCAGGTGATCGCCGCATTGGACCAACAAGCCCTGGCTCGTGCCATAGCCCGCTCCCAAGCTGAGCAGATCTGGCAAACCAGGCAAGAGCATGGTCTGGCGATTTTCACGCGCGTACCGGAGTTGTCTCACCCAGGGTGGAGTGGTGCTTCCATTGCTCGGATACTCGGCATCCACAAAAAGACCGCCGTGAAGTATGCCCAAGCCGAGTCTTTTCCAGAAGTCCGCAGCGGTCGCGAGCGCAAACTCGCTCCCTATCTGCCATTTTTGCAGGCAAAGTGATCTGCCGGAGAATACACCATCGCTGCGCTGTACCAGGCCATTCGGAGCCAGGGATACTATGGATCAGAAACCGCTGGACGCCATTACCTGACGGCGCTTCGCAAACAAATCGGACCACAGATGAGATCACGACGATATTACCCTCCCGTCTCAAAAGAGAACCAACACGTCAACGCCCCGCCCTTTCAAGTCGTCGAGCCGGCGCGTTGGTTCTGCGTCAACCAGAGGATCGTTCGGCAGAAGACCAGCATCTGCTCACCCTTCTGGAGCAAACTCATCCTCAAGTGAACGTGGCTTGCACACTGGCTCAAGCTTTCGTGAAGATGATTCGCAGCAGAAATGCCTCTGCGTTCCAGCCCTGGCTAGAAGAAGCAGCTCGGAGTGGTCTCCCAGAACTACGGACCTGTGCTGCTGGAATCAAGCGCGACCAGGCAGCTATCCTGGCCGCTCTGACGTACGAGTGGAGTCAAGGGCAGGTCGAAGGGCAGGTTCACCGTCTCAAGCTGCTCAAACGCCAATCCTATGGTCAGGCTGGATTTGATTCGCTGCGCCATCGCGTCCTTGCCAGGTCTGCTTGAGCTTAGCACGGAAGATGACGCAGAACCAGTTTACCACCGATACTAACACTGCCGAGCTGGATGCACCATCTCGCTGCTTTTGGGATGAACAACGCTCATCCCAAAAGCAGCGAGATGGTATGAGGCTACTCGCCTGAGACTTGTGCGAAGTCCCGATGACGGAGGTTAGCCAGGAGCTTTTACCCGACTGTTGCCGGCTGCCCATTCAGGGTGAATGAGGTGGGGCTGGGATTGCTCGTTGTCCATGAGCCATTAAACCCAAGACTCACCGATGCGCCAGGGGCAATGGTGCCATTGTAAGAAACGTTAGTAACAGTTACCTGACTCCCACTTTGAGAAAAGGTTCCATTCCACCCCTGGGTGACTTGCTGACCAGCAGAAAAGCTAAAAACGAGCGTCCATCCGTTGATAGTAGTTGAGCCGGTGTTGGTGATAGTAATACTAGCGCCGAAACCGCCGGGCCACTGATTGGTGACCGTATAACTCACGCTTGCACTCCCGCCAGGAGCCGGTGTAGGCGTGGGTGTATGCCCAGGAGTCGGTGTGGGTGTGGGCGTATGCCCAGGAGTCGGTGTGGGCGTTTGGCCGGGTGTAGGAGTTGGTGTGGGTGAAGACGAAGAAATGACCTGACCGTCCGCTTGGAGGATATAGGCACTTCCCGACGAAACCGTCATCGTCGTGCCGTTTGAGACGGTGACGGTTGCGTTCCTTACTACCAGGCCGGTAGTTGCAGTGACCTTCACGGCCTCCAGGTAGATGTTGTAGAGCGGCTCTTCCGTGACACCCACAATATCGCCAACGTCCTTCGCCCCAGTCGCGGTCAGACCATTGACAGTAATATCGTGATAATCAGGGGTCGTACTGGTAATGGGCTGTGCCGCGTCCTGGGAGGAGGGGATATCAGGATAGTACCCGGAGAACCAGATGGGATTCTGCACATTGGTCATGGTCAGATTCTCATAGGTGATATCCTTGATCTCTCCACCTGTCGTACGAGTTGACTTGATACGAATGCCGTTGGTTGTACCATTGAATGAACTGTTCTCTACTGTGACATTGCTTACCCCGCCTGCAAGATCGTTGCCAATCGAGACCCCATGACCACTCCCAAAGGTGCAGTTGGTAATGGTGATATCGGAACTGGGAATGCCAGCGTCCTCGGCCTTAATGGCAATGTTATCATCGCCATCGCTGATGCTGCTGTTCTCGATTAGCACATGTTGATCTCCTGCGGGGTCGATCCCATCGGTATTTGGCGAAGACGAAGGCGAACTGATGGTCACATGATCCACAAGCACGTTATTGGTGTTCTTCAGATACAGGTGCATAGCGCCAGCGTTCTCCAGCGTTACGTTGCTGACGGTAATCCCATTTCCATTCGCGATTTCGATCAGGCGTGGGCGGTTGTCAGCCGAGAGTCCCGAAGCCCACCAGCCCGACCCCTGCCCATTGATCACGCCACCGCCATCGATGGTGATGTTGCTTACCCCATCCGAGTTGATCAGCGCCAGGGTAGAAGTAGCAACCTTTTCTCCGCTTTGGACTGTGTAATCGGAAGTGGTTGTTGAGCCGAGGATGGTGGCTCCGCTCTGGATGTCCAGGGTGACGCTACCTGTCAAGAAAAGGGGGGCCGTCAGGTAATTGCCGCTGGGGAAATCGACGGTCCCGCCTCCAGCGCAGGCATTGATGGCGTTCTGAATGGCTACAGTATCTTTGGTAGTGCCGTTTCCGGTTGCGCCGTAGCTGACTACATTACAAACGCTGGCGGCGTGTGCGTTCCTTGAGCGGGCAAGTACTCCGCCGAAGCCCAGAACCAGAAGGCTAGCCAGAACCAGAAACAACACGCCTGATGCTGCTATGCGCCGGGGCTTACGAGGGGTTCCTTCTTGTTTGTCCATAAACGTTGTTCCTTCCCTAGTTGATTTGAGAGAGTCCACTTTTTCCTCTCTCTGATCCCTCCCGTTGGGGTTCGAGGCAGAGCCGACCTCTTCAGTGGAAGCAACGGAAGGTTCAGACAGA
>DATGKW010000060.1:0-15900 GCA_035294465.1 Ktedonobacteraceae bacterium | reverse complement strand
CTCTCCACCGGTGCATTCGCCAAGCCGGCCCATAATGCCTGCGGTAATTGTGGTGGTTGCGGTGGTTGCGGTGGTTTCGCTTCCTCCACTTCTATCGCCATTGCGGGTGGTTTCGGTTTTGGTGGTGGTTTCGGCCGCTTTGGCTTTGGCTTCCCCTTCTTCTTCGGAGGTCCTTTCGGCTGGTGGTAAGCTTCTACTGGTGACTGGAGCCATCGCGCAGGCGGAATTGGCCTGGCGCTCTGGTGCAGGTCAATCCCTGGTAGGGGAAAGAGAGGAGAGTGCGGATGGTAACGCGAGCGTCTAACCAACGCCACATGACCGGATATTTTACCCTCCTCTCTTAGGCATGTGGGGTGAGCAGGCTGCTTACGGAATAGTGTGGGAGCACTTCTGTAAGCAGCCTGCTCTTTTTATATGCAATCAGGATGAGCTTGTATTCTATCCGGCTGAGTGAAGTGTTATAATAGTGTTCGCACAGCAAGCGAGGAATTTTCATTGCAGAAGAGCCAGAAGGGGGCGATGCAGCGTGCAAGCGACGGCGACGAAGCAGCGAAAGCAGGTCGATTATTATCCACTGTACCGGGAAATATTTCGCGGGCGGCCTATGCCATTCGCCTATCTCGATCTCGACCTCTTTGAAGAGAATATCCGCGAGATTGCCGGTCGAAGCGGCGGGAAGAACATTCGGGTGGCCTCGAAATCGTTACGCTGTGTCGCGGCAATCGGGCGCGTGCTGGAGGCCGACAGGTGTTTCCAGGGTATCATGTGCTTTACTGCCAGGGAGGCGGCCTACCTGGCGGCTCAAGGCTTTCACGATCTGTTAATTGGCTATCCTACCTATAACGCTGATGATCTTGGCGTAGTAGCGAAGGCCACAGCCGAAGGCGCGCAGATTACGTTGATGGTGGATGGCATTGAGCATATCGACCAGATTGAGCGCGTGGCGGAGAAGTACCATGTGCTTTTGCCGGTCTGCCTGGATGTGGATATGTCTGTGAACTTCCCCGGCCTGCATTTTGGCGTCTGGCGCTCTCCGCTACGTAGCGCAGAGGAGGTCCGGCCGCTGCTGGAGCGTATCAAGAGAACGAAGCGCGTCAAGCTGGATGGCGTGATGGGCTACGAGGCGCAAATTGCGGGCGTGGGCGACCAGGTTCCGGGCCAGGCGCCCAAAAACGCTCTGGTGCAGCAGCTCAAAAAGCGCTCTCTTGGTATCATTGCACAGCGCCGCCGGGAGGTTGTTGATCTTATCAAAAGCTCCGGCTTTGAGCTGCGCTTCGTTAACGGTGGTGGCACGGGCAGCGAGCTTACCACGCGTGCCGAACCGGTGGTGACAGAGATTACCGTTGGCTCCGGTTTCTACTCTCCGGCTTTGTTCGACCATTACAAAGCTTTTCGCTATCAGCCCGCCGCTGGCTATGCTATCGAGATTGTGCGCAAACCGGCTCCCGGCATCTATACCTGCCTGGGCGGCGGCTATGTCGCTTCGGGCGCGGCCGGTCCCGACAAGCTGCCTCAGCCCTATCTGCCAGAGGGAGCAAAGCTCATCCCGTTGGAGGGAGCGGGCGAAGTGCAGACGCCGATAGTCTACCAGGGCATGTATCGTCTTGATCCTGGCGATCCCATTTTTATGCGTCACGCCAAGGCGGGTGAGCTTTGCGAGCGTTTTACCCATCTCGTGCTTATCAAACAGGGTCAGGTTGTAGACGAAGTCACCACCTATCGTGGCGACGGCCAGTGTTTTCTTTAAATTTCAATCGCGGGCGAGCGAAAGGAATAGTCACCGGCGTTGTCTCACTCGAAAAGAAATACGAATGGGAATGCTGGAACCTGTCAGGTAATTCTATGCGAATTAATCAGGAAAGGGAAGCGATGGATTATGAGCAATGGAAAGGTCGGGCGCTGGCAGAACTGGTCGGCTTCGGTAAAAAGTGCGCCGAAGGAGATAGTCAGACCGGCTGGCCTGGAAGAACTGGCGCGTTTGATCGGTGCGTATTCCAGAGAGGGGCGGCATGTGCGCGTCGTGGGCGCGGGGCATTCGTTCACCCCGCTGGTCTACAGCGATGATGTATTGATCTCGCTGGATAAGATGCAGGGCATCGAGTCGGTTGACGCGGAGAAGGATCGTGTCGCCGTCTGGGGAGGCACTCGACTGCGTAAGCTGGGCGATGATCTGCTGGTCAAGGGGCTGGCCCAGGAGAATCTGGGTGATATCGATGTGCAAAGCATTGCTGGCGCGATCAGTACCGGCACTCATGGCACCGGCACGCGCTTTGGCACGATTTCTACGCAGGTTGTGGGCCTGACCTTAGTAACGGGCAATGGAGAGATCCTGGAGTGTTCGGAGGAGAAAAATCCTGAGATTTTCAAAGCCGCGCAAACCTCCTTCGGCGTGCTAGGAATCATTGCGAAAGTGACCCTGCGCGTTGTGCCGGCCAGGCGTCTGCATTACAGAGGCCATCGCGAGCGGCTGAGCAAAGTGCTTGCCAATCTGGAGCGGTATAAGCAGGAGAACAGCCATTTCGAGTTTTTCTGGTTTCCCAATACGGACTGGGTGCAGGCCAAATTCATCAACGAGACTGAAGAGCCGGTCAGCAAAACCAGCTTCCTGGGCACACTCAACAAGATCGTGCTGGAAAACTGGGTCTACTGGGTGCTTTCTGAGATGTGCCGGCTCGTGCCATCGTTTAGCACGACCGCCAGCAAGATCTCAGCGGCCGGCGTGGCAAGTATCGACGAAGTGAACTATAGTCACCGTCTCTTTGCCACACCGCGTATGGTCAGGTTCCAGGAGATGGAATACAATCTGCCGGCGGAGCACCTGCCGACCGTGCTGCAGCAGGTTCGAGAGATCATCAAAAAGGAGGGAATCAACGTCCATTTCCCGGTTGAATGCCGTTTTGTCAAAGGCGACGATATCTGGCTCAGCCCGGCCTATCAGCGCGATTCCGCTTATATCGCGATCCATATGTACAAGGGCATGCCCTACGCCGAGTATTTCCGGCAGGCCGAAGCCGTCTACCAGAATTACCAGGGTCGCCCGCACTGGGGCAAGATGCACACCCAGGACTACCGCACGTTTGCCCAGCTCTATCCCCGCTGGAACGATTTCCTGCGCATTCGCCGGCGGCTTGATCCGCAGGGAGTCTTTCTCAATGATTACTTACGCGCAATGCTTGGCGTGGACGTGAGCGAGCCTGTGACAGACAGTCAGGAATGATCAGTCCTTCCTCACAAATCTCTCCACTACTTCATACATCACGCGTGTACCCCATTGCATCGCCCTGACGCTGATTCTCTCGTCGTGCCCATGGACGCCGTTCCAGCCGTTCCAGCCGGAGTATAGTTCGGGGGAGAAGCCGTAAACTCTGGTGCCAAGCTTGCTGACGTGTTTGGCATCGGTGCCGCCGGTGAGCAGGGTTGGTACAACGGTGGCCTCCGGTGCGTACTCGCTCAGCACCTCTTTGATCGTCTCGAAAAGTGGCGAGGCGGGATCGGCTTCCAGGGCGATAGAGGGATCGACAAACTCGATCTCGCAGTTCGGGCCAAAGATGGCGCGCAGTTCTTTTCTATAGCCTTCCAGCGTCTGGCCGGGCAGAATGCGGCTATCCAGGTAGGCAATAGCCTCAGACGGAATGACGTTGATCTGCGAGCCGGCCTGAAGGATGGTAGGCGCGATAGTATTGCGCGCCATCGCGTGCAGTTCGCGTTTGAGAGATTCGTCGATAGGCAAGGTATCGATGGCTGCGCTGGCGGTCGCTTCGTCGGCCAGTACGGAGCGCAGGGCTTCGGCCACTCTGGGCGGCTGTGCGCTGGCCAGTCCTTCGATATAGCCGCGCAGGGTGGCGGTAAAGTGAACCGGCGGCTGCTTGCCTCGTATCTTGCTCAGCAATTCAGCTAACTTGATGATGGCATTGTTCTCGTGCGGCATAGAGCCATGACCGGGGTCGCCGGTGGCGCGAATTTTGAAACGCGCCGAGCCTTTTTCTGCCGTTTCTACCGTGTAGTAGAGCCGGCCATTGATCTCCAGCCCGCTGCCGCCGCCCTCGTTCAGCGCGTATTCGGCCCGAATCAATTCTGGATAATGCTCGACCACCCACTCGGCTCCCTGGTGCCCGCCGGTTTCCTCGTCGGCCTCGGCCATGAAGATCACATCTCGCTTTAACGGCACGCCTGCGCGTTTGAGCAGCAGCATTGTCATCAGTTCCATTGCGACCGTATTCTTCATATCCAGAGCGCCGCGTCCATAGACAAAGCCTTCGGCCACCTCTGCGCCAAAGGGGTCGTGGCTCCATTTCTCCGGCTCAACCGCTACCACATCGGTATGTGACATCAGCAACAGCGGAGATTCCGAGCCATCGCCCTTGAGGCGGGTAATCAGAGTAGCGCGCTCCCGGTCAGGACCGACGATGATGCATTCAAAGCCCTCGCGTTCCAGGACCCCGCGCAAATAGTTGGCTGCCAGAATCTCATTGCCGGGCGGGTTGCGTGTGTCCAGGCGCAGGATATTGCGCAGGTGCATAATTACTTCTTCGTCTACTGCATTCCAATCAATCGGGACATTGGTATTCGCTGTGGTCATGAAGCCTGCCTTTCCGGGTAAAGAGGATCGTTTTTCTTTTACGTTATGTTTTTGGAAAGGATAAAGTCAAGCGTTTCTGCCTTTTTAGCGGATTTTTAACAGCCTCATAGAGCCTGTGATAAACCGTTTAAATGCGCGATCACCTCTTTCCAACGTTCTTGCGCTTTCGCCAGTTCCGGCAGATCTAGTTTCACCTCTTGTCCGGCCTCTCCAGGGGTGGGCAGAGAATCGGCCTGGCTTAGAAGGTGCCAGAGGTCGGTTTGTTGGGGCGAGCCGTAGAGCATGCTGGTGGCGAGGCGCAGGCGCAGGGTGGCAGGCTCTTCGCCGAAGGCCGTGCCGGGCAACGTGGCCATGTCCCAGGTATCGAGCAAGTACTGGGCAAGTTGCGTGCTGGTGGTGATGTTCAGGCGGGCAAGCGCGTCGCGCCAGGGGGCGAGATCGGGATAGAGATAGAAAGCGCCGGCGGGTCTGGGGCAGGCAATGCCCAGTTCGCTCAGTGTGAGGTAGAGTTCGTGAGTGACGTAGCTGTGGAGACGGGCAGAGCGCCGCACGTAGGTTTCCAGATCAGTGTTGAGCGTGAAAGCGGCGATGGCTGCCTCCTCAATGGGCGTGGCGGCAGCCGACCAGATTTCGCTGGCCAACGCCCGCAGGGCCTTGCCGAGCTCTTTGCCGAGCTCGCCGCCGGGCAGGATCGCGTAGCCAAGTCGCCAGCCGCCAGCAGAGAAAGCTTTCGAGAGTCCTCCGGTAATGATGCAACCGGTGGGATAAAAACGCGCTGGCGAAACGTGGGAGCGCCAGCCGTGCGCCAGTTCCGCGTAGATCTCGTCGCTGATGATGGTTATGCCGGTTTCGCTTGCCCAGGTAGCCATAGCTGCAACATCCTCTTCTGCGAACATCGAGCCGGTCGGATTATTTGGCGAATTGACAAGCAGAATACGCGGTTTTGCGCCCTTTGCGCGTCCATTCACGATTGCTTCCGTCAAAGCAGAGGGTGTGAGGCGGTGGTGGTCCGTTGGATCGGTTGCCACTGGGATTGCCTTGCGCCCGGCGAGCCGAGTCTGGGGATTGTAGCTGACCCACGAGGGTCTGGGCACAAGCACATCTCCATCCAGAACTCGCAGCAGCGCGTAGATGAGCGGTTTGCTGCCCGGTCCTACGATCACCTGTTCGGCAGTGCAGTCCACACCGCGAGTTCGTTGAATATATCCTGCGATGGCCTGGCGCAGTTTCGGCACGCCCGCTACCGGCGCGTAACCTGTGCTTTCGAGTGCCTCTGCTAGCGCCTGGCGCAGAACTGGATGCAGAGGGAACGTTGCCTCGCCAAAGCCCAGGTGAATCGTCTCCTGACCCTGCGCTCTGCGCCTGGCTACGGCCTCGTTGATGGCCAGTGTTGGCGATGAGACCATATTGCTGAGCGCTGCGTTCAATTCCAGAGGCGTGCCGGCCTCGAATTGCTGGCCCGTGGTCGTCGCTTGCCGGGGAGTGTGGTCCATGATGCCTGTGCCTTTCCTGCGGATGGTTTTTCCTGATGGAGAAAAGTGTAGCACGAGGATGGGATGAAGTTCAAGGAGAGGAGCCGGCTGTTACGGCCTCTCTGGTATCTTCCCTTTCTGTGCCAGCACATATTTTTGCAGTTTGTAGCGCTGGGTATTCTGCATCTGGAATGTACCGCCGATTACAGCGATTGCCAGCCAGAGCATTACCCAGCCAGGCGACCTCTCGATGAAGGATGTGGCCGCCCCCGCCTGGAAGAAGCTCGTTTGGATCACACCGAAGAGCAGCAGGATACTCGTGACAATCGCGCTGGCCCCACTGAGCGCGGTGATAGCAATGATCAGCACTCTGGCAAGGTCAAGGACCAGGATAAGAATGGCAAAGAAAATAGCCAGGGTGAGGCTGACGATCACAACCAGGTACTCTGGATTGGCTATACCGAGACCTGTCATCAGTGTAACGCCCGTGATGTACCCTATGCTGCCTCCCAGGATAGCAATGGCCGCGGTATAGAGGGCATAGGCCAGCACGGCCAGCACAAGCCCACACGCGATGCCCGTGGCCCATCCAGAAGGAGTGGCGAGAAGACCAGTCCCAAGAAAAGACGCGATGACCTGCGCACCCATGATGAAACCAATAAAAAAGCCCCAGATCACCATGAGGACGCGAAAGAGCCGGTAGCCAGCAAAACAGAATACTGCTCCGATGATCAGCCCTACCAGGCTGATAAGGAGTCGTTCAGTAAACATGTCATTTCCTCGTGCTCTGGATAAAGCCGAATCACAAAAATAGAAAGAACGCTCTGATAGTAATACGTAGCTTGCTACTTTTTTCACGTAGAGTAGCCATTATAGGGATACGAGAAGGCGGGCAGCAGATTTTTCGGCATGGCCTCTGCCGCCCTGGGATAGCCTGCTCAGAGAGTATGCTTTACTGCTCGTGCGGAGCTTCCTCCTCTTTTACAGGAGGAAGGATATTCCGCCGGTAATGTGACTCTAGAGAGTCAATCAGGTCATGAAACGCTTGCACCAGCTCATTATTGCGCAGGCGATAATAGGTTTTCTTTCCCTCTTTGCGAGTGGTGAGTAGATGCATCTGCGACAGTTGTTTGAGATGCTCTGAGGTTGTTGATATCGCCAGTCCCAGATGTTCGGCAATTTCTCCGACGGAGCGCTCAGGAGGAGAGGCGGCGTGTTCTGCGGAGGTGCTCAGGCATTCGAGAATGTGACGACGGCTGGAATCGCAGGCGGCGGTTAGAAACTGATCAATGAATTGCTCGACTGCGGGTGAACGTGCAGGGATATCGGCTGAGTGGGAAGCCATAGAGACAACCTTTCTCCTGTTTTTGGTTATTATGAAATAGCATCAGGCGTGTTGGCAAGAAGCTGCTTAACGAGGGCAAGAATATCATCAATATTGAAAGGTTTAGAGACGACGGGTATGTTATGGAATTCAATGAATTCTTTCCATTCTTGCGCAAAGTTGACCGCCGCTGTCACGATCAGAACGGGAATGGACGCGGTAAGAGGAGCATTTTTTAGCTGCTGAAGAAGATGCCAGCCGTTTTGTTTCCTGCCAATGAGCAAGTCCAAAATAATCAGATCTGGATGAAGCGCTGCAACCGCTGTAGCGTCTTCGTGGGGAGTGGAAGAAATAATTACATGGTATCCTTCTGTTTCAAGCAAAAGGCGGTAAAGGTCTTGAATAGAGGAATCGTCCTCTATGACGACGATACGCAATGCCATAAGTTCTCTCCTGTGCAGGAAATCTCAGTGAGCTGAGCAATGTTTTATCTGTTCCATTATACACTTCAGGTGCGATGAATTGCAATAGGCTTGTTTCCTCTGTATATTTCGGCCATGAGCGAAATGTATATATGTTTGCTCATCTTTGGAAGCAAACCCACGCCGAGTGTGATATAACTAAACATATCTCAGGGTTACTTTCGTGAAAGGGTGCAGAGAAAACGTGTCGATGCTGTTAGAGAACAAAGTTGCTGTGATTACCGGTGGGGGGCGCGGGATTGGTCGCGCCATTGCCCAGGCTTATGCGCGCGAGGGGGCGCACCTGGCGCTGGCCGCGCGCGATGTTGTGGCTTTGCAGGAGACACGCGCGCTTGTGGCCGAGTACGCGCGCGATATTCTGGTTGTTCCGCTTGACCTGCGCGAAGAGGAAAGTGTGAGCGCTATGGCTGAGGAGGTGCTTATGCATTTCGGCCATGTGGATATTCTGGTGAATAACAGCGGCATTGCCGGCCCTACTGCTCCACTCTGGGAGATTTCACCTGCTGAGTGGCGCGAGACGCTGGAGGTTGATCTGACTGGCCCGTATCTCTGTTGCCGGGCTTTCTTGCCTTCCATGCTGGCCCGGCGCTCCGGCAATATCCTCATGATTGGCTCCATGACCGGCAAGCGTGCGCTGTTCGGCCGCGCCCCTTACGCGGCGGCGAAGCTGGGCCTGGTCGGGCTTGTGCGTACCCTGGCCTGGGAAGTTGGCCCCTATAATATTCGCGTCAATCTGATCTCGCCCGGTCCTGTCGAGGGCGAACGTATCGGACGCGTTCTGCAGAATATGGCCGTATCCCAGGGAATCAGCATCGATGAGGCTCGCCAGCTCTTTCTACGCGATTCGCCGTTAGGACGTATGGTGCCTCCCGCCGATATCGCCAATGCCGCGGTGTATCTGGCCTCCGACCTTTCTGGTTCCACGACCGGAGAGGATTTGAACGTGTCCGGGGGGATTGTGATGTATTAGGTGGATCTGGGGGGATTCATGCTTCAATTGCCCGTATTTCAGGTAATGAGAAGATTAATCTGATATCTGTTGTTTTGCCAGCGTGAACAGCAGAGCGCGCACCGTCAGCGCGCTCTGCTGTTCGCATGAATTATGCGCTGTGCTGTCTGATGAAAGCCAGCATTTTGTTCCACGCATCGGCAGACGCTTCGGCGTATTCCGTGGAGCGGCGGTCGAAGAAACTGTGGGGCGCGCCCTCGTAGATGACGATCTGGTGCTCGACCCCGGCCTTGTCCAGGTTCTCATCCAGTTTATGTACCTGCTCGACGGGGATGCCCTGGTCCGCGCCGCCGAAGAGGCCGAGGAACGGATTACGCACTTTCACCGACTCATCCAGTACCGTGCTAGACGTACCGGGCAACTGGCGACTCAGGCCCGCATAGAAGCCAATCGCGCCAGTCAGGCCCAGGTCCTGGGTTGAGGACATAATAGCCAGGCTGCCGCCCAGGCAGAAGCCGGTGATAAACGTCGGCTTGCTCTTTCCCAGGTGGGCCAGTGCGGCTCGCACGTCTGCGAGGAGGCTGGGAAACTGCATCTGCTGCACGTGTGGCCAGAAGTCAAATTCGTCGTTGCGTGCGGTCAGTCCTGCGGTGCGCCCAAAATAGTCGATGGCCAGGGCGGTGACGCCGGTTTCCGCGAAACGCAGGGCCAGTTCCTTGTAGAACTGATGCAGTCCACGCACATCGGGATAGATTACAATCTGCGCTGTGCTTGCCTGTGTCGGGCGCGCCAGGTAAGCGGCGAAACGATTCCCGTCCTCAGCGGTCAACACCAGGTCTTCTCCGTGAGCTTGCCCGTTTGCCTCTGGCGGGACAGGCGGGCGAGCATTGTCATCGTAGCACATGGGTTGAATTTCCTTTCGTCTTGATATCCGGCAACTTTGCCAGGTCTTCTTCATCATATGCTAGGATTGACTGCGCATGCAACCTGACTACCTCGACAAACATACGCGCAGATGAATATAATGACCGTAGGGTTCTATGCTGTTATGTGATGAAAGATAAAGAAGAGTAAGGAGGCAAGCTAATGCCCACCCCCGAAAATCCCAAACCAGAGCATCCAAGCACGTATTTTGTGGAGGATCGTTCCAATCTTGATGAGATGAACCGCTTGCAGATTCAAGATCGCATGCTGACTGAGGGAATGGGAGGCGTGCTGGTAGAGCAGCCTGATTCGGAGCGCTTTGAGCGCGTGCTGGATGTTGGCTGTGGAACCGGCGGCTGGCTGATCGAGGTGGCAAAAACGTATCCATCGATCTCGCTGCTCGTCGGCATAGATATAAGTCAACGCATGCTCGACTTCGCGCGAGCAAGGGCAGAAGCCGAGGGGGTAAGTGATCGAGTTGAGTTTCATGTGATGGACGCATTACGTATGCTCGAATTTCCCAACGACTTCTTCAGCCTGGTCAATCAGCGTTTGGGATGGGGCTATTTGCGTACCTGGGATTGGCCAAAACTCCTGCAAGAATTTCAGCGTGTAGCCCGGCCTGGCGGGGTAGTTCGAGTGACCGAAAGCGATTTGGGGCGGAATACCAGTTCTGCTGCTATGCAGCTTATCGAACTCTCGCAAAAGGCATTTTATCAGTCAGGGCATCTCTTTACCCCGACAGGGGATGGAGTGATCGGTCAGCTTGCCCGCTTGCTCCAGCGGCATGGCTTGCAGAACGTACGGACTCGTACCTATACGCTGGAATATCCTTTTGGCTCTCCTGGATGGCAGCTTGCTCTGGAGGATATGCGGCTGGTCTATCGAACTATGCGGCCTTTCCTCGAAAAATGGGTACACATTCCCGATAATTACGAAGAGATCTACCAGCAGGCGCTGCGTGATGTCCAGCAACCGGATTGTGTAGGGGGACTGACGTTGTTGACTGCCTGGGGAACAAAATCGGTGTAGGGCGAGCCAGAGTCGGAACTTGCTTTCAGTTCTATATGCAGGGGTATTGGGCAGGCGCGCTGCGTTGGGGGCGGAAGAAAAATGGCATTTGACTTTTTCCGTCGCGGCTGGTATTCTTAAACAAGAAACAAATGACAGACTGTCCCGCGTTGAGCGAACAGAGTATGGGGCACGGCTCCCGACAGCGATCCGAAACAGAGTGGAAGTTCGGAAGGGTGCAGCCTCCCCAGAACGCCTTCGTGAGCGGCCAGCCGAAGAAAATCACCTGCGAACTGGCAGATATGCCAGGCCAGCAGGGGATAAGTAGGCATGGATGGGTGGTTCCCATGCAGCGAAAGAACCGCGTAAAAGTGGTCACAGTCCATCGTCCATCACAATGGCGTGAGGGATTACCATTTTCAATGGTAAGCAGAGCTGCGGGTCGTGGCAATCAGGGTGGCACCACGGGTGCGTAGAGAATGCTCAGGTAAGAAAGAGAAAAGCAGACTTACGCTCTCGTCCCTTCAATGTTGTTCAGGAAGGGACGGGAGATTTTTTATTGCCTGTTTCCTTCCACAGATCATGTTGTTGAAGGAGTCTCACACTATGGCAACATCTCATTCGAGCGACAGCACGACCGTTGCAACCGGCACCAGCAGCAGCGCCACCGACCTCGCGCTGCACAAAATTGCCTCTGTCGAAGTTCCGCAGGGCAAGCATATCGCTCTGGCCTATTCGGGCGGGCTGGACTCAACCCTCTGCGTCAAGCTCGCCGAACTCAAGTATCACGCGCGTCAGTTGACCGCCATCAATGTCGATGTTGGTCAGGGCAAGGAAGAGATCGAGATGAGTGTCGCGCGCGCGCAGCAACTGGGCATTACGCCGGTTACTATCGATGTGAAGCAAGAATTCACCGAGCAGTGGCTCTCGAAGGCCATCCAGGCCAACTCTGACTACAACGGCTATCCCGTCTCAACCTCGATGACGCGCCAGTTGATCGCCGCTCGCGTGGCTCAAAAGGCGTTGGAACTGGGCTGTGATGCCTTGATGGAGGGTTCGAGCGGCAAGGGCAATGACCAGTATCGCATGCATAATGTCTTCAGCCTCTTCGCACCCGGCCTGCCCATCTTCGTGCCGGTGCGCGATTTCGATCTCACGCGCGTCGAGGAGCAGCTCTTGATGGAATATTACGGCGTGCCGGTCGAAGAATTGATCGTGGGCGGCGATGATAAGACTATGTGGTGTCGTTCGATTGCCAGCGGTGGCATCGATCTGACCACCGAGCTGCCCGACGATATCTGGCTCTGGCTGGTGCCTCCGCAGAAGGCGCCCGATATTCCAACCACGATCACTCTCACCTGGGAAAACGGCCTGCCGGTCGGGCTGAACGGTGAACGCCTGCCTCTTGATGCAATCATTGAGCGATTGAACGTTGTCGCCGGGGCCAACGGCATTGGCAAGATCGATCTCTTCGAGGACGGGATCATGGGCCTCAAGTCGCGCGAAATCTACGAAGCGCCCGCAGCTACCCTGCTGCTGAAAGTCCATCGCGACCTGGAGCAATTCTGCCTGACCAAAGAAGAGATCCAGCTCAAACGCCCGCTGGAGGCGCAGTGGGCGAAGATGGTCTATCACGGCGAGTGGTTCCACCCGCTCAAAGAGGCCCTCGACGCCTTTATCGCTTCAACGCAAAAGGCTGTGAGTGGCGAATATGTCGTCGAACTCTACAAAGGGAATATCAACATCGTCTCGCGCAGTTCGCAAAGTGGCCTGTTCTTCCCCGATGTGCGTTCGATCAAAAGCGCCAGCTTCAACCAGAAAGAGTGTGCGGCGGTTGCCCACATTCGCGGCCTGCCCTATGAGCTGATCGCGCGGCGCAACAAGCTGGCCGGGATAGAAAGGTAAAGAATATGACCAAACTCTGGCAGAAAGGCTACCGCCTGCACGAGCAGGTGGAACATTTCGAGGCAGCCCAAAACAGCTTGCTCGACAATCGCCTGGTACGCCATGATGTCTGGGGATCGCTGGCCCATGTTGCTATGCTCAAGAAGATTGGCATTTTAAGCGATGCGGAGCGCGGGCTGCTGCACACCCATCTGTGCGGCATCCTGCGCCTCGCAGAAGAGGGCCGCTTCACGATCACCCAGGCCGATGAGGACGTACATACGCGCGTGGAAAATTATCTGACCGAGCAGGCGGGCGAGGCCGGCAAAAAGATCCACACCGCGCGCTCGCGCAACGATCAAGTGCTGCTCGATCTGCGTCTGTACAGCAAAGAGCAACTGCACGCGGTCGCCGCGTCGCTGGGCAAGTTGTGCCGTGCGCTGCTGGATCTGGCGTCCGCGCATATCGATACGCCCATGCCGGGCTACACGCATATGCAGCGGGCCATGCTCTCCTCAGTGGGGTTGTGGGCCGCCGGTTTCGCCGAGTCTCTGCTGGACGACGAGCGGTTCCTTGTCGCGGCCTACCAGCTCAACGACCAGTCGCCGCTTGGCTCGGCAGCCGGCTATGGTGTGCCGCTGGCCATCGACCGGCAGTACGTAGCCGATCTGCTAGGGTTTGCGCGTGTGCAGAATAATGTGATTTACGTGCAGAATAGCCGGGGCAAAATCGAGGCTGCCATTGTCCAGGCTCTGGCGCAGATCATGCTCGATCTGAGCAAGTTTGCCCAGGACGTGCTACTCTTCACTACGCTGGAATATGGCTTTTTCCAGCTTCCGCAGGAGCTTTGCACAGGCAGCAGCATCATGCCGCAGAAGCGCAACCTGGGCGTGATGGAACTGGTGCGGGCGCGCACCGCGACCATGCTGGCCCTGCAGCAGCAGATCCTGGGCATCATCAGCGGGCTGCCCTCCGGCTATAACATGGACTACCAGGAGACCAAGCGCCCCCTGATGGAAGCCCTGGACATCGCGCAGGAGAGTCTGGAAATCTGCGCCCTGGTTGCTGGCAATATTCAAGTCAATACAGCCAATCTGGTTGCCGCCTGCACCTTTGAGCTTTTCGCCGCCGACCGCGCCTACGAACTGGCCGCGAGCCAGCAGATCCCCTTCCGCGATGCCTACCGCATTGTGGGCAAAGAGGTCACGGCGAAGATCGACGAGGCGCGCTCCGCCGGCCAGCCCCTGCCCTCTGAAAGCCAGGAAGAGCTAATGAAGCGCCTGCACGCTCGTATCCATCTGGGCGGCTCTGGCAACCTGGGCCTGGAGCAGGCGAACCGGCAATTAGCGGAGGTCGAGCAGGCGTGGCAGGAGCGAAGAGCAAAATTTAACACGGCGATTGAAAAACTTGTAGAAGAGGAATAGAAGCAATGTCAACAGTTGTGCTGGCGTATTCGGGCGGACTGGATACCTCCGTCTCAATTCGCTGGATCAAAGAGCAGTACGGTCTGGATGTGATCACCCTGACCATTAATATAGGCAACGAGCGCGACTTCACGGCCATTTCCAAACGAGCCGCGCAGATTGGCGCGGTCAAATCGCTGGTGGTTGATGCGCGAGCCGACTTTGTGCGCTACTTCGTCTGGCCTGGCCTGCAAGCCGGCGCGATCTACGAGGGGCAATATCCCCTGGCGACGGCCCTGGCCCGTCCACTGATCGCGCGCCTGCTGGTAGAAGTGGCGCGGGCCGAAGGCGCGGTAGCCGTGGCGCACGGCTGCACCGGCAAGGGCAACGATCAGGTGCGTTTTGATGTCTCGGTGCAAACGCTGGCCCCAGACCTCAAGATCATTGCCCCGGTGCGTGAATGGAGCCTGACACGCGATAGCGAAATCGCCTACGCTGCCGAGCATGGCATCCCGGTTCCTGTGACCAGTGCCAGCGCTTACTCGGTAGATCAGAACCTCTGGGGGCGCAGCATCGAATGCGGCGTACTGGAAGATCCCTGGGCCGAGCCGCCCGACGAGGTCTACGCCTGGACCTCCAGCACACCACCGAGCGAGCCAACTTATGTCGAAGTCACCTTTGAGCACGGCATTCCCGTAGCTCTGAACGGAGACGAGATCGACGGCGTAGAACTCATCGAGCGGTTGAATAAACTGGCCGGCTCCTATGGCATAGGTCGCGTCGATCATATCGAGAACCGCCTGGTGGGTATCAAATCGCGCGAGATCTATGAAGCGCCTGCCGCGACTGTGCTGCACGCCGCGCACCGGGCTCTGGAAAGCCTCACGCTCAGCCGTGAGCAGGAGCGTTTCAAAGAAATCGTCGCGGGCGAGTATGCGCGGCTGATCTACAATGGACAATGGTACAGCGCTCTGCACCAGGATCTGGCTGCCTATGTGCAGAGTACCCAGCGGTTCGTCAGTGGCACGGTCAGGCTCAAACTTGCCCCCTGGCACTGCACGGTTGTCGGGCGCAAATCTGACCACTCGCTCTACAACCACGCCCTGGCCACCTACGAAAGCGGCGACCAGTTCGATCACAACGCCGCCCTGGGCTTTATCAAGCTCTGGGGCCTGCCCCTCAGCACACAGGCGCAAGCGCAACTGCTGCCCTCCATCGGCGTCGAGGGCAATTTGCTCAACGGGAAACAGGGGAAGTTGCTGGAGGTTGGCCAGCACGTAGAAAAGTAGGGGGACAAAGCAGGCATGCCGCGCTAATGGCTTACAGGTATACAAAACCAGTGTTTGGTTTTCTAGCGTTTTATGATAAGGTTTTGGGCCAGAAGAACCGTCTTTGCAGCTTTAGCTACCGGGATGGTTCTTCTGAGTTACCAGGGTTGAAACACTTCTTCTATTGTCCAGGAGGAGTGGTCGAACGCTCGACACGGTTGCCAGCTTACCCCTTAGCCGATGAGGGCCGGTCAGCCTGAAAGACATTCCTGAAAATTCCTGCTCCCGCCATTGCCATCCCGTCTATGCTGTGAGCGGAAAGGCGGGAGTTTGTGCAGGAGCCGGAAGTTTAGCTTGACGAGGCGTACAACCCCTGCTATCCTAAGTGAGTCAGTTATTGGAGATCAGCACGAAGGCGTGAACGAGATGCGATGGGGCAGGCAGCGATGAAAGGGCGAAGGGAAGTCTTATGAGAAAGCATATTGAACGCCTGCGTGGAATGCATGATCTGTTGCCGGATACCTATCGGCAGCATTCCCGCATCATTGAGCGCCTGCAAGAATTCCTCGCGCGAGCTGGCTATGATGCAGTCGATGTGCCGATT
>DATGKW010000059.1:0-6246 GCA_035294465.1 Ktedonobacteraceae bacterium | reverse complement strand
AAAGCCGGGACCGTACATCTTCCACGCTCTTCCCTCGAAACACCTCCAGATCGGGACGCACGAGCTGTTGCTGTGCGTCGGAGAGAACACTGTCCGAGAATCCCAGTAGTAGGATCTTTTTGCTCATGTTTCTCCTCCTGTTCGTGTCATGGTGTGTTCTGTCGGTCCCTCGCTCCTCCAACCACATTCCAGTCCGAAGCCCTCCTGATCCATCGCGGTTTGGGATTGGGAGCGTCAGCAGTAGGATATCAGATCGATTTATTGTTTTTTTGACAGATATTGTTCTGTCCAGCTTGATAATAGCACGCATGTTCGATGTCGTCAATGGAAGAATTGCTCCTCTTGACATTCGCTCACTAATTTGATATAAATCTAATTAGATGGAAATCAGAAGCAGTAAACGTGAGGAAACCCATGGAAAAGACGTATGTACAGCACGACCCAAGGGCAAGAACGGCCTTCCCGGCTATTCCCGCGGATATTCGCCGATATGTTGACTTAGCCGGGCGTGTGGTAATCTGGCCGGCCAGGAGGAGCATGAAGCTACATATTCTGGCGTATCTGGCCGCGCTGTTTGAGCCGGAGCAGATATATAGCGAGAAGGAGGTCAACGAGTTGCTGGCGCGTTATCTCGCTTGTGAGGATTATGCTACGGTGCGCCGCGACCTGTGCGACTTTCATTATCTCGAACGCGAGCGCGATGATTCGCGCTACTGGCGTGGAGAGGAAGTGCCTACTCGCTCGCTGTAACTACTACTGTCACTCCATCGGGGTCTTCATACGTGCCAGGTTGCAGGCCAGGGCGGGCTATCTCGAAGAAGTCGATGCCGCAGACATCCGCTTTGTGGCGTGTGGCGTTGAGTCCGTTCCAGGTGTTCAGACCGAGGTGATGGTGATAGCCATCCCAGGAAACGAAGCCAGCCTGCTGGTACAAATTAACCATCAATTCCAGGCCAAATGTCTGCTGGTAGTAGGCAAGGCTCTTCTCCAGATTGCCGACGTTGAGATGCATGTGGCCGAGGATCGTCCCACCGGGCAGGCCATGGAAATCCTGAGCTCTGGCCAGCAGGGCCTCTACGTTCAGGCGGAGCGTGTCCATGGTGGGGCGGCCGTTCGTAGAGGGCCATTGCTCGCGCGGCCGGTCAGCATAGATCTCGATGCCGTTGCCTTCGGGATCATTCAGGTAAAGCGCCTGGCTGACCAGGTGGTCGGAAGCTCCGTCGATGCGCACTCCCCCTTCTCGCAGGCTGTGGTGCAGGAAAGTGCCTAGATCGGTCTCGCTGGGCAGCAGGAGCGCAAAGTGATACAGGCCGGCGGTGTGAGCGGCGCGCGGGCGCGCGTTCGGTGTATGACGCAGCGTGAGCAGTTCCAGTTGATCTGCACCCAGGCCAATTATGCCCTCCGCTCGCTCGTCTCGTACAATCGCGAGACCTAACTGTTGATAATATGCAAGGGTGGTTTCCAGGTCGCGTACCCGCAATCCCACGCGTTTCAATGGCCATGACTGTGACATGAGCATGCTCCTTTTGCCAGCAAGAATACCGCTTATATTAGTTGCAAACTTTAAATAAGTAACCATACAAAAGAACATTCACGGTGCGCCTGATATTCCCGTGCCGTTCAAAGAAAGCTTACGAAAGTGGAGGATGAGAAGGGCCTTTGCTTTTCTCTTTCGCGAAACGGATGCCTGAATAGACCATTCCGCGCCTGCTCTGCTGAGCTTTTATCTGCTCTATCTGTTTGATCTCCTGGCTGAATTGCTTGTGACCGACAGGGATGAGGTTGTTTTTAGTGGCCCAGGCTTTGTAGCGTTTATAGAGGCCACCGGCTGGGGTTTGCGCCTGGGGATCAAGCTCACAGCAGATCTGTATGAAATGCTTGATGCTGCTCTCCTGATCGTGTTCCTGATGGCGCTCTTTGCGCACAGACTCCGGGATGGCAAGGCCCAGGCGTCTCCATTCGAGGGCACCGCGCACCAGCCAGGCCAGAATGCCGCTGGATTCGGCTTCGAGCGTTTGAAGCAGCCGGGGATCGCGCTGCATCTCACCAGGCTGCTGCGGCCTGTCTACAAAGCGCATATTGAAGGCAATTGGACAGGCACGCTCCCAGAAGGCTCGTTCGGCGGGGTTAACCTCCGGCTTGCGGTCGGTAAGCAGAATGAGCAAATGGGTTGGGATAAACGTGGATTCCAGTCCGTAGAGCTGGCGGGCCACAATCCATCTGCCGCTGGTGAGCTGCTTCACCTCCTCGCTGGCGAGATTCCCACCATGGTCGGGTTCGCTGGCCCAGACGATGCGCTTGCCCTGCAAGTTGCCCAGGTATGATCCGCCATGCCCATCGGTGAGCAGCGCGTCCCCAGGGATTGCATAAACCGCTTTATCCAGTACTTTCTCCAATATATGTATCAATGTGCTCTTTCCGCTGTGCTCCTGTTTGCTGTAGAACAGGAGAAAGACGCTCTCATCGGCATGTCCGGTAATTCCGTAGCCCAGCGCACGCTGCAAAAAGGCGATCAGTTCAACGCGTTCAGCCCCTTCGCGGTCCGCGAAGATTTCGTGTAAGAATTGCATGAAGCGCGGAGCAGGCTCGTCTAAACTTTTCCATTCAGTCGGAATAGGCGTGCTGGTACGGTCCTGGGGCCGCCCGGCGCGTAAGAGGCCCGTGCGTAGATCGATCATTCCCTGCTTTGTCTCCAACAGCCAGGGATTATTGGCCCATCCTTTGGGTTCGACCCCCAGTAACTCCTGTCCAAATTTCAGCACATTCGCTTCGCGAGCCAGTGTTCTGAGTTGGTCAAGGCGATGAACAATATCGGTAATCATCGGCGGTTTCTGCTTTTCTTGCATATCACTTTGAGTAATTTGCTTATTTTCCTTTTTCGGGCCATTGCCTTGTGATGAGCGCTCAATCAATATATTACTCGCTTTCTAGCTCTACGTGGCCAGGAAAGAATGTGCCTGCCGCGCAGGGATCAATCAATGATGGGTAGAACAAGTTCAATATGTGTTCTGCGTGGAGCAGTCACGCGTCGCCGCTTTCACTATACGCCACAATGCAATCGAGAATACTTGATACAAATGGAGAGCGCGGTCTGCCATCATTCTCTAGCCTCTACCTGTCCTAATGGACAGTTTTTCCGCAAATGTTGCGGGAAAGTCAGGGTGTGTATTCCTTTTGGCAAAGTGAGATTCTATAATGACACTGATGTATGAGGTAGTGGCAAGCTTCTTCCACTTCCTGCCACTCTCGTTTACTCGCACCTGCGGCGCTTGCAGGATGTAGGATGTTGGGTAAAAAACATACATGGCCCGCCACGTATGTTTTTTACCCAACATCCTACATCCTTTGCGCAGCGAAGCTGCATACCTGGCGAAGAGAAAGGGCTTTTCATGAAAAAACCGGCATATAAATGGGTGGCGCTCTCAGTTACTACTATTGGTTCGCTCATGGCAGCCATCGACTCGACCATTGTTATTCTGGCTCTGCCCAATATGCTCCAGGATCTGCACTCGGACCTGGTGAAAATGACCTGGGTAATCATGGGGTATATCATGGTCAGTACGGTCCTGCAATTGACGTTTGGGCGTATGGCCGATATGTTTGGTCGCGTGCGCATGTATAATCTGGGCTTTCTCGTTTTTACCGCCGGTTCGGTCCTCTGCGGTGCCTCACCCAACGATACTTTCTTGATAGTCGCGCGGCTGATCCAGGGATGCGGAGGCGCGATGCTCACAGCCAATTCTATGGCGATCATCACCGAGGTCTTTCCCGCCAACCAGCGCGGGCAGGCCATGGGCTTCAATGCTGTGACCTGGGGCGCGGGCAGTGTGCTTGGCCCCGTCCTGGGCGGCTTTATCCTCGCCCTGGCAAGCTGGCGGTGGATTTTCCTGATCAACCTGCCAATTGGCATTGTCGGTACGCTCTCAGCGTATTTCTTGCTGCACGATATTGAGCCAAAGCCACGCAACGAGCGTTTCGATTTGCTTGGGGCTCTGCTTTTCTGTGTGGGCCTTGTTACACTTCTGCTCGGTCTGATGAATAGTATCGGCGCCGGTTGGCTTGCGCCTTCTGTACTGATTCTTATAGCTATTGCAATTCTTGCCTTTTTCGTTTTTATCATCTGGGAACGTCGTTATTCATTTCCTATGCTGGATTTGCAATTATTCTCCAGCCTCCACTATACCTTCTCGGTTCTGGCTGCTACCTTCCAATCCCTGGCGGTCTTCGCCGTCCAATTCCTAATCGTCTTTTATCTCCAGGGGGTGCGGGGCTATAGCCCGCTGACGGCGGCTTTCCTCATTCTGCCCTTGCCGATACTTACCTCGGCGGTTGGTCCGCTGGGTGGGCGCTGGGCTGATCACGACCGTTTTCATGGCGCTACTCCAGCGACCGTCGGCTTGATCTTGCAGATAGCCTCGCTGATTATCTTGACTTTTCTCACTCCAGCTACCTCTTATCTCGAACTGGCTTGTGCGCTTGGACTGATGGGTCTGGGCAGTGCCATCTTCTGGTCTCCCAATACCAGTACAACAATGGGAGCTGCGCCGCGCAATCGCCTGGGGGTGGCTTCGGCAACGCTCAACACCATGCGTAATGTTGGGATGGTGTGCAGCTTTGCCCTATCTCTTGCCGTGGCCGCAGCAGCGATGCCGCCAGACATGGTAAACGCGGTCTTTCTAGGCACTGTTGGTCATCTGCCCCCGGTCATTGCCAGCGATTTCACCGGCGCCATGAGCCACGCCTTTATCGCTTCAGCCCTGATCTGTGTGCTTGCTACTCTCTGTTCCGTCGTACGCCGCAGCCGCCATGTTGCTACAGACGGTACGCGCGAGCGGACTGAGGAGCCGCAGGCCGAGCTAAGCGCGGGACCTGCGACGGATTAAGAGAGAATAACCATGTATTGGCATATCCCTTGACATTTGCGTGCAATACTCTACAATGTTTCTTGCAAGGACATTGTGAGAGGGGGACGCCACTGTGTTCCGTCGCGAAGGAGAGCGTTTTGATGACTATCGATTAGTGAGCTTACTTGGCCAGGGAACCTTCGGCGAGGTTTACGTGGCCAAGCATCTGTATGATCATGAGCAAGTCGCGATCAAGATCCTGAAGTTTCGATTGACGGTTGAGACAATCCCCGGCTTTTTGCGCGAGGCCCGCTTAATTCGCTTGAAACATGCTCACATCGTCCCGCTCCTCGATTTTGGTATCGCTCAGGATGGTCTGACGCCTTTTCTGGTAATGGCCTATATACACAATGGCACGCTGCGTCAGCGTCATCCACCTGGAACGCGGGTTCCGCTTGCTCAGGTTGTGACCTACGTACAACAGATTGCTTCCGCCTTGCAGTACGCTCATGAGTGCCGCGTGATCCACCGCGATGTCAAGCCAGAAAACATCCTTCTCGATGCGCAGCAAAACCTCTTGCTCAGTGATTTCGGGATTGCGGCTATTGCCCACTCGGAACAATCGATGCAGCGTGCGCAGGAGATGGCCGGCACATTTGCCTATATGGCACCCGAACAGATTGAGGGAAGGCCCCGGCCGGCCAGCGACCAGTACGCGCTAGGCATCATGGTCTACGAGTGGCTCTGTGGCACCCGTCCTTTCCACGGGACGGCGACAGAGCTGCTTGCCCAGCATTGCAATGCGCCGCCGCCGCCGCTGCATTCTTATATCTCCGGCCTGCCCGCCAATGTCGAGTCTGTGGTGCTCAAAGCGCTGGCTAAAGATCCCCGCGAGCGTTATGCGAGCGTTCAAGATTTTGCTCTGGCCTTTGCTCATGCTTACGCGCATCCTACCAGTCCCATGCGAATGAAGCCTACCAGCGTAGAGAGTGCGTCAAGGCTGCACACAGTTTCGGCGAACAAGCCGGGGCCAGGAACGCCTGAGTATCCTCCACCTCCAAACGTGCAGGCAATGTTAACTCCTCCCCGGTCCAGCGCGAGTTGGCTTCAGCAGGGCGATACACTGTTTGTGGCCGGGCGTTACAAAGAAGCTCTGGCTGCTTATAACCGCGCACTTTTAATTAACCCCAATGATGCTTTTGTCTATAGTGGCCGAAGCTTAATTCTTTATAAACTCAAGCGTTACTCTGAGGGACTGGCTGCTTGCGATTATGCCATTCAGCTTGATCCCAGCTTTGCGCCTCCATATCATACCCGAGGCTTGATCCTTGAAAAGCTTGGCCGACTGAAGGAAGCCAATCTTGCTTTTGAGAAAGCCCGTGCGTTAGGATACAGAGGCTAG
>DATGKW010000058.1:0-16977 GCA_035294465.1 Ktedonobacteraceae bacterium | reverse complement strand
CTACTCGGTTCATTTTCCGCAGCCTGGAAAGGAAGAACTGTGGGTGAAGAGGATGCGTCAATTTGACGAACTGCTCAAAAAGCAGCCAGGCGTTCTGTTCGTCTCGGATATTTTTCCCGATTCCGAAAAAGGCACGCTCATGTGATTCGGCGCGTAAACTATCTATCCGCCAGTTTAAAGAACTTCCGGCTTTCTTCTACAAAATTTTAATAGCTTTTTAATGGACAAACTGCCCAAAATAGCTTATGAACTACTCTAGAGTCTGGTTGGTTATCTTAGAGTGCATTCAGCACAACGGGTTCGCTGCTACAAACAGACTTCCAGTGGTCTCCTTAGACCACTATTCTGCGGAAAGGATTCACCTGGATGTCACCCTGGTTTTTCAAACGCTCTTCGCGGAACAAAGCAGCCACTCCTTCGGCCAAAGAGTCGCTCCGAGCAGGCACTTCCGGGCGGCGGTTCCGCGAAGATGTTCCCTATGCCTTGCCCAAGGACCTGGAGGAAGGCCAGCGGCTTAATTTTCAACATTACATCATCCGCTACGTCCTGCGCGGCAATTATGCAGCGCCCCTCGATTCATCTGTGAAAACGATTCTGGATGTTGGCAGCGGCACGGGCATCTGGGGCCATGAGATCGCGCAGGCTTTTCCTCAGGCTCGTGTCTACGGACTCGACCTGGAGCCGCCTCAGACCATCTCGCTGGCAGCTCCTGCGCAAGCGGTGCCCGACAATTATCATTTCATTCAGGGAAACGTGCTCAAAGGGCTGCCGTTTCCCGATCACATGTTCGATTACGTGCATCAGCGCTTGCTTTTTCTGGGCGTTCCACAGCAGAGTTGGCCCGCCGTTATCCGCGAGTTAGTGCGAGTAACGCAACCAGGAGGGTGGGTGGAAATCTATGAAGCGGATATCCTGTTTCCAGATGCAGGGCCGGCTACGCGCGAGCTTAACTCCTGGACACGCCAGTTTATGGGGATGCGCGGGATCGATACGACGCAGATGCGCCAGTTGGGAGACCTCCTCAGACAACAGGGTTTGCTGAATGTCACTGCCCGAACTTTTGAAGTGCCTCTAGGAAACTGGGACCGCCTGGGACAACTGCTGGAGAAGGATTATCTCAGCGGCATACGCGCCTTGAAGGAACCTGCCTGTGCCGCGCTTCACCTTTCCCCACAGAAGTATGAGCAGATTTTGCTCATAGCCAGTAAGGAGTGGGCACAAACGCACGCCAGATATCGTCATTATCTGGCATATGGGCAAACACCTACGGCAGAGTTCTTACAGCTGTGATTACGGGATCAGGGCATTCGATAGAAGCGCCGCGCATTCTCCTCCCACAGCTTGCGCCTGGCAGAAGTCGTTAAGTGGGCAGTGAGCGCTTGCAAAGTCTCGTACCAACGCCGGTATGAGGATGCAAGCAGAGCAACCGGCCAGTCGCCTCCGAACAGGACGCGATCTTCACCAAAAGCTTCGAGCGCGACGGCGATGAACGGTTCCAGGTCGGCAGGCTGCCAGCTTTCGTGATCGGCTTCAGTCACCATCCCACTGATTTTACAGGCAACGTTCGGCAACGCGGCGAGCTTGCGCAGATCTGATTGCCAGGGCGCGAGCTGACGCTGCTTGATATCCGGCTTGCCCAGGTGGTCCAGGATAAAGACCGTATCCGGGCAGCGACGTACCAGTTCAGTGACCGACGGTAATTGCCAGTGTTTGATACACAGGTCAAATGACAGGTTAAATGCTGCCAGCAGATGCACGCCCGCGACAAAATCGGGTCGCAGGCAGAAATCCGGTTCGGCTTCGTCCTGGAGGTTTCGCCTGATCCCTTTGATGAGAGGCGAGAGAGCCACGAGGGCTTCCAGGTGCTCGCGAACACCGGGGCCGCGCTCAACCGGTGCTGCGGCAACGATTGCCTGCAAACGCGGCTCTGCGCGAGCAAGCTCTACAACGTAGCGCACCTCGCGCAATGCTTCGTGCGGCTCAACTCCTACTTCGATATAGACCATCCCTGTAATGGGAAGGTCTCGCGTCTGCTCGCGGTAATCCTGTAAGCCATAGGGCCGATTCAAGCGTGGGATGTCCGCCAGCCAGGGCATTATGAATTGTGCGGGATTCCAGAGATGCACGTGCGCATCAACAATAGGAAGTGGTTCGGCCATAGATGAGTCCTTCCTCTCAGGACTGATAAATGGAATCCAGTTCGATCCAGAGTTCATCTGGAATGGGCTGCTGCGCTAGCTTCAGCGTTTCAGTAATTCGTGCAGGGCGCGTTACACCGACAATTGTGGATGTAATGCGCGGATCACGCAGCGAGAATTGCAGAGCAGCCGCAGCCAGTGGCAGGCCATGCCGTTCACACGCCTCCTCCATCCGCCCGGCACGGCGCAGAAGCTCGGACGGCGCCTGATCATACATATAGCGTGGATACGCGCGCGGGCCTTTTGCCAGAAGACCGCTACCATATGGCGCAGCGTTGACCATCGCGACGCCTCGGCGCGCACATACTTCCCAGAGCGGTTCGGCCTCGCGGTTGAGGAGCGTAAAGCGGTTATGCGAAATAGCCGCTTCAAAGAGGCCGGTTTCGACGAAGCGGATCATCAGATCTATCGGCCCACCGGCAACGCCCAGATGCGCGATTAACCCCTCGGCTTTACATTGCTGCAACACCTCGACGGGACCGTCTGGCTGCATAGCCTCTTCAAAGGAAATATGTTCGGGATCGTGCAAGTAGACAAGCTGGAGCTGCTCCAGGCCAAGCAAACGCAGGCTGCGCTCAACGCTCCGGCGCATCTGCGCGCCGGTAAAGCTGCCGGTCTGCAAATCGCGGTCGGCCTTGGTCGCCAGCACATAGCCGGGTGGCAGCCCACCAAGCTCGCCGAGTATCTTACCGATGCGCCGCTCGCTCTCGCCATCGCCATAGGAAGCGGCTGTATCCAGGAAGTTGAGAGGATGGGTCCCGCTGTTGTCGCGGCTGGCGAAGAAAGCGCGGATCGTAGCCAGCGCGCGCTCCTCAGGAACCTCGTAAGCGAACGTTTCCGGCATATTTCCCAGAGAGGCCGTGCCAATACAGATCGGCGTTACCTGCAAACCCGTTGAGCCAAGCGGACGCGGAGCAAATGGTCCCGCCGCTTCAGGTCGAGAAGGCATAGACTTTTATTCCTTTCCTCACTCTACTTCTCTGCTCTATTTGGCAGTCCAGCCGCCATCGATGACCAGCGCCGAGCCAGTCACAAAAGAAGCCTCGTCTGAAGCCAGGTAGAGCGCGGCAGAGGCAATTTCGTCTGGTCGTCCCATGCGCCCAAGAGGCTGGCGGGCGTGAAGCTGCTGGCGCACTTCCTCCTCGTGTCCGGCGAAGTTGCGCGCCAGATAATTTTCTACAAATGGCGTCTGTACGGTGCCAGGACAGATGGCGTTGCAGCGAATCCCTTGCGTGACAAAATCAATGGCAATCGAGCGCGTCAGGGCCAGCACGGCCCCCTTGCTGGCGCTATAGGGCAGACGGCGCTCGACCCCGATCATGGCGACAGTCGAGGCCATGTTGATGATCACGCCTCCAGACGGCGATTGCGCCAGCATCTGCTTCACTCCCTCGCGAGCGCAGAGAAAGACGCCGCGCGCGTTGACGCTCATCACGCGCTCCCAATCCTGCAAGCTGGTCTCCAGAATAGTGCCAACATGGCTGATACCGGCATTGTTGACCAGAATATCGAGCCGGCCTTCGGTAGCGGCAACCTGCTCTAGCGCGGCCCTGACCTGGGACTCATCAGCTACATCAAGCTGTTGCACACGCGCGCTTCCTTCAGCAGCGCGGATCCCACTGGCAACGCGCTCAGCCGCATCTGCGTCGATGTCGGCGAGAATGACGTGCGCGCCCTGTTGCGCAAAAAGCCGGGCGATCTGCTCCCCGATGCCCGATCCTGCCCCTGTCACGAAAGCATTTTTTCTATCTAAACGAAACACTCCTCTATCCTTTCTTCTTGCGTTATATATCACATGCGAAACGATCAGTCTGTGTGAAACACTTCCTTCATTCTCGTCCACCATTCGCCGGACGCACGCGTCTCCAGGGGAACTTGCATTGGATCGGTCAGGGTCCACCATTCGCGGGTTTTGGGGTCGGCAGCCATCTTTGCCATATCGGCCTCGTAATCGTCGCCGACATATTCAAAATATGCAAAGAGCAGTTCGCCATGACGAAAAATGCTGTAGTTGCGGATGTTGCATGCGGTAATCGTCGCCAGCACTTCGGGCCACACAGCGGCATGCAGGCGTTCATACGCCTCGATCTGGTCTGCTTTCAAGCCTATAATCTGCCCAATTCTGCGCATGTTCAACTCCTTATTCTGTAGCTATTCATTGCTGCTCGTCAATAGCCGGCTTTTTGTCTCCCTTTGATAGAGTCTGGCAAACAGGCTTTCCACTGTCGCAAGATCCAGATAGAAAAGCCGTTTTTTCCATTATCAAGCTCCATCACCAACAGGCAGCTTCTTTTCTGGAACCACTAGAGGTTTGTGGCCCTGCGAATAAAGCTCCTTGTCTACTCAGACACAAAAGCCGCTACGTTCACGTCCTTGATAATAGATTGTACCGTCAGTTGTTCGTCAATGGGAACCCCCTGGGACTGGCGTATCTCCTGGCCCTGCTTGATGATGTATGCCGGGGTGCGCGTACAGGCGATTCCCTTTTCCAGGTCGCTGGCCGTTTGTTTCTGAGACAGAGCGGTGAAAAAGATCGGCCAGACAATACGTGAGATCGCACTCAAGCCTGATCGGGCCTGCTCGTCTCTACCAGGGCGCGCACTATCCTCGCTGCTGCCACCAGGTGGGCCAGCGCTGGCCTGACTTCCTCCCAGCGCCGCGTTTTCAGACCGCAGTCCGGGTTCACCCAGACACGTTCAGCCGGGAAGGCTTGCAAGATGCCTGTTAGATGCTCTCTATACTCCCGCACGGAAGGAATATGTGGCGAATGCACGTCATACACGCCTGGGCCAACGTCGTTAGGGTAGCCATGTGCTGCGAACGCCTGCAACATCTCCATCTGCGAACGTGAAGCTTCAAGCGAGAGCACATCGGCATCCATGCGTCCTATGGCTTCAATAATATCAGTAAAATTCGCGTAACACATGTGGGTATGGATCTGGGTCTCATCGAGTACATCGCAGCAGGTCAGGCGGAAACAGGCAACAGCCAGGTCCAGATAGGCGCTCCACGCGGAGCGACGCAGAGGCAGACCTTCGCGCAGGGCAGGTTCATCAATCTGGATCACGGTAATCCCAGCGGCCTCCAGGTCCTGTACTTCGTCGTGAAGGGCCAGCGCGAGTTGGTAACAGGTTTCCTCCAATGGTTGATCGTCGCGCACAAAAGACCAGTGCATCATCGTTACCGGGCCGGTCAACATCCCTTTCACCGGTCTCTGCGTCAACGATTGGGCAAAGCGCGCCCAGCGCACTGTGATGGGCGCTGGACGGCTGATATCTCCATAGATAATGGGTGGTCGAACGCAGCGCGAGCCATAGCTCTGCACCCAACCGTGGCGGGTAAACAGAAAGCCATTGAGTTGCTCGGCGAAATATTCAACCATATCGCTGCGTTCAAACTCGCCGTGGACAAGCACATCCAGTCCGATTTCTTCCTGGAAGCGGATGGCCTGCGCGATCTCGTGACGCAGAAACTCCTCATAACGGTCCGTCTCCAGCTTCCCGTTTTTGCAGGCCGCCCGCGCTGCGCGTACCTCACCGGTCTGCGGAAATGAGCCAATAGTTGTCGTCGGCAGAATGGGGAGACGCAATCTGGCCTGCTGGAGCTTCCTCCGCTCGGCGAAAGAACTCTTCCGCTGCGGCATGCGTCCCCGCACCTCCTGCACACGCCGCTTCACCGCTTCGTTGTGAATAGACGGCGAGACCTGCCGGCGTCTGAACGCTTCTCGCTGCGCCTCCAGAGCATCGGCGATTGCCGCCACTCCTTCATTTGCAGCACGGGTGAGCAGGACAATTTCCTCGATTTTCTGTCGCGCAAAGGCAAGGCAGCCGCGCAATTCCTCTGAAATGTCGCTTTCCTGTGTCAGATCTACCGGGACATGCAGGAGCGAGCAGGAAGGGCCGATCAGCAAGCGCTCTTTACCCAGGGCCTGCACGCTGCGCTCAATCATGGCAAGAGCGCGGTCCAGATCGGTCCGCCAGACGTTGCGGCCATCGACGAGGCCGAGCGAGAGGGTCAGGGAAGCCGGCGCCAGTTTTAGCGCCAGCTCAAGTTGCTGCGGTGCCCGCACGAGGTCCAGATGCACAGCCGCGATGGGAAGGCGAAGGATGGTGGGCAGATAGGGGCCGGCATCGCCGAAGTAGATTGCCAGGAGCAGGCGCAGCGCAGGCGAGATAGCCCCCAGGCGGCCATACGCCCTCTGCAAGAGGGCCGGTACGTCTCCATCCAGATCCTGCGCCAGACACGGTTCATCGATCTGAAGCCAGTTTGCTCCTGCCTTTGCCAGTGTTTCAAGAAGTTCCTCATAAACCGGTAGCAGGCGGTCCAGAAGCGCAGAAGTTGCCATACTCTTCCTGGATCTTTTACCAAGAAGCAAAAACGAGAGCGGACCAAGCAGTACGGGGCGGGTATGTATGCCAAGCGTGCTGGCTTCGACGAACTCGGCCAGGGGTTTGTCTGAAGACAGCCGAAACGACTGATCCTCGGAGAATTCCGGTACGAGAGAGTGGTAGTTAGTATCAAACCACTTGGTCATTTCCAGCGGGGCGAGCGCCTCACCTCCTGTGCCCTCTGCCTCCATGCCACGAGCCATCGCGAAATACGTGCGCAGATCGACCCGGCCATCCTTCCGGCGAAAGCGCGGCGGAGTAGCGCCTGTCAGTACGACCGTGTCGAGCACATGGTCGTACAATGAGAAATCGTTGGAAGGGATATGCTGCACGCCCAGGCTTTGCTGGAGCTGCCAGTGCTGCCGGCGCAGGGCGGCGGCCTGGTCCAGCAATCCGGCTTCGCTCAGATCCCCGGACCAGAACTGCTCCAGAGCCTTCTTTAACTCGCGCCTGACGCCGATACGCGGATAGCCAAGATTCGTTGCCTGTACCATCGGGGTCTCCTTTCCTTACTGGCCTCGCTCTAATCCCAGGTCAGTGCTGCGGCTGAGCGATACTCGGTCACGCGTGTCTCAAAAAAGTTCTTTTCTTTACCCAGGTCAATAGTCTCGCTCAGCCAGGGAAAAGGATGTGGCTCATGGTAGAGAGCAGGCAGGCCAATCCTTTCGAGGCGCCGATCAGCGATATGGCGCACATACTGGCGGAAAGCGGAAGCATGCAAGCCCACAATACCATGTGGGAGGCAATCCAGCGCGTAGGCGATCTCGAGCTCCACCGCTTCTTGAATCAGTTCAACGATATGCTGAGCGAACGCCGGTGTCCAGAGGTGGGGATTTTCAGCTTTAATGCCGTTGATGAGATCAATGCCAAAGTTGAGATGGATCGTCTCATCGCGCACGATGTACTGAAACTGTTCACCAATGCCGGTCATCAGATTGCGCCGGTGAAACGAGAGGATCATTGCGAAGCCACTGTAAAAAAAGAGTCCCTCCATGATTACATAATACCCGATGAGATTTTCGAGGAATCGCTGCGCCCCCTCGGCCTGCTCTGTCGAGAAGGTCGGATCGAGCAGTGCGCTGGTCAGTCGCATCTCGAAGGCATCTTTGCGCGCAATGGCGGGAATCGTGTGATACATCGTGAACACCTCACGCTCGTCAAGCCCCAGACTCTCGACGATATGCAGGAAAGCGTGAGTGTGGACGGCTTCTTCGAATGCCTGGCGCAAGAGGTACTGGCGGCACTCCGCGTTGGTAACATGTTTAAAAATAGCCAGCACCAGGTTATTTCCTACCAGGCTCTCGGCGGTGGCGAAGAAACCCAGATTGCGCAGGATGACCAGGCGCTCTGCTTCTGAGAGCGTCTGACCGCGCCAGGTTTCGATATCGCCGGCCATCGGCACCTCGTGCGGCATCCAGTGGTTGGCGCAGCCGTGCAGGTAATGTTCCCATGCCCAGCGATATTTGAGCGGCATCACTTGATTAACCGTCACCTGATCGCCATTTATCAATCGTTTCTCTGGCAGCCATAATGGCTCTTCCGCATAGAATTGCACAGACTCTTTTCTCCTTTCTTCGACGCGCTTACTGGCAGGCCTCACACTCTCCGTCAGCGGAGCAGGTACGCGAGGTGATAGGCTGCGATGCTTCCCGCGTTACCTGGATGGTGCTGGAAGGGCTACGGTGCTTCATCCAGCGCGGCTGAATCCCCCAGCGGTTAAGGTCGATGGTAGACTTTTCGACCTGAGTCGCGGCCAGGGTACGCAGATAGTAGGTGGTTTTTAACCCTTTCTTCCAGGCCAGCATATAGATCTCGTGCAGCTTCTTGCCATCCGGTACGCTCAGATAGAGATCCAGCGATTGGCCCATATCGATCCATTTCTGGCGGCGGCTGGCGCACTCGATCAGCCAGGCGGGATCGATCTCAAAGGCAGTAAGATACCGTTGCTTGAGCGCTTCGGGGACCAGTGGCAATGCCTGCAACGATCCGTCGTAATATTTGAGCGCCTCCAGCATCTCTGCGTTCCAGAGACCGGCAGCTTTCAGGTCAGCGACGAGAAAGCTATTGATGCAGGTAAATTCGCCGGAGAGTGTGCTTCGAACAAACAGGTTCTTGTAGGCAGGTTCAATCGAAGGGCTGGCTCCTGCAATTATGGAGATGGTCGCCGTAGGGGCAATCGCCAGCACGTTGCTGTTACGCATCCCATGATGCTGGATTGCACGCCGCACGTGCTGCCAGTCCTGCGTCATGCTGCGGTCCACTACCAGCGCCTCACCGCGCTCGGCTTCCAGCAAAGCGAGGCTGTCGCAGGGGAGAATTCCTCTCTGCCATTTTGATCCGCGATAGCTGGGATAGCAGCCACGCTCTGCCGCCAGTTCGCTAGAGGCCAGGATCGCATAATATGCAATGGCTTCCATACTGCGATCAGCGAATTCGACGGCCCCTTGCGAGGCATAACTCAGTCCGAGGAGAAAGAGCGCATCCTGGAAGCCCATCAGCCCCAGGCCAACCGGGCGATGACGCATGTTGGCCTGCTGCGCCTCTGGAGTCGGGTAATAATTGATATCTATAACATTGTCGAGCATGCGCATAGCAGTACGAATAGTGGCTTGCAGCCTGGCGTGATCGAGATCGCCGGCCACGATATGGGCGGCAAGGTTAATCGAACCGAGATTACAAACCGCCGTCTCTTCAAACGAGGTGTTGAGCAGGATCTCGGTGCAGAGATTGCTACTATGAACGACGCCGGCATGGTCCTGCGGCGAGCGGATATTGGCCGGATCCTTCCAGGTGATCCAGGGATGACCGGTTTCAAAGAGGCGAGTGAGCATTTTGCGCCAGAGATCGAGGGCCGGCAGCCGTTTGAAGTGCTGGATCTTGCCGTCTTCGGCCAGGCGCTCATACTCGCGGTAGCGCCTGGCGAAAGCCTGACCATACAGTTCGTGCAGATCGGCCACCTCGTGCGGGCTGAAGAGCGTCCACATTTCACCGTTTTGCACTCGCTGCATAAACTCGTCGGAGATCCAGCAGGCAGTATGCAAATCGTGGGTACGTCGGCGCTCATCGCCTGTATTGCGGCGCAGATCCAAAAACTCTTCGATATCCAGGTGCCAGTTCTCCAGATAAGCACAGACAGCGCCTTTGCGTTTCCCGCCCTGGTTGACCGCCACAGCAGCATCGTTCACCACTTTGAGGAAAGGAATCACCCCCTGGCTGCTGCCATTTGTCCCACGGATGGGAGCGCCGGAAGCGCGAATGTTGGTCCAGTCATTCCCCAACCCTCCGGCCCATTTTGAAAGCAGGGCATTATCTTGAAGACACTTGAAGATGTGCCACAGATCGTCCTTTACGGTGGTGAGGTAGCAGGAAGAGAGTTGCGGATGACAGGTGCCAGCATTGAAGAGCGTGGGTGTAGCGGGAGTGAAATAGAATTGCGAGAGGATCTCGTAGAACTCGATGGCGCGTTGTTCCCTGGCTGTTTCAGTGAGGGCTACTCCCATTGCTACGCGCATCCAGAAGAGTTGGGGCAATTCAATACGTTGCTTCTGGTGCTGGAGCAGGTAACGATCGTAGAGAGTTTGCAAACCTGGATAGGCGAAGAACAGATCGCGCTCAGGGCGCAGGGCCTGAGCCAGCACAGAGAGGTCAAAGTCCAGCAACCGCTTATCGAGGAGACCTGCCTCGACCCCACGCTGGAGGTAGTTGGGCAGGTAAGATGCGTAGATGGTCGAGGCGTGCGAGAGCGCGATAGGCATCGCCGGGGCCGGCCCCAGGACTTCGTGATAGAGAGCGAGCAACAGGAGACGAGCAGCGACGAAGGTCGCAGCGGGTTCGCGTTCGATATATGCCCGCGCTGCCATGATCATGATCTGCCATTTTTCCCGTTCAGAAATACCATCGTAGCTGGCGGCCCGGATATCGGCGAGTAACTGATCGGGAGCTATACAGGATTCGTAACCCTGGCAGGCTTCCATGAGCACGGGCAGGGGTTCAATACCGGCCTGCCAATCGTTCTCGGATGCCGGGTCCCAGGGCTGGCTTATGTGAGATCCAGGCTGTGACAACTTGTAACCTCCATTGAGCATAAAAAAACCTGTCCCTTGACGGAAACAGGCATGACATACGAGAAAATGCGCCAGGCTACCCGGCCATCTACACAGACGGGCAAGGCACGCTCCCCGGTCTTCCCTTTTCACGCGAAGGGATGGAACCGTATCCCACAGGTGGGCATTCGGGCTTGGCACAGAAATGCCTTACCGCTGCGCGACAGCGCCGGATTCTCACCGGACTTCCCCCATCTTTCAGCGACGCCACGATAGCGTCGCCCTGTGAGCATTTTTCTATAGAACTAGGAACAGCGTACAAGATATAGTAGGTACGCACGCATACAATACCATATCTTGTGGTCCTGTGTCAAGGGATGCTTTTCCCGATGATTGCTTCCTCTGTCTTCCACTTCCTCACTTGTAGGCCCAGAGGCCCGCTTAGCTGTGACAAAAGTCGTAGGAATAGCTGGCAATCGACGCGGGGTACATAGTCACGCTATACCCTGGAGCTTCGGGTGGCATATAACGGCTGTCCTTGATGACAACCGGATGCACAAAATGCTCGTGCAGGTGAGGTGTGTACTCGATCATGCGATTTTCCAGCGAGCCGCTTACCGCGATGTAGTCGAAGAGCGAGAGATGCTGCACATACTCGCACAGGCCGACGCCTCCCGCGTGCGGGCAGACCGGAATACCAGAGCTGGCAGCCATCAGGAGGATAGCCAGGACTTCATTGACTCCGCCGACGCGACAGGCGTCAATCTGGCAAATTCCAATGGCATTGGCCTGAAAGAGCTGCTTGAAGATGATACGGTTCTGCACGTGCTCGCCGGTGGCAACATGGATCGGCGCGACTGCGCGGGCAATTGCAGCGTGCCCAAGAACATCGTCCGGGCTGGTGGGTTCTTCAATCCAGAACGGGTCAAAGGCCGCCAGGTGTTGCATAGCGGCAATCGCTTCGTCTACCTCCCACACCTGGTTTGCATCGAGCATCAATGTACACTCTGGCCCTATCTCTTCGCGCATGATGCGCGCGCGGCGTATATCATCTTCCAGGCTTAATCCAACCTTGAGTTTGAAGTGCCGCCAGCCGTTCGCCAGGGATTCGCGGCAGAGCAGGCGCATCTGCTCATCGCTGTAGCCCGACCAGCCTGCCCCGGTGGTATAGGCAGGGAAACCATACTGCAACATCTCCGCCTCGCGCTGCGCTCTGGTCGGCTGCTGGCGCTGGAGCAGGTCGAGCGCCTGATCGGGAGTGAGAGCATCGCTGATATAGCGAAAATCGATGCAGGAGACAAGCTGTTCCGGGGTCAGATCGACGAGCAATTTCCAGAGCGGTTTGCCCTCGACTTTGGCCCAGAGGTCCCAGACCGCGTTGACCACAGCAGCAGTGGCCAGGTGGATTACGCCCTTCTCCGGCCCGATCCAGCGTAACTGGCTGTCACCGGTGATATGCCGCCAGAAAGCACGCATATCGGAAGTGAACCCTTCCAGGCTCTGCCCGATGACAAGAGGAGCCAGGGCGCGAATGGCAGCAACGCAGACTTCGTTTCCGCGCCCGATGGTAAAAGTCAGGCCATGCCCCTCCAGGCCCGCAGGGTGATCGGTCTGGAGCACGACATAGGCTGCGGAATAATCGGGATTGCTATTCATAGCATCAGAGCCAGCGAGGGTTCGCGACGTGGGAAAACGAATATCGTACGCCTGGACGCCGGTAATCGTGAGCGACACAACGTTACTCCTTTCGTTTGGCGAGGGTACGGAGAAATCTTGACTTCCCTATGTCCTTCAACGTTTGGAGAGGGGAAACGAAAGAACCGCCTGCGTGGGCGGGTGAAACGGCGACGTCCTACTTTCCCGTGGGGCTGCCCCCAAAGTATCATCGGAGCTGAAGAGCTTAACTGCCGTGTTCGGGATGGGAACGGGTGTACCCTCTTCGCTATAGTCACCGGCTCACCTGCACATTCAGGCGGTCCTTGTTGACATGGCTTATATTACCAGAGTTCCCACGTGTTGTCAACACTTTTTTCTCCAATTTTCTCAACGCCCCAAAAATTGGGTTTAGCCGGCCAGCGCAGCGTATTCAGCCATCAATGCGAAGAGGCTGACCACCTCCGGGCGCTCCTGTTGACCACTCAATTCGCGATAAATGGCCGCGACATTGGCCACGACCCGTTCGGAATCGCTCCAGGTAGCGTAAGCATCCATAGGAATGTCCCTGGCGGCCTCCTGGACTGACATACCAGCTTCGTAGCGTTGGCGCACTTCCCTCAGGATATACTCCCAATACTCTTTGAGCCGGAGCACGCCCTGCTTATCCGTGATGGGGCCGTGACCGGGCACAATCGTCTCAACATCCAGGCCCAGAATCGTTTCGCAGGCGCGAATCCAGTTGCCAACGGGGCCAGCCCACATGATAGGATGACCCTCGATAAAGAGAATATCGCCGGTGAAAACAACCCTGTCGCCCGGCACATACACCAGCGTATCCCCGCGTGTGTGAGCCGGCCCCACTTCGAGCAAACACACATCCTTTGCGCCAACGCGCAGATCCAGCCGCCCCTCGAAGGTTGAGTTGGGCAGCGTTAGGGTAATATTCTCGAAATCGAACGGGCCAAAAATCCTGCTAATGAAGGCGCCAAGCGTACCCAACGATGGAGCATTCTTTAGCAACATAGCCATGTGTTCTGGGGGCCGCTCCAGCATCTCCTCTGCGGTGCGCGCCGAAGCGATAATGCGCGCGTTTCCTACAAGCTGATTGCCGTAACAGTGATCGCCATTGGCGTGGGTGTTGACAAGCATGTCAATTTGCTCCGTCGCCGGGAGCGAGCGGCGCATGGCTGCGAGCATCTCCCCGGTCAGCTTGAGATCGTAGAGTGTATCAACGAGGAGCGAGGTCTCACCATCGACAACGAGGCCGGCATTGCTCCATCCCCAGGAGCCATCCGGCTGTAAATAGGCGTAGACAGCATTGCCCAGGTCGTGCAGACCACGCGTATATGCCCAGTTGCTCATTCCTTCTCTCCTGTGTCATCATCTTTATGAAAAAGCGCGTGTTTCTGACCAAAGCATACAACAAAAAGGCGAGAGTGTGGAGAAAGCCTGTTCAGGCAGCCTGAAAAGCGATAGAATGCAAGTATCCTGACGGAAGAGAATGTTGTTTCAAGGAAAAAGGAGATCATGCAACAAGATACCTTTACTTTAGGCGTCAATTACTGGCCGCGCAAAAAGGCGATGTACTGGTGGAAAGATTTTGATCGCTCCGAGGTGGAGCAAGAATTCGCCGAGATCGCCGCGCTGAAGCTGCACGTAGCGCGCATTTTTCTATTCTGGGAGGATTTCCAGCCAGCGCCCGACCGCGTCAATGATCGCGCGTTAGCCGATCTGGGCATCGTGCTCGATGTGGCACACCAGGCGGGTATCAAAATCATGCCCACCTTCTTCACCGGCCATATGTCGGGCATCAACTGGTGGCCTGTGTGGGCGCTTACCAATCAGGAGGACCCAGGCGGGATGCTGCGAATCGCCGGAGGAGAGTTCACCGCACGCCTGGGACGCGACCCATATGCTGATCCGTTCATGCTTGAGGCAGAGCGCCGGCTGGTTAAGGCGGTATGCGAGCGCTATGGCAGCCATCCAGCTCTCTTCTCCTGGAATTTTTCTAATGAGCCTGATCTCTTTTTTGTACCCCAGCAGTACAGAGACAGCGCGGCCTGGAATCAAATGCTGGCCAATGAAGTGCGGAAATACTCCGACCGGCCAATCAGCGCTGGTATGCATTTACCCACGCTGACCCGCTATAACGGCTTCCGCCCGGATTTACTCGCGCCCAATAACACCTTTCTTTCGATGCACGCCTACAGCATCTACTATCCTCTCACCGAGATCTCCGACCCGCTGAACAGCGACGTGGTACCGCTGGCCTGCCTGGTAACAGAGGGTCTGGGCGGCAAACGCGTGCTTCTAGAGGAATTCGGCTACGCCAGTTCAGAGAAAGGCGATATCTCTGAACATAAGATGGTGCGGCGCGGTCCTGCGGAGAGCCGCCAATTCTTCGCGGATGATGCTTCCGGGGGCAGATACTATCGGGAAGTACTGGATAAACTGGCTCAGTGCGGCTCGCTGGGCGCGCTGGGCTGGATGTTCTCAGATTATGATCCCTGCCTGTGGAGCAAACCGCCATTCGATACACACGAGCACGAGCGCTTCTTTGGCCTCACGCGTTACGACGGAACTGTCAAGCCTTCGGGAGAGGCCATGCGCGCATTTAGCGAGCGTGTGGCTCTGGGAAATGTGCCAGCCCGGACAGTTGATCCCTTACGGCTCGATCCTACGGAGTGGTACCGAGCGCCCGGAGAGCATTTCGATCGGCTGTTTCAGGAATTCCAGGAAAAGAGTCCTTTTACTCAGGCTCCTTAGATGGGGGTGATCAGGGGTATTCTCCCTGCTACAAAAGAATATCCCTGATCTCAAGAGCTGAGATCTCAAGGAGGTGAGACCTCGTTAAGTAATACGCAGGCAGGTTTCATTCTGGTGCAGACGCTTCCTTTTTCTCTATTGGATCGTGTTCCCCAGACATTTTCGACGAGAACTCTGATACAATCAAAGAAAAGTGAAAGTCTATCATCTCAGGAGGAACGTGTTTACACTATGTTTACCTCTTCAGACATTGCTCAATTGCCAATTCGCGACCGCGTAGGTCTGGCTATCCAGGCAGCAGATACCCCTACGACCATGAGCAGAATACGCGAGGCTGAGCAGGCCGGTATTCGCCAGGTCTGGATGACGCAATCGGCAGGCATGCTGGATACCTTGACGCTTTTCGCCGCCGCGGCAACGCAAACAGCGCAGATTCGACTCGGCACATCAATTGTACCGGTCTATCCTCGCCATCCTCTTGTGATGGCCGCACAGGCTGCCACAATCGATTCTCTCGCGCCAGGACGCCTGCGCCTGGGTGTTGGGACTAGCCATCGCCACGTGATAGAGAACATGTATGGCCTCTCGCTGCAATCTCCCCTGGCGTATTTGCGTGAATATGTCGAGGTGCTACGCCAGGGGTTAGGGGAAGGGCGCGTGGATCATCAAGGCACATTCTTCAAGGTGGCTGCGTCTCTGCCACGCCAGACGCGGATTCCTTTGCTCATTTCGGCGCTCGGCGAGAAGGCATTTCGGCTCGCGGGCGAGATTGCCGATGGGGCGATTTCGTGGGTCTGCCCGGTTCCTTACCTCCTTGACAAAGCCTTGCCTGCGTTGCGAGCGGGCGCCCAGGCGCAAAACCGCCCGGTTCCTCCGCTCGTCGCCCATATACCGGTAGCCATGAGCACCGATGAAGCGGCTACACAGGCTGCTGCACTGCCGCGCATCTCGTTCTATACGAAAGCGCCGTTCTACGCACACATGTTTGCGGCGGCGGGCTTCCCTCTGACCGAGGATGGAACGGGGGTTGATGCGATCATCAAAGAGCTTGTGGTGAGAGGGGACGAAGCTCAGGTGGAGAAGCGTTTACGAGACCTGCTTGCCAGTGGCCTGGACGAACTTCTACTAATGTTGATTCCAGTCAAAGACGAGGCGCGGGAGCGGGAGCAATTAATGCGCGTGGTTGCTTCGCTCTAATAGCATGCCTTCTCCGCAAGCGAGATAGGGGCAAAACAAGATGTGTAGAAATATTCAGGCGCTCTTCAACCTTGAGCCGCCGGTCACAGAGGAAGAGATTCGCGCTGCAGCGCTGCAATTTGTCAGGAAAATTAGCGGCTTCAACAAGCCATCAAAAGCGAACGAGGCCGCGTTCTACACGGCTGTTGACGACATTGCCGAGGCCGCTGGCCGCCTGCTCGGAGCGCTTCAATCTTCCGCGTCCCCGAAAAATCGACTGGAAGAGGCTGCGAAAGCCAGGGCGCGTGCTGCCCGGAGGTTTGGAGGATAAAGACCCCATAGCCGAACTGCATATCCATCCGATTATAGCAAGAATGTGAGCGGGCTTTCCGCGCTTATAGGGGATTATGGTGTGATTTGCCATCCAAGTTGCGCCAGGAAACGCTGACGAAACTGCTCAGCCTCCTGGCGCAACAGTGGCACGCTTGCGGGATCGCAGCCAACCGCTTGCAGAAACTGATGCAGATCTTGCTCAGTAGTTTTGGACTGCAAGATGATTGGTCTTTCGGCCAGCTCAAATACTTGCTGAAAATCGGTCAGATACATTTCGTAATAGACCTGTTCCGGGTGGCAATTACCAGTCTCTAACGAGATTAGCGAAGCGGTCAAAGAGATCCGCATTCCAGCGTTTCCCTCTCATCTTAGACATGATAGTAAGCGCCTCCTGAGAGGAATACGCCGGTCGATGCA
>DATGKW010000057.1:0-28178 GCA_035294465.1 Ktedonobacteraceae bacterium | reverse complement strand
AGCAGCATCGCGAGCGCGATCATCAGCCAGCGTGCGTGGCGCAGCCCCCACATTGCGCTATTGATAATCGCGTCACTGACGCGGGGCAACGAGCCAATTGTTGCAGCCAATGCAGTCACAAGCAGCATTGCCAGAAGGTGTAGAAGAGGCGCACTGTCACCAAAGAAATTTTGCCAGCCTGCTTCGCTGATGCCCAGGGCGATAAGGGCTACGCTCAAACCCGTGCAGGCGCGGTTGATAGCCTCGCGAGTGGTCCAGGCTGTGAGCCAGTTGACAATCAGCACCCCCAGCATAGCGAAAGGCCCCAGGCCAATCAGGATGGCCGTAAACCACGGGCTGGGCGGTAGCAGTGAGCTATGCAGAAACACAGGCAGGTGAGAGACAACCAGGTAAAAGAAACTGGATGTCATAAATGCTGCGACAAAAGTAAGCATTTGCCGTAGCCTGCTACTCTGGCCGGTCGGTATGCTTTGCAGCGGATCCCAGCCGCCTGAACCTGGCATCCCATACTTGTTTTTATACTCGGTGGCGCGGCTCGTATCCAGCGGCTGATCCACCGTCATCGTAGATCGAGGAGCCATACGCATCCTACCTGAGCCAGGCACAACTACATCATCATCTGGTAATGCGCCGATTTGCGATTGCCCAACTTGCTTGCGGGCGATGGTTGTAGTAGTATAGCCCATCACATCCACTTCCACCGTAACTGCAATCTCGCGGTCACTCTCGTCGGGAGTAACCATAATCGTGCCTGTATAGTGAGTAGAGCCGCGCAGACGGGTACTATCAACGCGCACCTGGATCGGGGTGCGCTCCCCATCAAAGCTAGTCTCGTCGAGCACGATCCAGGACTCGACCGGGTGAAGCGTGCCACTGACCAGCGTGCCGCGCGCGCCAGAAATGGTCAGGAGGATCGGCGCAGAGAGGCCAGGATAAACCTGTCCAAAATCGATAGTTTTTGGCTCAACGACTAGGGTAGATTCCTGCGTGCGCCCGGAGCGGCCGGGCTGCGAAGCGGTACCTGAACTTCGTGGGTATGAGCCAGAGTTTGAAGTCTGGCCACTGCGCGTGCGCATATCGGTTCCCTTGAGTACCTGGACGAGCTTATCCACAGCCATCTGGGGATCGCCCTCGGTTGCCCGCAGGCGTCTGGCTGCGCGGGACATCTCGTCCTTGTGGATTTCCTGGAGCCAGGACTCGATTTCCCCGGCAAAAAGGTAATCTGCAGCCTCCTCAGGATAGTGCGAGCAGAGGTCGGCCAGCTCATCAGGCGTGGTCGCTTCGCCTCCATTCTCAAAACGGAAGGTCCCGATGCCCAGGAGTGCGCGACGAAAGACCGCAACACTCTGGTAGCGGTCATCGGGTTTCAGCGAGGTCGCTTTTTCCAGCACACGCGCGACCGGAGGCGAGATATGCGGATAGTTGAAGTGGACATCCTTGAGGCCAAAGCCATTGTCATTTACCGAATCGGTCATGAGCTGGAAAAGAGTCATCGCCAGCGAATAGATGTCTGAGCGCTCGTCAGTCTGGGCGCTGCCGTATTGTTCGGGGGGCGCAAAGCCGGGGGTTCCGAGCAGCTGCGTATCCTGAGCGCTGCTAGGGCGGAACAGGCGCGCAATGCCAAAGTCGATCAGCTTGATACGCCCGGTGCGGGTTAGCATGATATTGCCGGGTTTGAGGTCGCGGAAAATGATCGGGGGCTGCTGGCTGTGCAGATATTCCAGCACATCACAGAGCTGGCGTGCCCAGCCGAGCACGCGGCGTTCCGAGAAAGGGCCATGATTCGCCTCCAGCAAATCCTCCAGCGTATTGCCGTCGATAAACTCCATCACCAGGAAGTGGCGCGTGCCCTCCGTGAAGAAGTCGGTGAATTCGGGCAAATTGGGATGCTTCAGTCGTGACAGAATGCGCGCTTCTGCCAGAAAATTCTGAATCGCTTGCGCTCGCTCGTTGGCAGGAACTGTAGAAAGGCTCATCTCCTTGATAGCGCAGGGTGTGCCACGCCTGGTATCCCTGGCCTCGTAGACCGCCGCCATTCCCCCGTGCCCTATCGTTCGCACAATGACATAGCGTTTGCGCAGAAGGGTGCGGGGGTCGAGTTGCCCCGTCTGTGTGTTGCTTTTGCCATGCTGTCGGCTAATAGGACCTGTCCCCCATAGTAAGGATGTTCGTTCCCAGTATAGCATACTTCTACCGGGAGTTACTACTTAAAATTACGTTCGTTGCACGGCTTTGCTTCGTCTCTAGAGGGGCGTTTCGCCGCCTCCCTGAGAGGTTAGACGTACTTAAGAGCCTCGACTCAAATTTCTCAGGTAGGTTACGGTACTACTTGATCTCTCTTTATACTAAACGATTGTATAGTAGTATCTTGCCATCCCTGTTTCCCGACTGTATAATCGACATAAGAAACTCAGCAATTTGATACTTTCATCAGATGAAGGAGAAAGAGATGACGGCGTGCGTGTCTCTGTTTCGCGGGATCAACGTTGGCGGTCGCCAGGTACCGATGAGTGATCTCAAGGAATTGCATGAAGCCCTGGGTCTGAAGGATGTCGTTACCTATATTCAGAGCGGAAATGTGGTATTTACCTCCGATAGCGCGGATACGACTCAGCTCTCAAAGCGAATTGAGGATGGCTTCGCTCAGAAATTTGGCTTTCGCGTAAGTGCCATAGTGCGAACAGCGGCAGAGATCGAAGAGGTTATTATGAACAACCCTTTTCAGAAACAGGTGCTGCAAGCGCCGAAATGGGTGCTTGTTCTGTTTCTGGCTACTCGCCCGGCAATCACAGCGCTGGAAGAGCTACGAAAGGCATATACCGGCCCTGAAGAATTTTACCTCGTAGGCCAGGATCTCTACATCTATTACCCCAATGGCGTTGGACGCTCAAAACTGACCAATACTTTGATCGAGAAGAAGCTAAAAACGAGTGGGACAGGAAGAAACTGGAATACTATCTTACAGTTGCGAAAAATGATGCAGCGTTGAATCCCTTGAGGTACATGGGAGATACTACCTATACAAACCACCATTTATACACTGAAACAATAAGTTCATGCTACAATTGGCCTGAGTATCACATATGTCTTGAACGTGTGTTGTGGTGTGCTATTGAAGCACGGTCATCTTGCGAAGCGGCTTCATGTGGTAGGTTGCGCACCGTAGTAGACAGAGCAGGAAGATGAGTTGAAAGGGGGGTTGTGCCAGGTCGGGAAAGCGCCCGTAGCTCTGCTGGTTTTGTAAAGAAGTAGTGCATGAATAGACAACCCATACGGAAACAGTTTCTTCGTATTCTGACGCTCAGTCTGGTCATTATCTTGTTCGGCTCAGGGGTGGCCATTCTCTTTCAGTGGCATCTGGGAGCGACTTCGGGTCATGCTACCAGCAGCGATAACGTTGTTGGCCCTCCATCTTTGCCCGCCTCGCTGGTCGATACTATTTTCCGGGAGTTAGGTAGTCCCATGGCTGGCACCGGACAGGCGATTGAAGCTGCCTCGCGGGCGGCGAATATCGATGATGCCTTCGCCCTGGCCGTGTGGTGGACAGAAACCAACGATGGAGAAGCAGGCGTCGGACTGCATGATCTGAACCCCGGCAGTGTGCGCGGCAGCGTCGGCTATCCTTCAGCCTATGATGGCTATACCATCTACCCCTCGTTTACCGCCGCCGTGAACTACTGGTTCAGTATGATGAAAAATGTCTATATTGACCGTGGCCTGACCACTGTTTACTCTATTGCCCCCCCATATGTCGGCACATCCACCTCGTATCTCTGGGCCGACAAAGTTACGGCCTTAATGGAACGCTATCGGGCTGAAGCTCCGCCTCCGACACCAGAGGCAAAACCATCCCCGACTGCTTCAACAGGAATGAAGCGTATAGGAAAAATCTTGGCGCAACAGGAGCAGCAGCAAAACGTGGGCAGCGTCCCAATAGCAACTCCAGAGCCGCAGCAGAACACGCAGCAAGCAAATACAAGCGCCGTCTCTAGCCTGGCGTCGAACGCCCAACCGATCCTGGTACTTTTCGGCTTGCTCTTGCTGCTGGCGACTGGCTTATGGATCTGGAGAAAAAGCGGCAGGCGTTCTGCCAGCAAGGTGCAGACACAAAATACTGTGTTGCCAGTGAGCGACGTTTGGGAGCAACTGCGCGCAAGCCAGCAGCGTCCGGCCGCGTTCCTCAGTTCTCTTAGCGAGCAATTGCGTGTGACCGAGGATCTGGCAGCCAGTACACCTGCTACCGATGAGTTGGTGATGACCGGCACGCTGCCGCTGCCTGCCTATCATTCGAGTGCGCTACGTCCTTCAGCGTTGAATGCTTTTCCTCCCGGTCAGATGCCATTCCCGGAGCCTCAGATACCACATTCAGCTTTCACAGGCCAACTCTCCGGCTTCGATGTACCGCAACCGAAGTATCCCCAGACAGGAGGCTTACCGGCACCCGGTCTGAGCCTGCCCGGCCTGCCCTCGCAGCCAGCTTCGCAGCAGTCATCTAATAGGTCGTGGTCACCTCAACCAGAGACAGGACGGCTCCAGCAGTTACAGCCGGTCGGTGTGAGAGCTGGCGGTGGACGCTCTGGTGGTTTGTTGAGCCGCTACCGGGAAATGCAGGCATATGGCGAACGAGTATAAAAATATCCAATAACTGGAGATGGCCTGGGCGTTGACTGATGAATCCCCAGGCTATCTCCAGTCATTGGTTTGCTTTTGCTTTTAATCGCTCACGATACACAATCAGGGCACTTCGGGCTTATGGCATTCCTGTCATCCTCGCTGGCATTTCGGTTGCAAGTTTCGTATACTTGAGCATAGAGAATCAAGAGATGATGAAGGAGAAGACTGAGATGTCGTTACCAGACGAATCTGGAGCGGTCGTTGCTTGCACGAACCTGACTAAGATTTACGAAGGTGGCACAACCGCTCTGAAGGATCTGACCCTGAGCATCAAGCAAGGTATGAGCTTTGGCTTGCTGGGTGAGAACGGCGCGGGCAAATCAACACTGGTGCGCCTGATTATGGGCTTCATACGGCCCACACGGGGAGAACTGCTTGTGCTAGGTCAGCGCAAGGTTAGCCGTGCCCACCCGCGTATTGGCTATCTGCACGAGCGCCCATATATCGAGTTGCGCTTCACTGCGCGTAAATATCTGTCGTATATGGCACAGATCTCTGGCCTGTGGGGTAATCTCAACAGTCGACGCGTCGATGAGGCGCTTGAGCTGGTCGATTTGAGTGCGGCGAGTGATGAGATGTTAGCCACGTATTCTAAGGGGATGCAGCAGCGGCTATGTATTGCCCAGGCTCTACTAACCGATCCTGAGTTCCTCATTCTGGATGAGCCGACCAGCGGGCTTGATCCCTACAGCCAGTGGAAGGTACGACAGATTATTGCGGAGCTGCGCGGCCAGGGAAAAACGCTGCTGATCTGCTCACACTATCTGGCCGAAGTGGAAACACTCTGTGACACCGTAGGCATTTTGCAACGTGGCCGGTTGATTCGAAGCGGCGCAGTTGAAGAACTCATACATATACAAGATACAATTGAAATCCTTTTGAGAAATGATCAGGTAGCCAGCGAGATCGTAGAACGGCTACATATAGACAAGCAGGTGCTGGAGATGGAGAGAAACCTGCTGCGAATTCGTGCGGAGGCCCAGCAAGAGGTACTGACTGCTCTGGTGCTGGCCGAAGTGCCAATCCAGGCGCTTAACCCACTCAGCCAGACGCTGGAGGAAGTCTATATTCAAACTACCAGAGCGGGTGTAGAGAGTAGACCATTGGCAAGCACGCTTGCCGTAACAGCGCTAAAAAAGAAGAAGGGAAGTGAGTAGATCATGCAAGCAACAATGGTTAAAAAGAAACGAACAGGCGAAGGGCTACTCCGCTCGCCGAGCGTGACCGTGGCGCGTTTGACTCTAGCCAGTTATCTACGCAGTGGATGGATATGGGGTGAATTCGTTCTGGTGCTGGTTTTTTTCGCCATGCTCTACTTTCCCCTCCTGGAAAGTACCGCCAGTTTCAACGGCACTTCGACTTTTGCCCTGGGCGCAATCGCCATTCTGGGACCGGCGATTATGGTGCGCCAGGCCACCAGCGCACGTACTTATCTGTTGCTGGCTCGCCTGACCTCGCGCTCTGCCTATAGCCGGGGATTGATGCTGGCCACAGCAACGCTGCGCTTCCCGCTCTATTTACTCTTCCTGACGTTCGTATTGCTCTTTCATCGCCTGACCGATCCTACAGTGGGCGGGATCTTCTGGGGTGCGGTAGGAATTATTCCCAACACTGTGCTGATCGCTGTTCTGACCGTTAGTCTCTGCTCACCCATAGCCACACGCTTCAAGCGCATCTGCTTCCTGGCCTGGTTGGCCTTGATGCTCTTCTCATTTCGCCCAATCCTCTCCATTCCGACCTGGCTAGAGACTGTTTTGAGTCTTTCACAGATTCCACTCTGGCCGGCGGCTGAGTGTTACACGCTGAGCACCACAGGAAATCCTGGCGTGCTCAGCCTGCTCGGTCTAGTACTGATTGCCTGCTATTGCATTGTAATCGCTCTTGTAGCGGGCTACTGGTTGGAGAAACGCGAGTTATTGTTGTACTAGCTAGAAAGAAGGACATGTATTTCACTGAGGGATGATGTCACGCTGAACTGGATTCTTACTAAGACGCTGCAGCACCTATTTGAGCATACTAACGATATGCTGACGATAGTGCTTTTCTGGGACTTCTGGACAAGCGAGCTAATTAAGATCAACAAGAAAAAGGTGATGATACTTTGGGCGCTTCCTCAAAGTCCCCTTAGTTGCAGGGAGAGACGGCTCACCGTAGTTTTCAGAGATGGAGGAGGCAGACGAAATCAGTCCTTTGAGAAGCAGAACAATAAAGGGCAAGCAGCGTAGAGCTGCTTGCCTTTTACTGTTTGTGACACCACAATTGCAACAATAAAACTCTCACGCTTTATTGTTGCCTCTGCATAACCTCGATAGTCTTACGCACAATCTCCACGAAATCAGGCTTGAGGCTTGCCCCGCCGACGAGTGCGCCATCGATATCTGACTGAGCGATAAATTCAGATATATTCGATGAAGTTACACTGCCGCCATAGAGGATGCGCAGTTCGCGAGCTGCTTTTTCTCCGTACATTTCTCTGTAGAGTTCGCGAATGTAGTGGATTATCTGGCCCGCACCTTCGGCTGTTGCCGCCTTGCCGGTACCAATGGCCCAGATTGGTTCGTAAGCGATAACCAGTTTGGGCGCGTCTTCAGAGCCGATCCCGGCCAGGCTCTGCTGAACCTGCGCGTGAATTACGGCTTCGGTCTGGCCTGACTCATACTGGTCAAGGTGTTCTCCAACGCAGACAATCGGGCGCAGATTGTGATGGAAAGCAGCCAGCACTTTTTTATTAACCAGTTCATCGGTTTCTCCAAAGAGGGTACGGCGTTCGGAGTGGCCGAGAATAACCGTGCTGCAGAGCTCGCGCACCATTGAGGGAGCAATCTCGCCGGTGAAAGCGCCCTGCTCCTCAAAGTACATGTTCTGTGCGCCCAACTCGACGCGGCGGAAGAGATGAGCATCCAGCACCTCGCGAACTGCCATCAGCGAAATGGCAGGCGGGCAAAGGATCGAGAGCACATAGGGATAACGGTTCACCAGCATTCCTAGCTCAGAAATGATCTCGTAAGTAAACTCGGCGGCTCTCCGCGGACTATAGTTCATTTTCCAATTGCCGGCGATGATTGCATCGCGTACTGGTACTGCCATTAGTTTCTATCCTGTAAGGCCGCAACGCCGGGCAGGACACGTCCCTCAAGAAACTCCAGAGAAGCGCCACCGCCGGTAGAGACATGGGTCATGTGATTTGCCGAGCCAGCCTGCTCAACCGCCGCTGCCGAGTCGCCGCCGCCAATAATCGTGGTCGCGCCCGCGGCAGTGCGCTGTGTCAAGATCTCAATGAGAGCCTCGGTACCCCTCGCGAAGGCGGGCATCTCAGCCACGCCCAGGGTCCCATTCCAGATAATTGTCTGCGCGTTGCTCAGAGCCTGACGGAACGCCTCGACCGTTGCGGGGCCGATATCTAGAATACGCCAACCTGCCGGGACCGCCGAACTTGCAACCACCTTGTGCTCTGCATCCGCCGCGAACCTATCGGCGATAACGACATCTGTGGGCAGAATACACGTGATTCCGCGCTGGCGAGCACTGACAATCAAATCGCGGGCGATATCGAGCTTGCTCTCCTCAAAGAGTGAATCACCGATCTCATAGCCCTCAGCCTTCAAGAACGTATTAGCCATACCACCACCGACCAGCAGAACATCGACCATACCAACCAGACGTTTCAGAACACTAATCTTATCAGAAATTTTAGCTCCTCCCACGATGGCGGCAAACGGTCGTTGAGGATTTTCCAGAGCGGAGCCGAGGAAATTCATTTCCTTCTCCATCAAGAAACCGGCCACGCCTGGTAGATAGTGAGTGACGCCTTCAGTTGAGGCATGCGCGCGGTGAGCAGTGCCGAAAGCATCGTTGACATAGAGTTCGCCAAACGAGGCCAGTTGCCGGGCGAATGCTGCTTCATTCTTCTCTTCAGCCTTGTGGAAGCGCAAGTTCTCCAGCAGCAGCACCTGGCCTGGCTGAAGAGACTGGACCAGAGCTTCGACCTGCGGGCCAATAGAATCGGGGGCCATAGTCACAGGCAGACCCAGCAGCTCGCCGAGGCGATGGGCCACCGGAGCCAGGCGCAACTTCTCGACTACCTGACCATCTGGCCGTCCCAGGTGGGACATTAAAATCACGGCTGCACCGTGCTGGAGCAAATAACGGATGGTGGGCAACGCTGCCCGTATACGTGTATCGTCAGTGATACATCCCTGGGCGTTCAGGGGCACATTAAAATCCACCCGCACCAGCACCCGCTTGCCTGAAACGTCTCTATCTCGAATAGTTTGTTTGTCCATACTTTCTCCTACGCAATGGATGTTTCACGTGAAACATTAGAGACCAGGAGTACGCCATTGTACTCGTTGTCTCCTGGATTCCTCACCCGCTTTGGCAAAGTTCGTACCCCTCCTTCGCTTTTGCAAACAGCCAGAATGCGATTGCTGATACAAAGACGGAGAAGAGCCGCGATCTCGCGTTTCTTGCGTCAAAGCGGAACGGAGCAATCGCTACAGACCCTTCTGTGCGATAAAAGCGGTGAGGTCTGACACACGGCAGGAATAGCCCCACTCATTATCGTACCAGGCTACCACTTTCACCAGATCGCCGCCCAGAACCTGGGTGGTGAGGCCATCAATAATCGAAGAGTGGGTATCACCACGGAAATCAGACGAAACCAGCGGCTCTTCAGTATAATCGAGGATGCCTCTGAGTTCGCCTGCGGCGGCAGCCTTGAAAGCTGCGTTCACTGCATCTTTAGAGGTCTCCTTGCGCACAGTAGCCACAAAGTCGACGACCGAGACGGTCAGGTTAGGTACGCGCAGGGACATGCCATCAAAGCGCCCTTTCAGTTCAGGAATAACCAGCGCTACGGCTTTAGCGGCTCCAGTGGTGGTGGGGATAATATTCACAGCAGCGGCGCGCGCTCGGCGTAAATCGCTGTGGAGCTGGTCCTGGATGCGCTGATCGTTGGTATAGGCGTGGATGGTGTTCATCAAGCCCTTCTCAATGCCAAAGGCATCGTTCAGTACTTTGGCCGCCGGAGCCAGGCAGTTCGTGGTACAGGACGCATTGGAGATAATGTGGTGCCTTGCCGGATCGTACATATGCTCGTTCACACCCAGCACTATCGTCAGATCTTCACCTTTGGCCGGCGCCGAGATGATTACCTTCTTGACGCTATCGTGCAAATGAGCAGCGGCCTTTTCCGCATCAGTAAAGAATCCGGTGGACTCAATCACAATTTCGGCCCCTACATCGCCCCAGGGAATCTGCGCGGGATCGCGCTGAGCAAGCACCTTTATTTTATGCCCGTTGACGATCAACGAGTCAGGAGTCGCCTCAACCTCGCCGGGAAAGCGACCGTAGGTTGAGTCATATTTGAGCAGGTGAGCATTTGTTTTCGTGTCGGTCAGATCGTTGATGGCCACGACTTCTAGCTCGCCGCCGTGTCTTTCGAGAATTGCCTTCATCGATTGACGCCCGATACGACCAAAGCCATTAATACCTACGCGAGTAGCCATTGAAAATTACTTCTCCTTATACACAAAATGCTTGGGGATTCTCATTTTTATCCCCCGTAAAGGATATCATTTGCACACTGGTCGGTCAAGCAGCAAAATAAAAAGCGTGGATGGTACGGGAATGTCCGGGACCATCCACGCTGCGTCGTACATCCTTTACAGCTACTACTCAGGAATGGGAATCACGCCGATTGAGAAGCGCACAAAGTCATCGGTGTAGCCGAATCCTGAGCCGGGAACACCCGCGATACCTGTTTTCTCAAAGAGCGAGAATGCATCTTCGCCTGGGGCCAGCCGGCTCCAATTGTAAACCGTCGCGTCATCGCCCAGGTACACCTGTGCGAAGAGGTGCTGCTCGGCATTTATTTTCCCCAATTGTTCTACCAGGCGTCTGCGCCGAAAACGGTAGAACGCGCGCAACTTCTCGCCCAGCCAGGGGCGCTCTTTGATGAGTTTGAGATACGCCATGAAGCGCAGTTGCCAGTCTGCGGGCAGTGAGGCCATACTATTAGACCACGCGGGCGCAATCGCAGTGGCCAGTAGAGGATCGCCAATCGTGACCCAGCCAAAACGATCACCTGTCAGCGTGTGTGTCTTGGAGAGACTATGTACGAAGAGGGTATGCCGCCAGACTTCGGGATCGGCAAAGGTTGCCATGCGCGCCTCGTCCTCGGCGGGGACACCGGTGCCAATATAGGCCAGGTCAGCCAGAATATATACCTCGCGGCCCTTTTGCCAGTAGTTCCGTAGAGCGGCGAAGAGATTGTTGAGTTCCTCAGGCGTATACGCAAAAGTAGTGGGATTGCTGGTCACCACCAGATAGATCACGCGCAAATCGGAGAACTGTTGAAGCAAATCGCCCAGATGTCCGGGAGTGAGCTTAAAATGGTTAGCGGCATCGGTCGCAAAACGGTGCAGCATATAGCCATGAGAGCCGGCCTGCCATTCAGGCGTGCCAAAGCCCGGCTCTGGGAAGAGAATGCCGATAGGCAATTGTCCCGTTTCACGTGAAACATAAGCCAGGCCGCGCAGCGTTTTATCGAGCGTATCCATTGCACCAAGCCCAAGATACACCTGCTCGACCGAGGCTGAAATACCCCACGGCCTCGTACATTCAGCCAGTTGAGCGCGCAAAACAGGGTTGCCAATCGCCAGAATATCATAGATTCGCAGATCAAACCCCTGCTGGAGCAGTTCTCGTTCAATTTGCTGCATCTGGTCGCGCAACCAGAGATAGGTTTCGCCAGTCGCTACATAACCGGAGAGCTGCTCTCCTGGTAAGGCCACGCCCAGCTCATCAGCCAGCAGGCGATAGTCGCCGGGACCACCTGCTTCCCCTTCACATTCAGTGATCAGGCGGAGGTTTACATCCCCGATAGTGCGGTTCACTATTTCCGAGCGCATTACCTCAGGCGAGATACGGAGTTCGCGGCACCGGCTCTCCAGTTCGTTGACCAGGCGTGCCATCACGCGGATAGGACCGGCTCCCTGCTGAAGTGTGGGACGATAGCGCTGGATCAATTCCTGGCGGATCTGGCGAAGAACAGTATGCTGTTCCTGGGGGGTGAAGAGGCCGGTGGAAGAGTCAGGCGAACCTACGGAAAAGTCGCGAGTTATCACCATTGTTACTCCCTTCTCTTGCGCAGTCATGGCGCACTCCAAAGCGGCGGGTCATCATTGACTCGCTCTACAAAAGAAGTGTAGCATATAGTTGCAAGAGGCGACAAGTGTAAAACACGATGAAGGGCAACCCCGACTTCCCTTTGAATAGCGCACAACATAGTGGAACATGGGATGACCCAGGCAAGCATTCTTCTGGGACCAAGTGTGTAGAGACGGTCGATGTTTCACGTGAAACATCAGAGAGGCGACGTATGTATGCAGATAAAAACATCGTGATCACCGGAGCTGGCAGAGGGATAGGACGGGCGCTGGCCCTGGCTTTCGCTGAGCGAGGAGCACGCGTGCTGGTCCACTACGGTCACGCGAGATTGGAGGCGGAGAGCGTGGTGAACCAGATCAAGTCATCAGGTGGGGAAGCGCTGCTGGTCCAGGCAGACCTGGCGCAGAAGGAAGAGGCGCAGCGACTGGTAGAGCGAGCGCGTGAACTGCTGGGCGTGATTGATGTCTGGATCAATAACGCCGGAGCCAGCGCGAATAGCTCCGAGGCGAGAGATCTTGATGAGAGCGAGCGCTTCGAGCGTATGCTGGCCGTCGATGTGCTGGCAAGCTGGATCTGCTGCCGGGGAGTGGCGGAATATATGCGCGCAGGCGGGAGTATTCTTAACCTCAGCTGGAATCATGCCCTGGATGGTGCCCCCGGCTTTGCCAGCCAGCTCTACGCCACAAGCAAAGGCGCGGTCATTTCTATGACGCGCAGCCTGGCTCGTACTTACGCTCCACATATTCGAGTTAACTGTATCGCGCCCGGCTGGATCGAAAACGAGTGGGTGCAAAGCCAATCCGCGAACTTCCGCCAGCGCGTTACACAGCAGATCCCTCTGGGCCGCTGGGGCACAGCTAGCGATATCGTCACTGCTGCTCTTTTCCTGGCCTCGCCCGCCGCCTCGTTCATCACTGGTCAGGTGCTGCTGGTCGATGGCGGAGAAGTGATGCAGTGAAAGGGAGAATGTTTCACGTGAAACATCGCTTGATGTTTTCCAGGAAGTGCTCACCACGATGACGGAACTGAAGAGAGGAAAAGTTCTCCATGGAATACGCTACCATTGAGCGATCTCCCGATGCTTTTCAACAGTCTATTGCTCGCGAACATCTCGTTGCTATGCGCTGGCGGGCGTTCGGAGAGGAGATACAGATCGAGTCCGCCAGAGAACTTGATGGTGGACTCTATAATAATACCTATCTCGTTGAAACTACCCAGCCTCGACTCCTACACGGTAATCTATGGACTGTCAATATTCTGGTGAAACGCGACAAGGGAAGTCCCACAATCGTCGCAGTGCTCGATTCAGACCACACTTCCTGGGGCGATCCTACGGCTGACTGGACTATGTTCCTTCTCCAGCGCAATGCTGGCACAGAAGTAGACGCTTTTTGGGCAATGTATGGCCAGCCAGAGAAGAGTCGCGCGGCACAATTCAGAACACTCATCTATCAAGGGGCCTTTATAGGTGGAGCACGCCTGGAACATTATCGCCTTCATCATCACGAGACCGTCAAACGTTCGTATCGAGATATGCAGCCGATCATAGAGGATCTGGGAAACTTCTAGATCATCTTGCGCTGATCCACAGGGCTATGTTTTGCTTAGGAAAAGGAGAGAAGTTTTATGTGAAACGTCAGCGCTCTTAAAGAGCCTCGAACCGACATGTTAGGTTTTTTATTCCCGTCGTCCTACCTCTCTTTTGTGTATTAGTATAAATCAGGAGGAGCAATCGCGATGTTTTATCCAGAGAATGCCCATGTCCCTGAATCACTCAAAACGGATGAATTTCTGGTTCGTCCGCTGCGGGCGACCGATGTTGAGCTGGATTATGATGCTGTAGTTTCCAGCCGCGCCGAACTGTTGCTGCGCAGCGGGGATACATGGCCGCGCGAAGGTTTTACCCTGGAGGAGAATCTGGCCGACCTGGTGCAGCATGAACGGGAGCATCTTGATCGCGTGGCCTTCACCTACACAGTTATGAATCCAACAGAGACAGAGTGCCTGGGTTGCATTTATATTAATCCTCCGGATCGCATGCTTAGGGGGAGCGGAAGAAACGCGGAGGATCTTGTCGGAATTAGCACTTATGAGGGCTGGATTACTTTCTGGGTGCGCCAGAGCCGCCTGGGTGACAATCTAGATGTGCGTCTGCTTCATGCGCTCCTGGCCTGGTTCAAGACTGAGTGGGCTTTTACTCGTATTGCTTTCGCTGCCCCCAAAGCGCAGGAACGGCAGATGCGTCTTTTCACTGAGGCAGGTATGCACCTATTGTATACTTTCCCAAACTTGCTTGTATATGTACTCCAGGGATAGGATCGGTTGATATAAAGTAGCTAATCACGTTATAGTGTTTTTTTCTTTAGAGTGTGTCTGAATCTCAATGCCTCCATCTTTTCCCACGAGTGTGCGCGCGGCTACGCCGCGCAAAGGGGTTATGAGGCGAGCGCCGCAGGCGCGAGTGAGCGAACAGGACGGAAATCCGACCCACCCTTGGAAGCGCTGGCGATATCATATCCTGAAGAGTAGTGATGAGCAATAAGATCAGCGCGAGCGCTGCCAGGGCGGAGCTGGCTGCATGAAAACTGTCCCAGGCATTGCGGATCTCGCGCCAGTTGGCAGGTATGGTCGCGGGCGTCCAGGACATAACCTGCTGATTGAACGGGTTGTTGCCGAAAGCAAAAAGGGCGAGCATGCCCGCGAAACTGAGAGTGGCAGCCAGCGTTAGAATGAAGACGGTTCGCTGCTCACGCAGAAGATAGGCGAGAAACGCTGTTGAGATCAGGCCGAGAATCTCTGTGATCCCTCCTACGATGGCAAATCCGCTGTAAAAAGTCTGTTGCACAGTCAACCATTGGGGACCACTCAACATCTGTTTGCCAGGAATTTCTAGATGGTCAGTCCCAGAACGAGCGCAGCGCAGATCAGGCTGACGAAACGGGTCGTTTTCAAAACCATGTGCTCTCTCCTTCCTCTTTCTATACGATTGCTTTGGAGAAAAGGAGAGGCTTTTGGTCCCAGAACCCTGTAATTGCTATGATTTGACGATCTTATCCCTCATGTGCCGAAATTATAGAGGAGAAGAGCGGTGTCGTCTCCACTTAAGAAGAGAAAAGGGAGAATCATTATGATCACAGCTATCGGCCACGTGGCCTTTGTCATTAGCAACCTGGATCGTTCGCTGGACTTCTATTGTAACAAGCTGGGTTTCCGTAAAGCGTTTCAACTGGATCGCGAAGGCAGTCCTTCGCCGTGGATTGTCTATCTCCAGATTGCCCCCGGCCATTTCATCGAGCTATTTCCGGGAGGACATGGCGAGAATGAACCGCGTCCGCTTGGGTACAATCACTTTTGCTTACTCGTTGATGATATGGTTACGACTCTCAAGGAGCTGGAAGCTCGCGGGTTGCCGATTACTGGAGAACCGGTGCGCGGCCTGGATAATAACTGGCAATACTGGCTCAAAGATCCCGATGGCAATGCAATCGAGTTGATGCAGATTGTGAACGAATCCCCACACGCGGCAGCAGATGCGAGCTGGCAGGCGCTGGAGTGATCCTTGCAAATAGGGGGACGTCAGATGTTTCACGTGAAACATTTTCATTCCATGGCGACAGGAGGTGAAGCATATCCAGGAGTGGTGGGGCAGGCCAGCCCGGCTGGATAGTGCCTCCTTTGAGCATGAAGAGATGGAAGAGGCCATTTGCAGAAAACAGGCATTGAAATTGTCGAAAGCCTCGAATGAGATCCCTATCCCGAAGTTGGGATGCAAACACGACGTATCTACATCTTCGCATGTAAGTTATAATAGAAGCCATTCATTGCGCAGAAGACATTCAGTCTTCAGTGACAAAGAAAGGGGAATACATGTATGCTTTTCCAGCGTCTCTTTGCTCACCCAACTCGTCTGCTGCCGCTGGTTTCTATGGGAATCTGCATATGCTTGCTGGTCGGATTGCTCCTTGCAGGTTGCTCCTCTGCCAGTAGCCCGGCCATCTTACAAAGTACACCTGCTGTAACAACCGCTCCCGCGCCAGCTATGACTCCACTGGCTCAGCCTCCACGGGACTGCGCTCTGAAATCGCCGCCCAGGACGCTGCACCTTGACCAGCTGGGAGGAAATACCAATGTGAATCTGGTTGGTGGAGGAGTTTTCTGGATCTACGGCCCTTACTACCAGAGCGTTCTTCACATGGCTCGGTATGGCTCCCAGCCATGGCCAATAATGAAGATGGTTGTAGAGGTTGGACCGAACTATAGCCAGCCCGTTACGCTGCAACTGCGCGAGATGCGGACGGGAATTCTAGCATGGTGGACGGACGGCCAGGGGCCAGCGGAGGGATCTACCCAGAAGCTGATCCTGAATCCACAAACAGATACACAGGACGTTGGCGCGGTGCCCAATCTGCCTGATGTTCCACATGGATCACCAGATCCTGGCTGGAAAGAATGGGGACTCTTCCCCATGTTCTCGGTTGCCGGCTGCTACGAGCTGGAGGTCAGCTGGGCTGGTGGCTCCTGGCAGAGTGTCTTTGCCGTCGGGAGCTAAGCCTGCCTGTTGCTGACCGCAAGCCTTGACCGTTCAAGCAAGCTGATCGAAGACACCATCCTTAATGGCCTGGGCCAGAGTCTCGATGTCGCGGGACATGGCTCGATCCTGCTCTAATTTGGGTACATAGGAGCGCACGATGTCAAAAGCCCGGCGCACACCATCGCCGGGCTTGAGTGGCAGGCGGAAATCGAGCATCTGCGCCGCGCTCAGAAATTCGACGGCGACGACTCGACGCGCCTGCTCCAGAATGCGAAGCATTTTGTGAGCGCTGGTGGCTCCCATACTGTTGAAGTCTTCCATACCCGCGCTGGTTGGAATCGAGTCGATGCTGGCAGGATGAGCCAGGACTTTGATTTCGTTGGTGAGAGCCGCTGCAACATACTGCACGATCATGAAACCGGAGTTAAGGCCGGGATTGGGAGTAAGAAAGAGTGGAGCCCCGTTTGCGTCCCAATCGTGAGGACCCATAAGATTATAGATACGGCGCTCAGAGAAGCTAGCAAGCTGAGCAACGGCCAGAGCCATGGTGTCCAGGGCCAGGGCCAGGGGCTGGCCGTGGAAGTTGCCCCCGCTCAAGACATCTCCGTCTTCAGGGAAAATGAGCGGATTATCGGTAACGGCACCCAGCTCGCGCTCGAAAACTCCAGCGCAATACTCTAGAGCGTCGCGTACCGCGCCGAGGACCTGAGGGGCGCAACGCAGGGTATAGGGATCCTGGACGCGGGCGCAATCCTGGTGGCTGGCATTAATCTCGCTATTTTTCACCAGTTCGCGCAGCCGCGCGGCCGCGACTTGCTGGCCAATCTGGCCACGCCGTTCGTGAATACGAGGGTCCAGAGGCTTGTGGCTGCCGAGCAGGCCCTCGATACTCATGGCGCAGGCCACTTCAGCCGCGCGCACCAGGGTCTGTGCATCTGCCAGAGCCAGAATGGCAATAGCCTCCATAAGGTGCGTACCGTTGATCAGGGCCAGACCCTCTTTAGCCCGCAAGCGCAGCGGGACCAGCCCGGCTTGCGCCAGAGCTACGTTTCCCGTGACACGTTTGCCATGATAGATGACCTCGCCCTCGCCGATCAGGGTAAGCGCCAGGTGTGCAAGCGGAGCGAGATCGCCACTGGCTCCCACAGATCCACGCGAAGGAATAACCGGATAGAGGTGCGCATTGAGCATATTCAGCAGCAACTCGACTACTTCCACGCGTACGCCCGAATGGCCGCGGGCCAGGCTGGCGGCCAGCAAAAGCATCATCGCGCGCGCAACCTCTTCGCTTACCGGCTCTCCTAGCGCGGCTGCGTGGCTGCGCAGCAGATTATGCTGCAGGTCGGTCAGTTGCTCGTGGGGAATGCGCACGCGGCTGAGGTGGCCGAAGCCGGTTGTAACGCCGTAGACCGTCCGTCCTTCGTCGGCAAGGCGATCAATTACCCGGCGAGCGGCATTGATGCGCGTAAGTGACTCGGCTCCTAGCGAAACCGGGGCATAGCGGCGAGCGACAGCGAGCACATCAGCGCTCGTCAGTTCCCGACCATGTATCGTAACCTCTGTGGGCAAAGTAGGAACACTATCTGCTTTCACCATTGATCATCCTTTCCAGGCAGCGCTGCCTCCTGGCTGCATTGTAGCAGATGAACGGGCCGGGCGTAAAATGGCTGTGACTGTCTTCTCACCGGCGGTTCGATCTTGACACAGAAACGCTTTTATCAACCTATCTCTAGAAACAGGCGCCCGATAGAGTATTGGCAGGCTACTAGAATAATCATAACAAGGTGTTCTCTGTTCAGATATGTATGCTAATGCCGGAGTACATAACCCCTCAGTAAATAGGATCTCTTTGTTGCCGCTTGTAAAGTCACCAGCATTTATTCATCGGCGACTCTTTTTATGCCCTTGAGAACTTTTTATAAAATATGCTAAAGAGATAAGATATTTGTGTTTACTGCATCAGAGAGGAGAAAAAAGAGTGGAACTGCCCTCTATAACCCTTGCGAATATTTTTGTGAGTACGAGAGCGAAGCTTTCCAAACTCAATCTTTCCACCGATTGGAGGTTCGTCCGCTGCCTGGCGATATAGGACTGCAGGAGACCGGTCTAAGGAAAGGACTCGCCATGCTTTCTCATCAATCCGACCAGCAACAAGTTATCTACCCTGCTTATCGCAAAGTTCAGCGTGCCTGTCTTGCCCTATGCATGGTTCTGGCACCGCTCGTTATCTTCCTGGGGTTCATCTTCGACCCTACCGGTGGTGTACCCCCTGGCGGAAGCGCCACCATCGCCGCATTCGAGACGGCGAGTCCGCTAAGGGTTCAGTTGTTCCTGTTCTTCAACGTCATTACCCCCTACTTCTTCCCTCTAAGCTATCTTGGCCTGGGTCTGCTCGCGATGAAGCGCTCGCCCTGGCTAGCCACTATCGGCACAGCATTCGGCCTGATAGGTAGTCTCCCCTGGCCCGTTTTTGTGGCACAGGAAGCTACGGTCAAGAATATAGCGCAGATCGGAAGTAGCGCCGCATTCGTGACACTGTTTCAGCATGTCTCCTCTGAATGGGCAATTTTATTGCTTTTCGTTAGCTGGATCGTCGGTCACCTGCTTGGATACATACTGCTAGGTATTGCGCTTGCGCGAGCGCGCGTCATTCCCTTGTGGGCCTCCTGCCTCATCATTGCCGGCCCGCCTTTCCAGGCAGTTGCTTATCCAACACACCTGGGCCTTTTACAAATCTTCGGCTTCGTGCTGGTCTTCATTGGCAGTATTCCCGCTGCTCTGGTGGCGCTGAAACCACCGCACAATTAAATGGCTGGACTAGAAAGGAAACGAATATGCAAGCAGAGCACAGCCAGGCACAAGCCTATTCTTTGCCGGTCAAGCTGCTCATCGCGTGTGGCGCTGTTGGCCCGCTCCTCTTCATTGTGGCATTCTTGATCGAGGGAGCTGTCCGCCCCGGCTACAGCGCGTGGCACGATTTCGTCAGCGAGCTCAGCCTGAGCAATCAGGGCTGGACGCAGATTGTAAATTTCCTCGTCTGCGGAGTACTCGTAATCTGCTTCGCTTTTGGACTGCGGCAAGTATTTCGCTCAGGTAAAGGCTCTGTCTGGGGACCATTGCTGCTGGGCATTTTTGGGCTCTCTCTTCTCATCGCCGGCGTCTTCGTCACCGATCCGAGCTTGAACTACGACCCGCCGGGTACCCCAGGTAGCACCTGGCACGGAATGATCCATGGAATCAACGCGCTTCTTACCCTCTGTTCTCTGACGATTGGCGCTTTCGTGCTCGCTCGCCGCTTCGCTGGTGATCCTGCCTGGCGGGGTTGGACCCTCTACTCGCTGATCACAGGTCTACTCTTCCTGGCTTTCTTTGCCGGGTCCCTCGTTGTGGCAATACTTGATCAAAAAGGCATCTTTCCCAATTCGCCGGTTGGCTTGCTTCAACGCATTGCCATCATCATTGGCTGGGTTTGGATTGCTCTGCTTGCTCTGCGGCTCCTTCACCAAAATGGCAGGTTAGCAGACTCGGCGGCGCGTTTCACGTGAAACATTCTCGTTTCAGAGGGGCACGGGCCCTGGAAGCAGCTCTCAGAGCCGCAGCACCGAATGGACAAGATTCACGCCGAAATGATAGCCGATTTCCTGATAATCGTGGATTGACCAGAGGGTTAATTCGCAGCGTTTGCCTATTTCCAGGCTGCCAATCTCGTCTTGCAGGCCGAGGGCGCGGGCGCCGTTGATGGTAGCGGCAGTCAGTGCTTCATCCAGACTCATATGCATAGCCGACATGGCCAGGCCGAGCATAGTTTGCATGTTCTCGCAATAGGAGGTGCCGGGATTGAAGTCTGTGGCCAGCGCGACATGCAGGCCATGATCCAGGAAACGCCGCGCGGAGGGATAGGGCGTGCGCAGGGTATAGGAGCAGCCGGGCAGCAGCGTCGCTACTACGCCCGCCTCGCGCATGGCGTCCAGATCCTCATCGCTGGCGAAATCTAGATGATCGGCGGAGGTTGCGCCCAGTTCTGCCGCCAGGCGTGCGCCACCGGATGGGCTGAGTTGGTCAGCGTGGATCTTTAGCCCATAATGCAGTTCTTTGGCGCGAGCCAGGATGCGCCGGCACTCATCCAGGCTGAAGGCTTCGCGCTCACAGAAAACATCGCAGAAACTGGCCAGACCGACAAACGAGGGCAGCATCTCTTCTACAATCAGGTCCACATATGCCTGGCGTTTCTCGCGATATTCAGGCGGCACGCTGTGCGCTCCTAAAAATGTAGGCACCACTCTCATGCGATCGGGCAATGAACTGGGCATCGATTCAAGGGAGTTCAGGCTGTTGATAATGCGCAGGCAGGTTTCTTCGGTGATAGTGTCAAGGCCATAGCCCGTTTTGACCTCAACGGTAGTCGTGCCATAGTGGCGCATAGAGTCCAGCCGGCGCTGCGCCAGTGCGGTCAGGGTTTCTGAATCGGCCTCGCGCGTGGCCTTCATCGTGGTAAGAATGCCGCGTCCCTGGGCCAGCAATTCGCCATAGCTCACACCCTGGCGGCGCAGGTGGAATTCTTCGGACCGGTCGCCAGCAAAGACAAGATGGGTATGCGAATCTACCAGGCCGGGTGTGATGACAGCTCCCTCGGCGTCAATGATCGTGATCCCATCGCTACGGCTGCGGCTATGCTGGAATAATGGTTCGGCATCGTTATCCTGGCCAATCCAAACGATTTTTCCCCGGTGGACGGCCAGCGCCGCGTCGGAAATAACCTGGAGCGGGCCGCCAGCCCCGGTCAACGGTTGTTGCGAAATCGTCACGAGCTGCCCAATATTGCGTATGACAGTGCTGGCCTCTATCTCTGGCCGATCTGAATTCGACATGGCTGAACTCCTTAATTAATACACGATTACTTGACTTTTTCAACTCTCATTTATATAATCCCTCAGGGTGTGGGAGGTCCGGCAAAGGCTGAACAACGATCCGCTTGAGGATACTGCAATGTTTATAGCATAGTTTGCAAGCTGCGTCGAGACCATAAGTCCGCCAGCCCTCGATTGTTGGTGGAAGCCAGGACCACTTTTTCACTTGCTCTTGACCCCTGGATTTGTTACACTGTTGGGCAAGCAACCCATTTAGAAATATTCGTCAAAATCGGGTGAGGAGGCGGATCTATGCGAGCAATCGATGATAGCGGTCCCAAGTTCGCTGCCGTCTTACGAGAACTATCGATCTGGAAGCAACTGCCTGAGAGCGATCTAGCGCGCATGGTGCGCCGGTATTTTCTGGTGACAGATGATTTTCGCGATATGGAGGACCAGGGCCTGCTCACCATGACCTTTATCGGCGACGAATACGTGATCAGCATGACCACTCTGGGGCGCCTCTGGCTTGAAGAATACGAAAAGACTCATCAGTAAGGAGCATTTCCATGTCATACACAGACGAAAAAGAAGCATTTCCCTACGAAACTATTGGCACCGATGAAGCTAAAAAGCTCATTGAGCAGGGAATACGCGTAATTGACGTGCGTCAGCCGGAGGAATGGCAGGAAGGGCATATCCCCGAAGCTACCCTGGTACCAATCAATACCATCGACACCTTTGGCCAGGCTCTAAAGGACCTCAACCTCCCCGCCGATGAAGCCGTTCTCTTTGTGTGCCGCTCAGGCCAGAGGAGTGCGACCGCCTGTGAGATCGCGCTGGTAGCGGGCTTGAAGAGAGTTTATAATCTGGCAAACGGTATGATTGGATGGGCTAACAGGAATTATCCTATCTCGTTCTAGCTACAATTTGGGAGGAGACGTACATGCCTTTACTTGAGGGAAAGAAAGCGCTTATTTTTGGGATTGCCAATCATCGCTCAATCGGCTGGGCCATTGCTCAGTCTCTAGCCCGCGAGGGGGCCACGCTGGCCTTCTCTTACCAGGAACGCATGGAGAAAGAGGTAAAAAACCTGGCTGCTCAGATTCCCGGCACAACAACGTTTCAATGCGATGTTCAGAGCGACAGCGAACTGGACGCGGCCTTTGCCCAGGCAGGCGAAACCTTTGGAGGGAAACTGGATATCCTGATTCACTCGGTCGCGTTCGCGCCAAAAAACGCGCTGGAGAATCCTTTCTATCAGACCGAGCGCCAGGACTTTGTCTCCGCTTTGGACATCAGCGCTTATTCGCTGACTGCGATGGCGCGGCGCGCGTTACCTCTCATGCAGGCCGCGGGTGGAGGCAGTATGCTGGCCCTGACCTATCAGGCCAGCCAGCGTGTGATGCCGAAATACAACGTCATGGCGGTAGCGAAAGCCGCGCTAGAATGCAGCGTGCGCTACCTGGCCTATGAACTGGGCGAGTATAACATTCGCGTCAACGCCATTTCCGCCGGCGCGTTGAATACATTAGCTGCGCGCGGCATTTCCGGCTTTACAGCTTTCCGCAACCACACCAGCGAGGTCGCCGCTCTGCGGCGCAATATCGAGCAGAGCGAAGTGGGCGACGCCGCGCTTTTCCTCTCCAGCGACCTGGCGCGCGCCATTACCGGTGAGATCCTGTTTGTGGACGCCGGCTATTATATCATGGGCGCATAAATTCAACGGAATTGAAAAGGGGGCTGCGAGCGCTCGCAACCCCCTTTCGTTTTATGTTCACTGCTCGACGCGGCGCACAATAGGCGTGGGCGGAGCTGGCTCGCCGCATACGCGGCAGAAGCGCGCATCGTCGCGGTTGACATGTCCGCAGGCCCAGGTACGCCATTGGGGAGCGGGTGCTGCGGACGTAGGTCGCGGCGTCACAGGCACCGGTGGGGCACCAAACGCACTCATACCGCTCCCAAGCGGTTGCTGAGGGAATGGGTTGCCCGGCTGAGGTGTGGATGGCAGCGCCGATTGGGGAGGATACCCGGCCGGCTGAGGTCCCTGCCCTGCTCTGGCGCCGTAGTTCGGCGGCGGATAAGCGGATGGTGCTTGATATGGGAATGCCTGCGAGGCTGCGGCAGGATTGGGTGAGGCCGTGCTGTAGCCAGCCGGTGTTGGGGGCAGAGCAGCAAGCGCAGGTTTGCGCCTGCGTGAGATGGCCAGGCCGCTACCGACCAGGACGATCAACACGACTACCCCACCAATAATGATGTACATAGGATTAAGCGATCCAAACCCGGACCTGCTGGTAGCAGGAGTATTATTCGATGTGGGCGAATTGGCTTCCTGCGTCTGCTTCTCCGTCTGCGCCTGCTGGCTGGCATATTGCAGAAAAGGCTGAACCGCCTTAAAGTTCGGATATGTGTTGGCAAGCTGCTGGAATTCCCGCATAGACTGATGCCAGTGACCGGGCACATTCGAGGCATAGTCATTGAACGCCTTGCTCCAGGCTTGCTGGAAAGCCGAAGGCGCGGTGCTAATGCCAGCAGCCTGAATCAACTGCTGCGCGCTATTGCTGGTGCGCAGGAAACTGGTGCTCCCGGCAGTATCAGCCGCGCCAAAACTGACGATGCCTACAACCTGGCCGTTACTATCGAGCGCGGGGCCACCGCTATCCCCTTGCTCCACGTTGCCACCCACCTGAATAACCTGCGAGCCGGTATTGGTCGTTTTAATCGAACTAACCAGCACCTGATTGATCGAAGAACTCAGCAAATCGGTAGCGGTCGTGCCAGCAACGTCGCCATTGCCGGGAAAGCCGATAATCGTTAAGGTATCTTGTTCCTGCACATCTGAGGAATTGCCTAGCTGCAGCATTGGCATATTATCCATGCCGCTGACATGAATAATCGCAATATCCTGATCATTAAAAGGGCTAAACTTCTCAATCTGATCGACAAGGGCATACTGGCTTGGCGGTATATCCTGAAAATTGGTCACGCTCAGAGGGCCACTATAATCAGTGCTCAGATAGGCAAAGCTCTGCTGCTGTTGATATTGTGAAGTAGAGCGCAGTTGCCCACTGATTAGTTCCTGCGCTACCTGATCTGGCGTCGTAGGCTGAGCAGGGTTCAAATGCTGGTTGATATAGTCGGAGACATCTTGTGACGCCAGCTGATCCAGCGCCTGATCCACGGCTGTTCTATCATCCTGCACCGGGTGAACTACGTGATCAGCTGTTAAAATGTCGCCGTGAGCGCTAATGAATGCTCCTGTGCCGGATACGGCAACAGGGTAGCCATTAAAACCATTCTGGAGAGTCAAGGGAAAGGTAACATTCTGGCCGTTGGAGAAATTGACCGTCAACAGGCCTGCCATCTGAGTAATAATTCGTACGACGGCAGGCTTAGCAATATCGACGGCCCGCACAACAGGATCGGAGATATTGCCACCGGGCACGCCCCCCGCGTAGGCAGATGGCGTACCAATAACTATTGTTCCCATACATATCAGAGTCAGGCATAGCATGCCTGACAGGCATACCCTGGAGAGTTTATGCCTCCATTTGTCTGATTTATACATGTGTTCTTCTCGATACATATATCGCCTTACTCTCTGCCGGGAACATCCCTGGTACCGGGATAGTAACCGCTAAATGTTTACCCCAGAGTGAACAGGTATCCGTCGTTTCTTTCGCCAGATCGGAAAGGAAACAATCTTAGCAGCATTATACATCAAATTAACCTGAAATGCAGAAGAATCTCAATAAAGCTAACCCAAAAGTGAAAAAGTACCTATCAACAATCATTGTTGATAGGTCTCTGGCAATATATCAGTTCGTTAGAAGTCCGCGCAGCTTCGCTGCACAAATGTTTTATACGTTGGTATGAAAAGCATCTATCACGCCTGTTCCACACTAATATAGAACAGAAGCGAGCGCCGCAGGCGTATACGCGATGGATATCGGATACACACCTGCGGCGAGGGAGAGACTATAGCCCTGACAGCCTGCTCATATCGGTAAGGTCCTGCGAGTCGGTGGGCGAGATTGACTGGCCGCAGACACGGCAGAAACGCACGTTCAGGGTATTAACGTGGCCGCAAGGAGCGACCCATATCTGCTGATTAGTAGTAGAGCTATCAGTCAAGGGCAGAGATGGCCTTCTGGGCACAGAGAAGGTTCGTGCCTGAGCGCCGCTCTCTTCTTGCCCCTCAGTTGGAGTAACAGAGGCCGGTTGCGCGGGCACCTGCTGCGCGAGAGGAGTCGGTTCAGGCGCTTGCGCAACCGCTTCAGGCGGTGCCCAGGTAGGAAGGCCACGTTCAAACGGTTTCGCCTGTTCCACAGGCTGGGCAGCAGCGCTGCTCTCGGAAGCAAAAGGCCAGTTTGCTGGTGGCATCGCAAGCCCTGAGCCATTCGCATAAGCTGGCTCTGCTTCCTTTGATGGCTGAGACAGCGGAGCCGCGCTCACAGTAAGTGGTGGCGTTTGCGGCACCTGTTGCGCTGCAAGTTCGTATTGGGAAGCCGCAGTATGATTCGCAGGCGTTTGCGGAATATAGCCCGGCGGAAGCGACGAATATGCTCCAAAAGAGCCGCCCGGCTGCTGTGGATAGGTACCCATCGTTGCCATTGCATACGGAGTGGCAACAACGGGCTGAACGCGTCTTCTCAGGAGAACAAAGAGCACGGCGCAAAGGATTACCAGCAAGAGCAGAATCAAGACAACGATCAACGCAGCACTCGCGCCCGTAGATCCGGTCGTTGAAGGCACCTGCTCGTGGCCAGCCTGACTCTGCGCGTATGTCAGGTAAGGAGTGACACCCTGGAAGTTTGTATAATTGTTGGCCAGGCTCTGAAGTTCCTGGAGAGCTTTGTGCCAGTGTCCAGGCGCCGCAGAGGAATAATCATCTATGGCCTGGCTCCATGCCTTTTCAAATGGGCCCGGAGCCGTATTGATTCCCTGCGACCGGATCAGCGTTTCGGCGCTGTTGCTCGCTTGCAAGAACGTAGTCAGACCTATATCATTGGCATCGGACAGACCAAAACTGACGATACCTACGACATTGCCGTTGCTATCCAGTGCCGGGGCGCCACTATCGCCATGCTCAACGTTGCCACCAACCTCGATTACTGGAGCGCCCGCATCGGTCGTCTTGATCGCACTTACATAGATCTTGTTCACAGATGAAGTGAGAAGATCGGTAGGAGAGTTACTGAGATCGCCATTGCCGGGATAGCCAATAATCGTCAGATTATCCAGATCCTGAACCTGATTGGAATTGTCTAACTGAATGCTGGGCATATCATCCATGCCGCTGACGTGGACAATGGCTACATCCATCGCGTCAAACGAACTTTGCGCCTCGATCCGATCCACCGTCGCGTGATCTTTGGCCGGAACACCGTTGAGACTTGCTGCGTTGATGGAGCCGGTATAGGCCGTGCTCAGAAAGACCTCGCTGCTTGGCTGACCGTAGGCTGTGGTAGATGAGAACTCGCCTGCTTCAAGCGCGGCAACTACATCGTCGGGGCTAAAGGGCTGGCTAGGCTGGAGATGCGTATTAATGTAATCCGCGATATCCTGGGCTGCGGTTTCATAGAGCGCCTGATCCAGTTCCTGATCATGCGGCGGATTCACCACGTGGTCTGCGGTCAAAATTTCGCCGTGCGAACTGATAAAAGCGCCGGTGCCGCTCAGTTGGATAGGATAAGTGCCGCCGCTCAACGGAAAGGTCACAGGGTCTGAGGTTGGAGTAAAACGCACGGCCAGACTGCCGGTAATCGTCGTAATAATACGCACAACAGCCGGCTGGGCAATATCTACCTGGCGTACAACGGGATCTGAAACATCTCCCCCCGGTATACTCAGCGTTGCGGCAGAAGCTCGCGGCGTTAAGGCCGCAAGGCCGATCAGATAGATACATAAAAACCCTAGAATAAACAAAAGACGAGGGGATTTGGAGCGCCATCCTGAGAATCCCACAGTTTTTTCCATAAAGTGCATTAGCAATGTGCCCCCATACAAATTGAGAAGACAGGCTTCACCGATAGTGCCTATTCAGTTCTGAAGCATAAACCTTGCCCACGCTCCCTTTGTGCTTGTGCAGCCAGTCTTCCAGGCGGGTCGTACCCATTGGCGGCTGCTGTGAAACCAGAAGACCGGCCATCAGACCTGCAATTTCGTCGCGTGTGATTAAGACATCACCGATAAACGGCTCAATCATCCTGGCTAGCGTGAGTCCCATACGAGGCGAAACATGAGCTATTATAACACGACGCTCCAGTATTTTAGCAAGTAAACAGACCAGATCTTCAAAGCGAAAGATATCCGGTCCCACGGCATCAAGCAAAAGGCTCTCCCGGCCCTGCCCCGCCTGCACCACCAGGTCGGCCATATCTTCCACATAGATCGGCTGAAGGCTATATTGTCCCGAACCGAAAATAGGAAAAATGGGGAACCTTCGTAAGAGCCAGGCGATATTATTGATCAGGATATCTTCGTCACCGAAAATCACTGTCGGCCGGATGATGGCGTGCTCCAGCCGCGAGTCCTGAATTACCTTCTCCAGAATGGCTTTGCCTCGAAAGTAGGGCAGGTGCGAGTCTTCAGTGGGATTGGTAATGCTCACATGCACGATTCTGCGCACCCCGGCTTCCTCCGCAGCCTTTACTAAGGTAATCGTATTCTCGACTGCTTTATCAAATGTGGTTCTGCCGTGAGCAAAACGCACCCAATAGGTGTTATAAAGAGTCGTAGCGCCTTCCAGGCTTTTCATCAGTTCCGCCGGCCTCTCAAAATGAAACGGATAAACGCTCACCTGGCCTCCAAATGGATTGAGGTTATTAGGATGCCCTGTCAATGTACGTACCTGCTTGCCCAGAGCTAGCAGCCTGCGCGTAATATATTTCCCGGTGTAACTAAAAGCTCCGGTGATCACATTCACTTCAGCTTCCGGCATATTAGCCCTCCTT
>DATGKW010000056.1:0-21366 GCA_035294465.1 Ktedonobacteraceae bacterium | reverse complement strand
CAGCCTCGTATCTCGGGTTGACAGTGCAGTCTATCAAGTACAATGGTTGTCTATCTAACTCCACAACATTTAGGGAGGGATCAATGCGGGCCACGTTTAGTTATGCGAGCATTTTGCATGCGGTGGGTCAAGTGTTGGATCAGCTCGGCGTAAGAAGCATAGCCATTCATGAAGAAGAGGATGGCCTGTTTGTTGAAGGATTTAACAGTAGCGGCCAGCTACAGGTGCAATTACGCTATGACATCGCCGGTTTATATGACCTGCTCTGTCAGGCGGAAAGCCTAGTTGAAGAGCCCGGCGAGCGCGAATCAGAAGAAATCGAGGGAACCCTTCGTCGCTTTCTGACTGATCATAATCGCGAGCTGATCGGCGCTTCCCTTTAAATCTGCAAACAACGGGCTTTCTACGTTGGCCAAAGAGCCGGGGTGCATCCCCGGTTTTTCTCTATTGAGGCAAAGAAGTGACAGGGACTCATAGGGATGAGGCGAAACGGAGCAAAAAAGAAAAGTCAGGAGGAAACAGTGCGTGCTCGATCAAAGTCAGGGTAGAGCATCTGATGGGCAGTTCAATGCCCTGGAATTGCAAAGCCAGCGATTGCCATAACAGCGCATACAGGTGATTACCTCGACGAGATCACGGCCTTTCTCGGTCAGCGAATATTCGACCCGAGGCGGCACCTCAGCGAAGGTCTGTCGCTGGACAATACCTTCTTCCTCCAGGGAGCGTAAGCGTTCGGAAAGTGTCTTCGGGCTGATTCCTCGGAGAGACCGTTCGAGTTGATTGAAGCGTTTGACACCGGAGGCCAAATCGCGGATAATAAGCAAAGTCCACTTACCACTGATGATTTTAGCGGTGAGCGCAACCGGACAGGTTGAATTATCGGAGGGAAGAGGACGAGAATATGTACGGGTTGTAGATGTCGTCGGTTCCATAGTACTGTATTCTGTGTGCAGGGCAACGTCTCAAAAAGATAGGAAAAGCCCTTACATAACTATTTGACAAGACTATACCATAGTTACTACAGAAAGTAAAGCACAGACCACTCGACTTTACTTAAAAAGTATGATATGCTCATAGCATGAGGATAGCAAGAGCGCAAATATCTGACCGTTGAGTGAGATATGTCCGAGTACTTGAACAATCAGAAATCTTGGTTTGTGCGGTTTCTCCCAGAGAGGAGAAGAATGTGCCTGAAGATATAGCATTATTCATCGATTTTGAGAACATCCGTTATAGTATGCTGAATATCCAGCGGCGGGAGCCTGATCCCCAGGAGCTGATAGCCGTCGCACGCCGTTATGGTACCGTGATGGTGGCCCGCGCCTATGCGGATTGGTCTCGTCAGCCTGAGCCGTTTAAAGGCAGTTTGACCGCAGCGATGATTGACCGGATAGATTGCCCGGCCAAGCAACGTGATCGTATTCGCATGGGAACGGTGCATTATAGCAGCGGTGCTACAACGGGAGCGCTGGGCAACGAGCAGGGGTACGGCTATCGCCAATGGCCAAGTGGGCCGCTTGGTAACTCGGGACCACTGCCGGCAGTTACCTCCCAACATCTGGGTGGGGATTGGTCCGCATACCAGGACAATTCTAATCTGGACGCAGATGACACGGAGGAGCGCCCTCGTGTTGAGAACAAGGGAAGGTCTGGGGACAACTTTGATCCCACCGACTATCAGCAGGGTGAATCCGCGCGACAGAATTCCTCGTATGCTGGTGCTTACGAGCAAACGCCCCCATCGGGGCCCTTAGGATTTGGCGGGGGCAATACGGGGCCACTGGGGTATCCCCCTCCTTCGCCGATGCACTCCACCGGTAATACCGGTCATGTACCTGCCATCAGCGGGAGTGGTGCGAGCACGATCGTTCAAAGTACAGTGGTGCAAAGCACCGTTGACTTGAATATGCTGATGGATATTATTGAAACTGTCTTTGATCGGCCCAGTATCTCTACTTTCGTTTTGATGACCGGGGATAAAGATTTTACACGTATCAGCGCCCGTTTGAAATTACGCCTGAACAAAACTGTGATTGTTGTTGGTATACCGGGAACCGTCAGCCGAGATCTCATTAGCAGTGCCAATCAGTTTGTTCCCCTGGTTCCAGGGGGAAGCCCCACTGGAGTGACTACAACAGGGAATGGCACCTTTGGCTCTCTCACAGGAAACACGGGGAGTATGCCCGCGATCTCCTTGAATACGCCCCCATCGCAGTACCAACCGTATCCGATGGATGCGCTTGATCCTCAATTCTTGCAGTTCCTTGACTATATTGACCGCAACTGGTCATGGCGCACGGTGATTGGCGTTTCAAATTTCATCGGCGACCCCGTTAACCCGAAGAATCGCTTCCGTGGGCGGTTAACGCGTGAGTCCGCGCGCGAATTGCTGAATACATGTATCCAGCAGGGCATTTTGCTCTTGCAGACTGATCCTTCGGGAGCGGAGGACCTGCGTCTCAATCGTAACCATCCTGGAGTCGACGAGGTATTGAAGCAATTTGTGCGCTAGTTCGTAGAGCCATCTCTATCCGGGCGTCTTATTTGGGCGCCCGGATTTTTATGCTGCTCACGACGCGGACAAGCTGCCTCGCTCTATTCAGCGCAGAAGAGATAGGTGAATTACATGAGCCAGTAGCCGTCCCTGGTAAACTGGATATTGTCGGTCAGGCGTACAGAACCGATATGCGCGGCTATAGCCAGGAGAAACCCAGGCGAGCCACGGGTGGGGACAAGATCGGGCAAGCGGTCGAGCTCAGCAAAAGTAGAGGGATCGCAAATGGTCACATAATCCAGGCGCAAGAGCGGCGAAGAGGAGAGAAGATCAGTCATCGTTTGCTCTAAAAACGAAACCCGGCGTTCCCCTTGCTCAATCAAGGCTTTAGCACGCAGTAGCGCCCGATAGAGCAGGGGAGCTGCCTGGCGCTCGGCGGGTGTGAGCAAAGCATTGGCATTGCTGACCGCAAGACCATCCCCTTCTCGAACAGTAGGCAAGACGCGCAGGCTCGTATCAATACAGAGATCGTGAATAAGACAACGAACCAGGGCAACCTTCTGCGCGCTTTTCTGGCCAAAATATGCAATATCCGGGCGAATAAGCTGCAAGAGCTTTGTAAAAACGGTGGCTACATAGCGGGCCTGATCCCTGGCCAGGGAACACTCCAGACGCTCAACAACAGGGCCGGAAGCTATAACATAGGTGGCGAAGGTAGGAGGATAGATATCTTCAGGACGTGGAATAAAGACAACATCGACCTGAAGAGAATCCAGCAATTGCACATCTCTAGACAGATCGTACATCAAGCCCGGCCCCTGATCGGGCGTATGGGATTTTCCTTTTTCTCCAAAAATACTGACAACTGTCACCTCACATTCTTTGCGAGCTGCATCTACCAGTGAGAAGTGGCCGGCATGCAAACGGCCAGAGGTAGGAATGAACCCGACAGGCCCCCCGGCCAGCCAGCCGCGGGCAGTTTCGGTCATTTCATCGAGGCTGTGTATAATGCGCATCGTGCGTTCCATCCAGGAAAGGCATTGGGTACGACAAATTTGAGTGCTATTGTAATGGGCACAGCCTGAAGCGTCAACACAAATGAGACAGATGTTGCAGATCCGCGTGCATCCAAGATAGCATAGTATGCGTAGGACTGAAGAAACGGTGAGTGAAAGATAAATGCAAACTACTTGATAATTATGAGAATAGCAGAAAATGACTGTACAGAAGTAGAACGATCTTTCATCACTTGGCCCCAATGAACTTCTACCGACCTGGCAGGCTCAGGTACGCAACCGACTTCTTAGCTTCAGCTTGCACCTACGCACATTAGTCTGCTTTTTCCTCCGCTGATTCACTATGTATATCTTTCCTCTTAGCGTCACCCTTATCCAGAAAGGTTGCTTGCCTGCGTGCTCGTGACACTCTTACTGCTATCAGGTACACACAAATAACCAATAGAAGAAATAGGCCTAACAGTATACCACGAGAAAAAATCGATAGTTGATTCTTTGTATCAAAAAAATTGATAATACTGGTAATAGCACCAGCTGTCGAGAATACAGCTATTACGTTCAATATATTTTGCAACCGTTTCTCTTCTAAACGTCTGGTCGTTTCCTCACTAAAGTCATAGAAGTCCTGAAAAGATTGCAAACGGGTTTGTAGACTATTAACAAGCTCTCTCGTAAGCCAATTTTCGTCAAGCTGCTTCATTAGCCAGATCTTTTCGTGATCGAATGTTAATTTGAAGGAATCAAAACCTTCGAGTATTTCCTTGATACGAAAATCGAGCGCGCGGAGATTCTCAGAAAGCTTACTGGCTTCCTCTTCAGAACGAATTTTTCGCACTTCCACGACAGCATTGCGCAAACCTCGATCAAGATCATAGAGAGTTTTCCAGAGATAATTTCTGGTTTCCAATGCGTGAACATACGAGGATATAGATTGATGCGGGAGGGATCTCAGGCACCCAATCATAGATCTACCCCAGCCAAAGTAAATATAACGGTCGCTTCTGAGAGCCATATTTTCTACCTTCTTGTCGTTAATAGGCATCATCAGAGGCTTGAGACAATTGATACTAGCATTTAAACTTTTCACTTCATCAGCCCGGGCAACATAGACAAAATGTGACCAGTAAAGAAAGTTTCGTGTCGTCGTAGCTGGCACTAGTTCCGCAAACGGCGGAATGTAGAGAGGACATTTTGAATGATGGACGCCTTTAACAAATGCCTGTATGATACTTGGAAGTTGAGGTTCGACCAGAGGAGCAAGCCGCATTAGAAGATAGCGGTTAATCTGGTGCAGATCTTCTGATGTATACGGCTTGTCCCAATTCAGGACGGCTTCGAGGCTAACTGTCCCAGCACTAAATGTATGGAAATAGACGACCGATTCAGAAAAATGAGCAGTACACCTTGTGCCATTGGGAAGACTAAGATTTAGGACCCGTTCAGCCAGCAACAAAGGACAAATTGCTTTGACAAAACTAAGATTGAGCGTAGGGAAGAAGTCTATTGCATCATCTGATCCATGAAGGGCAAACGCATCCTCCTGTGTCCACTTCGCTTTAGGATAGCTCTCCTGGAGATAAAGCATTGTTTTATTAGCATAGTCTCGATACTGTTCTAAATTGAGCGATGCCGTATCAATGACAATTCCAGTATCGAATGCCGAAAAGATACAAACAGAGATCTCTGCTTCTTGAGACATCGCAGGAAACCCTTTCTGAAGAATTTGGGAACGATCCATTACATATTTATTTATATAAATGTTAGAATATGAAAAGGTGCAGATCTGAGTAGAGCCACTTATCTGGAAGGCGAGCGCAAAACAAGAGTTGGATTTGTGTTCAAATTCTGATGCTTTCGCCTCACTGTGTTATACCGGATATAGAACTTTGTGTCAAGTGCCTTATTCCGAATTTGCATACTTTACGAGGAAGATGAAGATAAACAAAAGCTATGAAGCAATATATAGCTTTCTATTTCTCTCATCTGAGATATAAGCTTCCGCTTTTTCGAGGGCTTGGTTAAGGAGACGGTATGAAAAACAAATTTAGCAACCAACATAGTTCTTTGTACGGAGAGCGGGAAAACCCCGAACTCTTTGCGGCTATCCGCACATTCTATGATCGGATTGTGCCATATGAATGGACTCGCCTGGACCACTACGTGCTGGAATATGCAACAGTCAAGCACTATCTCGCTCGCTATTTACCGTCTCCGCCCGCTCGCCTTCTCGATATAGGAGGAGGTCCAGGTCGCTATGCCATTTTCCTGGCACAGCAAGGATACACAGTGACCCTGGTTGATATCTCAGAGCAAAACCTCCACTGGGCCAAAAGACAGTGTGCCCATACAGGAGTACAGGTAGAGGTCCAGCTCGTCGATGCTCAGGAGTTAGGGCCATTTCCTGATGCCTCCTTTGATGCTGTCTTATCGTTGGGCCCTCTTTATCATTTACCCACCCTCGCAGCACGCTCCAGAGCGGTCGCTGAGCAGCGGCGGGTTCTCCGTCCTGGAGGCAAAGCCTTCGCGATGATGCTCACCCGCGCCGCAGCCATCTATGAGGGCTTCAATCGGTGGCCGGAAGGCATTTTGGATACTGCTGGGGTTCAACAGCTGATGCAAACCGGTCAGGGCTTTAATTTCGAGCAAAATCCTGCCGATTTTGTCAGTTCACAGGGCGTGTATTTTGCTCAGCCTTCCGAGATTATTCCGCTGCACGAATCGCATGGGTTCTCCACCCTGGCGCTGGCGGCGTGCGAAGGGCTGCTTGGGGGAAGGCGCGAAGAGGTTGCGAAGCTCAAACCAGAGGTCCAGAAAGCCTGGATAGAGCTCATGCTCCAAATATGTGAAGACAAAAATATTTTAGGAGCGGCAGAAAGACTTCTATATGTAGGCGAAGCTATCTAAACGTTTTCTCTCCTTGAGAAAGGACCAATCACATAACAGCCCGCCTAAGCTTCTATTGCCGTTCATCTGTTTTGCTTTGCGAAGCATGCACTTTGCGTATGCTTCGCAGAGCAAACAATCACTGGACGACCACCGTCAGGTTCATCCCTGGGTGAATGCTGCAATAGTAGTGAAAAGTCCCGGAGGTGTTGAACGGGCCGATTGTCTCGGTCTGGTTGGCTGAACTGAACATCATGTTATTCACAACTGGCGCGCCCGGTTCAAGTTTGGGATCGGGGGTATTACCATTTATCCAGCTGCCGTTAGCAATAATATGTACGGTGCTGCTCTGATTGACCAGCGTAATGCTCCCGCCTTTCTTGATGGTAATACTGCTCTGAGCAAAATTATCGTTGGTCAGGCCAATAGTATTGCCGGTAGTGCCTGCCACGCCTCCACTGCAGGCCGCGGCAAAAAGCGTGAGAAGCGCCAGAAGCGCAAAGATTCCAACTATCTTTTTCACAAAAGCTACTCCTTACAAAATAACTCTCCCCTTTAGATTATAGAGGCATTCTTCCACTGTCTGAGAAACTCTTCCGTTTTTGCGTTATGTGGTAGTCCAGCCAGCGATTTCCAGAACCGTATCGGCAATCGAGGCGAAAGTCGTAGGCTCGCCTCCATAAAGCGGACCATAGCTCAATGCGTAGGCATTGGTACCTGGTGTAATTGTTTCCAGAGCATACATGGTGTCATCGCGTGAAACATTGGACCAGAAGTACTGTGAAAAAGCGTTGAGAATGCTATAGCTGTCCGCGGGTGCGTCAGTCAGGCGCGTTGGTGACAAAGGAGTGTTCAGATTGAGGAAGTAGAGCCCATCATGAGCGGGATCTCCATTAGGGCCACTCGGACCGGGATCGGCGGCGAGAGCGAGCAGAGAAGAAGGATTATGCGGATCAATCACGCGTACTGTATTGAATGCGAGAGTAGAGCTGGTCAGGACTGTGGTGGATGAGCCGCCAGCAACCGGTCGTTGCACAATCTGGCTTGAGCCGGTAGGGAAGCCGGGAACGCATTGCGCGATAAATAAACTCTGGGCGTCAAAACTGGTATCAAAGTCCCAGCAGCTCGATTTGGGCAGTAAAGACGAATTGAAAACTTCCGTCACGTTCGAAGCATTCTGGTTCGATCCATTTGCAATATTGAGTATATAAATATTTTGCGCTGGTGCATCGGAGTCAGGCACAATACCAACCATCAAGACGCGTGCATTGTCCAGCCAGGTACGCGGCACCAGAGCAAGGCCCGAAGCAGGCGGGACGACTTCCACCTGGAGCTTGCCGGTCAGGATATTCAGCAGATAGACTGTAGGCTCGCCAATTCGGGGAAATTCATCAAAAATGATGTGTAACTGATCGATTGACCATTGGGAGTCGCGAATAGTCACGCCAGAAGGAGCACAGAGCAGCGTTTGCAATCCCTGACCATCCAGGCGCACCAGGCGCAGCTCTGATACCCCGGCCACCGTTGCGACAAAGAGCACCCACTGGCCATCATTAGAAACCTGGGCCTCGGTAACTTCAGTTGAGCTGGTCTTGGCCAGCTCTTTCTTCGCGCCGGTCACTGTATTATAGATTTTGATGGTGCCAAAGGTCGGGTTGCCTCTGGCATCGCTCTCGTTGACAATATAGACAATCGTGGGATCGTGGCCGAGAGAGAGCGCAGCCAGAGTAGCGGGTCGCGCGGTGCCGTCAGCAGGACAGGCGGTCGAAGTTGGAGGCATGGCTTGAGTATTGCCGGGCGTGGGCGTTGTCCCCAGACGCGCTGGCACGGTAACTGTACGACTGGCTGAAGTCGGCGTCGTGGCCAGGTGCTGGCCGAATAACGTTGTCCGTAAGGGTGTGAGAAGGAGCGAGGCAACCAGTCCTACAAGCAGCACCAGCAAAACCGCCAGAACAGCCGCTGGCGTGCGCGAATGTCTGGACGGCCCCTGCGGCTGTTGCATCTCCGGCGGCGGTGCGATGGTCTGAGATTGGACCCAGGGATAAGCGGGTGGAAGAGGAGTTACAGATTCTGCGCCGCCTCGCTGCCGGGCTTGTAGACTCACAGGAGTCTGAGCAGGAGAGCGCAAGCCAGATCGGCCGGGCTGATCGTGTAGGGGCGAATGCGGTCCGTTGGAGCCTGCTTCTCGCTCTGCCAGAGCAACGTGATCCGGTCCAGGCGCCTGAGCCTGTATGTCGGGCGCAGTGGGTGAGTCTTCGATGCCGGGAGCATTGCTGGCAGCGGTCAGGCTAGCAACCCTGGTATTGCTAGCAGGACTGTCCACTTGCTGCAACGCCTGCTGAAAATCAATCGGGCGCGCGAAACGCCGGTACGGATCTTTTTCCAGAGCTTTCAGGATTGCGGTCTCCATCCGAGGAGAGACGTAGGGATTAAGCTCACGCGGGGGGCGCGGCTGCTCCTGGGCGTGCTTCATCAAAGTGGCAAGCAGTGTATCCCCAGTAAACGGGCGCATTCCTGTAACCATCTCGTAGAGCACAACACCCATTGAGTAGATATCGCTGGCTGCCTCGGCCTTTCCATTAATCTGCTCAGGAGCCATATATTCCGGCGTCCCTGTGATCTGCCCCGACTGGCTCAACGTGTGGAGCTGAGTATCATCTCCTTGCTCGCCTTGCAGTACTTTTACCAGACCAAAATCGGCCAGCACGAGGTTGCCATTGCCTTTAAAAAGCAGATTACCGGGCTTGATATCGCGATGGATCAAATTGCGGTCATGAGCATATTGAAGCGCGGAAAGCACCTGGCAGATCAGTTCGGTTGCTTCTGAGGGAGGAAAAGCTCTGCGCTTGCGCAAAACTTCTTTGAGTGTTCCACCGGACATGTAAGGAGTGACCAGATAGGCCAGCTCACCCTGCTCGCCGTAGTCATAGACAGGCAAAATATTCGGGTGATCAAGCTGGGCAAGCACCCGGGCCTCGCGAGCAAAGCGGCGAAGAAAATCCTGCGTCTCCCCGGGACGCGGCCAGAAAACCTTGAGCGCCACTTCACGACCCAGGTGGATATCTTCGGCCAGAAACACCGCAGCCATCCCACCATGACCAACTTCGCGTTTGATCCGATAGTGCCCAAGCGTCTGACCTACAAGATCCCCTGGTTGCATAGTCCTTCACTCCCGGCAGGTATCCTTGAAAGGTGTCCGTATTTGCTGCTTCATTCTAAAAGATTAGAAGAAGGAAACACAGCGTTTTAAAGGATACCATGACTTTGCGTTGGGGTAAATAGGCCACATGCACTATTCTCTTTTCTAGAAAGAGTCCCCTTCTTTCTTCCGACGCGCTCTGAAGCGGCGTGTTCTCCACAGATTTGCACATTTGGAGAAACACCAGTGCTGCGTGCGGCTTTTGCTTTTGTCATAAAAGTAGGAACGGCAGTAGGGATTCGCGCAGATTTTCAGACGCCGGTGATCACACCCCACCAGGAGATTGGCGAAAGCCGCCGCAATTTCTCCTATTACCCACTGCCAATCTCGAGAGGGAACAACTTCCTCCCATTCGTACTTCTGGTCGCGCCACACCAGGCGGCGCTTTGATGAAGCGCGGAGCAAAATCGCGTTCAGCATGTCCAGGTCATCAGGCGAAGGATCACTAGCAGGAAGGGCTTCTATGATATGTCGCATATGAGTGCGCAACTCTTGTAGAACCGCCACTGTCGCAGGAGTAGAGGGATCCGTCACCTGCAAGTCCCAGCGCTTCAAAAACGCCTGTAGCCATGCAGGATTCAGAAGATAATCTGCCCGAAACCTCCCACGAAAATCACCCCACTCGCTATTCAAGAATTCGAGGCAGACATTCTCCCCCAGGGAAGGGAATACCGGCATATCCGCTGGAACCTCACCCATTTTTTAAACCTCCTGCGTGAAAATCGCTTGTGAGCATATATTTTATTCCAACCATTACCTTGTATTTTGCTCATTTTACAATCGTTCCAAGCTCCGCAAGAAACCTCTCATGTTCAGAACAGCCCGGTGAGTATTGATGGTTATGATCCGTATATATACATAGATGTATACAACGGTCAATTTTATTTAGACCGTTGTTTTCTCATGATCGATAGAGGAAGAAAAAGCACGAGGGAATCGTAAAGAAAGGAAGTCACGTTACATGGCCTCTACCAGAGAACATCACACAAGCCGCAAGGATCGCTCAGTACATACGCGAGCACGGCGAGGCAGGAGAATAGTGAGCGCGTTGTTTCTTATTTCGTTCAGCATAGCGCTCGTTGCCTGCACGACGGGCAGTCCCCCTCCACAGGCCGTACACCAACCAACGCCGACGCCCAGCCCTACGCCCTCCGGCCCTCCCTCTGGCACAGTGCTTTATCAATCTAACTGGTCACATGGATTAGCGGGTTGGCACGCCTCTCCAGGATGGAAAGTTATTGGAGGGATGCCAGTATCTGATCTGAGCAGCAATAATAGCCTGACTGTGCCATATATCTCAGCAGTACCTGACTATATCCTTGAAGTGCGCTTTCAGATCGTGAACGTTCCTCGGAACGGGGGATCCTTTATCATCACAGCCGATAGAGATCTAGGCAGAGATGGCTACACTGCTGGTATCCTCAACCTGCTTTCACCTGCTCCGCACAGTGAATTCGCTAACCCACAAATTCAGGTCTTCCTCAATCCTCTGAGCGACATGGCCTCCCAAATGGTCGTTTCTGATTATGAGCCGGGTTCGATATGGCATGTCTTCGACATTGAGGTAAACGGATCAAACGTGACCCTACGCTCTGATGGACTGGGCAAAAGCTTCGCCTCCAGCACTCGAACCAATCTGCTCTCCAACGGCCCTTTTCACATTGTAAGCTCTGGCGCCATTGTGCGCGTATCCGATGTCAATGTCAGTGTACTGTGAAAACCACCCTGGGAGGCGCTCAAACCAGCACAAGAGGGAATTGTTTCCTATCACTGTGTCTCCGGTAGTTCCCTGTCATCGTGTTCTTTTCTGAAAAAAGGATCACGATGCGACGAAACAGCCAGGATGACGATGGAAGGAAACCATTCACCGTTCTCTCGCATTCAATCAATGGCAGAACCTGCCTGCCCTACTTTGCTTTAACGACGATAACCAGCGGCAAATTCACATATGAATCGATAGTTATGCTCTGACTACCTGCATTCACATAGAGACCGGTGGACGAACCTCCATCAAGGTTGAGCGCGTTCACCAGTCCCAGATCCGAGTTCTGTAGCAGCGCAGCCAGGTCATCGAGTGTAAAAACCACGCCAGGGCTGGCGATGAAGAGCAAGCGACCCTGCTTATCGGTCGCGACTACGCTGCGTGGAGAGGCTTGATCGTTATCGTTAAACTGTGTGCGCTGACCATTGATCAGCAGCATAGGAGTAGATTGGGTTGCTTGCGTCAGGTCCTCAGACGGATCGTATGGCTGATCGCGCAGGGAGCGCAGTTGCACATTGCCCTGAGCATCTACATCGAGCATGCCGCCGAAGCCCTGATAGGATGCGCCGAAAGCCTGACCATTCGAGATTACCAGCGCTGTCGCGTTGTCCTGCCCATCAAAGTAGCCGCCGTTGATTATAGCGAGCGCCTGCTCCTTCTGCATCCAATCTTGCATCGAAAGTGGTTGATTCGGCTGGTATGCCACGCTTACTTTGACGTAGTGCAGGTCAAAGCGCACAATACTCACAGTATCGCTAGCACCTGGGCTGCTGGGACTCTTCCAGACCTCTGTACGAACATCAACACCTGGCGCCACCTTTGTCCAGGTATTGATGGTAGGAGTGGGCGTTTGCCCACCCAGATTTATCGTGATCGTGGGCAGAGCGTCGCAACCGGCGAGTATCAACAGCGAGATGCAAAACAGGCACATATGCCTGAAGGAACGGATCAAGCGCATGCATTTCCTCAATATTCGTAACGTATACCTCTCTTCTTCAGGACACGGATGGGGTCAAAGAGCAGTTTTACTTATCCATATTTCACCTATACTGACAAGTGTACCCGGCTCGAAAAGTGCAAGGGTCACAAAAAAATGAGCGGTTGCTACGACCGCCCATGTCAGTACTGTTTAGTTTTTCCAGGTTGCGGCTTCAATTGCGGACATCGTTCCCTTAAATTTCATTGCGAGACTGAGCGCAGCCTGGTGAGCGGCGTTTTCGATTGTATCATCCAGCGGCTCTAGCTCTACCGTGCCATAGCGGCGTTCCAGGGCGCGGGTAATCAGGTAGTCAGTAAACCAGGGATTTTTGGGCAGGAGCGGGCCGTGCAGATAGGAGGCGTAAACGTTTTTATACATCGCGCCCTCGCCGCCATCCTTGCCGTTGTTGCCCCAGCCAACCAGGACCTTGCCCAACGGCTCCATGCCCTTGCCCAGATAGGTACGCCCGCTGTGGTTTTCATACCCGACCAGGACATTCTGGCCATTGTAGCTGATTTTACATTCCATGGCCATATGGGTCATAAAGCGCTCACTGCCGCCTTCGGTGTAGAAGTCGAGGATACCCACACCGTTGAGGCGCTCGCCGCGCGCAGGCTGATAATAGTGGCCCATCAACTGGAAGCCGGCGCAGACGCAAAGGAAGACCACATTGGCCTCAGCAGCTTCGCGCAGAGAGGGGGCTTTGTGTTGAATGTCGCGCGAGGCCAGCTCCATCTCGCGGTCTGCCGCCCCGTGGATCAAGATCAGATCAAATTTTGTGAAATCCGGCGTCTGTTTAACGTAGACAGGCTCAACCTCCGTCTTAATGCCGCGCCACAGGCAGCGTTTCTGAATCGAGAAAAGGTTGCCCCGGTCAGCCGCCACACTCATCAGCGTCGGGTAGAGGTGGCAAATCTTTAGAGTCATGCCAGTATCTTTAACAACATGATTGTCCATAAAAATTACTCCTCCCAGAAGTGCTTTACCCACCCGCGTTTTTGCATAATGCGGCGTAACTCCTGGGTTGGGCTGTAGGTTGCCAGAATGTAGAGCGTGCCGCCGGGGCCGGCGTTTTTGAGCGCAGCATCCAGAGCCTGTTCGCGGTCTTCGATCAAGCGAATGCGCTCGGTAGGGACTTCGGCATATTTCAGGCGCATAGCCAGTTCTTCGGGTTTGTTGCCACTACAGATCGCATCCATAATATCCGGGGCCAGTTCTTCCAGATCCAGGTCCCAGAGCCAGGAGAAGTCCTCGCCATCTACCACTGTGTGACTGGCGGCCAGCAGGAGATGCTTCTGGCCAGGATGCTGCATAATCAGGCGCATGATCAGGTTAAAGGAAGTAGGATTCTTCACGAAGGATAGGTAGATGGTCTGATCACCCGCACGAATCTCCTCCAGGCGGCCAAAGGCAGGCTGAAGCTTTGCCAGTGCGGGAGCTAACTTTTGTTTTGGAAAGCCGGCAGCCAGGGCCGCGCCAACCGCAGCCGCGGCGTTATAGACATTATGCACACCCGGCAGGGGAATCTCGATCTCCAGCTCGCCTTCGGGCGTACTCAACGTCGCGTGCGTCGGCCCTTTGCCATCGGAAGCCAGCCTGACAGACGTAGCGGCGATATCCAGCGGGGGCAATGTATAGCCACAATGAGGACAGCGATAGAGGCCAAGATGCGAGAGATAGGCAACTTTATACTCCAGATCTTCCTGGCAGTGGATACAGCGAATCACATCAGCGGATTGGTCGGGCACGGGCACACCAACCTCGGTCGTGTTCAGACCAAAGAAAAGACGCCGGGCTCTGGCCTTCTGGCCAAAGTTTGCCACCTGCGGATCGTTGCCGTTTAGCACAATCGTCGAAGTCTCAGGCAAATCCTCCAGCACCCTATCGAGGCTACGCGCCACCGCGTACAGCTCGCCGAAGCGGTCGAGCTGGTCGCGGAAAATATTGGTAATGACGACCACATCAGGCTGAATCTCCGGGACCACGTGTTGCATTGTGCCCTCGTCGATCTCAAAGACTAGCACATCGCTCTCCAACTGGCCCAGGGGATTCGCAAAGTTTACTGCGACAGAGGTGACTCCTTGTAAGAGGTTTGAGCCTGAACGATTATGCGAAAGACGGTTGCCGCTCTCTTTCGCCATCTCGGCGATCATACGCGAGGTAGTAGTCTTGCCGTTGCTGCCAGTAATTACTATTTTTTTTGCCGCGCTGCCGCTCATCACTGCTTTGAGCACATCGGGATCAATACGCCTCGCCACCATGCCGGGCAGACTGGTGCCACCGCCGATGCCCAGAACACGCCCAGAGATTGCGGCCAGCTTGCCAGCAGAAATCGCCAGAGTCAGCCGAGCCTGGCGCAGCGGACCTCTCCGCGCATGTTTTGGGGACACAGGAGTTTCTGGTAATTCCGCCGGAGCTTCCACCATTTGTTTACCCGTTATCCGCATATTATTGTTCACCATAAGATTTCCTCAGCTTTTGATTCCCCGGCCAGTATAGCAAACGGATTAAAAACGGGCAAGGAAACCACCTATCCTGGCCAGTTTAGCAGGCTATCCACGTTTCTTCGCGTTCAAATGGTGCTGCACTGGTTGGTCGAGAGGTTACACAAAATTGAGCCGTGCTGGAATTGCTGGCTCATTGATATGCTGCCAGAAGGCACAGGCATGGCCATGGGAAAACCAAATTTTTTCAGCCCTCCTTGCTTGTTAAAGTACGACAGCATAGGGCCAGAGACGCTATAGCCGCTGTAGACATAGTAACTGCCATGATCGACGGTAGGGACCGTCACATCCTGGGTATCGCTCGTGAAGTAGTTCCACAGATTGTCGTAAGGAATAGGCTGGCCTGAATCCTCTACATCGCGAGGTGATTCCCAGGCATAGTCAACGGAGCCATAGTCAATCAGGTCGCGCATATCGGTCCACCAGTTATCGGTATGCATAACCACGCCGACCAGATGCCGATGGTTGCGCGTCACAGCCATCACCTGGACAAAATCAGAGGCACCGTCGTAGCCCGTCTTGCCGCCGGTCACGCCAGGATACCACCAGAGAAACTGATTCTCGTTGAGCAACACACGAGCGCCGTGCTTACCACCCGCCGCAATATGATACGTCCTACCGCTACTGATCTGCTGAATAACGGGAATGCTCAGAGCATACTGGCCAAGCACCGCCAGATCGCGCGCACAAGAATACTGGCCGGGATCAAGCAGGCCATGCGGGTTGACAAAATGCGTGTCGCGCAAGCCGAGTTCCTGGGCCTTCTGGTTCATCTCCGCTACAAATTTGGGCACGCTACCGGCCAGGGCATCGGCAATAACCAGGGCAGCGTCGTTGCCCGAAACATAGAGCAGTCCATAGAGAAGATCGCGCAATGTATAGGTTTCGCCCTGTTTGACGCCAAACAAGGCGCTATCGGCGCTGAGCTGGCTAATATCGTGCTCCATAGCTGGAGTAATGGTAATTTCTTGATCCAGGTTGCCGGTCTGCACAGCGATAGCTGCGGTCATTAGCTTGGTTGTGCTCAGCATAGGCAAATGAAGAAAAGGATTCTGTGCGTAGAGTGTTGCCTCGCTATCCGTATCGAGCAGATAGGCCGAAGTAGCAAGCACAGGCGGCGCGGGATGATTGGTCTCAGGCGGCACAATCACCAGCTCGTGTGTGTTAGATGGAACGCTCTGCAACCTGGCAATGGAAATAGTCGCACGCGTACTCTTACTGGACGTGCTTTGCTGCGTTGTCATATTGCGCACAATCCCCACCAGGATAGGTGCGAGGACAAGCACAAAGAGTGCCAGCAGGCCAATGAACAACCAGCTCCGCTTGCGCCCCCAAAAAGGCGCTCCTCTATGTCTGATATGTTGGAGAGGCGGCCTGCTTGTGACCGGAGGCATTTTTCTAGTACGAGGATAGGCCCTGCCACTCGACCGCTTACTCCTGGCTCCTTCCTCTTGCTCCGGCGGGAAAGGCGAGATCTCATCGTATGTTTCCAGACCTGTAAACGGGAGCATTTCTGCGAGCTTGCGCCTGGAGTTCTGTCGCTCGCGAGGAGCCATCTCTCCACGTGGCGGCTCCTCCAGGTCCGGCACACGGTAAGGGGTTCTCTCGATCCTGGTCTGCTTTAATGAGGCCCGGCGAATCCTGGGAATTTCAGGGTGCTCATCAGCATAAAAGGGTTCCTGTGGCTCTTGAGCCGGTTCGCGTGAAACGCCTTTATAACGTGGATGCGCCGGAGAAGTCCTGCCAGGCTTTTCTCCAACGTGCCTATCATCGGAAGGGGGTTTATACACTGCGTCTGACTACTCCATCTCTATCTCTTTGCCTGATCCTGTAGGACAGGTTATTTTCCTATCAGACGTGATCGCAGCCACCAGAAAACGCCTTCTCGCCACCAGATTGATCGTTCCTGATCTGAGTATAGCATGCATTTTCAAGATTAGCATCTGTCCTGAATGACGGTGTGACTCTTTCCATCCTAATATGACGCGTGCTGTGGTCCAATTTCGTATATCCGTCGGGTCCGCTAGCTCTTTTGTCTTACTGTTCGGGCAAGCAGGCCAGGAATGGAGTATGATAAGCTGGGCCTAATATACGATTTAGAGGGTAATGATGCTTATCTCAAGATCTCACGGCCTCTTCCAGAGAAGAAAGAGGTCGGTGTTCGCGCTCTCACTCCTGCTGCCGGTCTGCCTGCTCTCCCTTCTCGCCCTGGCCGGTTGTGGAGAAAGCGCCACCGTCTCTTCTCCTTCCTCCTGGCCGAATACTTCGTACTCCTGGGCCACACCCGCGCCCACAGAAACCGGCGCGCATTTGTCCACAGCAACGCTGCGAGTGCCCGAAGAGTACCCAACAATTAGCGCCGCGGTCGCGGCGGCGAAGCCAGGCGACTTGATATCGATCGCTCCTGGCATCTACCACGAAACGGTGATCGTACATACGCCCAACCTGACCATCCGGGGACGCAACCGCAACACGGTGATCCTGGACGGCAATTTTACCATGCCCAACGGCATTCTGGTCACGGCTAATAACGTGGTCCTGGAGAATATGACCGCGCGACACTATGTTGGAAACGGGTTCTACTGGTACAACGTGCATGGCTATCGGGGCAGCTATCTTACTGCCTATGCTATCGGTGATTATGGCATCTACGCATATTTGTCGGTAGATGGGCAGTTCGATCATGACTACGCCGCCGGAACGCCGAACGGGTTCTATATTGGTGCATGCCATCCTTGCAATGCAATTGTCACAGAAGTACTCGCGGAAGATAATGGCCTGGGCTATTCTGGCACCAATGCCGGAGGAAACCTGATCATCGAGAATTCAATCTGGCGCGACAACTTTGTCGGCATTGCTCCCAATACAGAAGACTCGGAGCCTCTGGCTCCCCAGAGCGGCGTGACCATCACTCACAACCTGGTCGAGAACAATAATAATTACGATGCTCCGGTTGAAGCCGAGCAACTCTCCCTGTTTGGCACCGGGATTGCTATTGCTGGCGGCGACAACGACGTGATTGAGAATAATCGCATCAGTGGGCACGATTACTATGGCATTCTGGTAGTGGCTAACGTCGATCAGAACGTCTGGGAGCCTCACGGCAATATCATCAAAGATAATGTCGTGACCAACTCCGGGATTGCCGACCTGGCCCTTGCTGCCCTCTCAGCCAATGACAACTGCTTTTCCGGCAACACTGTCTCGCGTACCTCGCCACCGTTCTTGCAGTACACTCATGCATGCGGGTCACTGCTGGATCACGCGGGCGGCGGCGATCCTAGCGCTGCTTTCTATCTGATGGATCACTATGTACGTGCGCAACTGGGCCATTTCCAGCCGCAGAGCTGGAAGACCTTCCCGAATCCCACGCTCCAGCAGCCCAGTATGCCCGATCCAACAATAGCTCCCCAGGGAATATTCGCGAATTTAGGAGGGTATACACTCACGATGACCGCTAGCTCCACTCCTGTTCATCCTGGTCTTACACTGGGTGGCCTCGGTCTGGCTACACCCATTGGTGAGGTTATTCTCGGCTTCTACTTCTATCTCCTACCTATTGCCCTCTACGCGGCCTGGTTCGGCATCTGCACCTGGGACCTCATTCGCCGTTCCGACCTTAAAGGAGGCGCACGGATTGGCTGGATGGCCGTGATCTACCTGATCCCCGTGCTTGGTCCACTGGCCTACTTGCTCCTGGGCAGGTCTGAGATTCAGCGCAGCACGCGCTGGACTCTGGCTCTCGGTGCGCCCCTGGCGTATATCGTCATCGCGGTCGTGTTGCTCTTGCTCGTACCATAGCATAGAGGGTGTTTGCTTCAGAAAGATTGCAATCCCTGGGAACTTCGGTCAGACACATAGTTGATCTCTGCAAGCAGCGGGTCGATAGGCGTACCGGTACGCTGGCGGAAGAGCGCGCCCTGCCTGGCTTTACGTTTCGCCTGCATTTCGCGTACTGCGTAGGCAATGGCGGCCTCGGTACGCTCCAGCAGGTCAGCCTGACTTTTCCATTGCTGCACACGACTCAACAGATTATTGAGAGGCACGGCAATCTGCCAGAGCACGTGCTCCGAACTGAGAGGAACACGCGCTGACAGATTGCCTGCCGCAATCTCGGCATGCACCTGCGCAATAAGTGAAATGCCTTTCTCCAGTTGTTCCTGGTCGCTCATCTGCTTCCGCTCGAATTCACTGATCTCCGTTTGGAGAGCAACAATCTCCTCAGCCCGGTCGGCGCGGCGGATAGTCTTGATGAGATTGTCCACAATGACGAAAGTCACAATTGCCACAACGATTTGCAGGGTGATGGGAAGCGCTAACGAGACGGAAGCCAATCCCAGCTTCATCATTTGATCGTATGCTGTCGTATGCGTTTGCAGTAGGTCAACCAGAAGAATAATCATGCTATTAATTGCTCCGTCTATCAATGCTGCAACGGGCGGCATGAGTGCTCCCGCCATAAGGGTCGGGATGATCAGGGCGCTAAAGACGGGAACGAGCGAGGGATCAAGCGGATTGGTAATCATTGTACCGGTGACACTAACCGTTGTACTCAAGACAAGCATACTTGCCGCGAAAATATTCTGTCCCAGCTTGTTGAAAACGACTGCGAGCAGAACAGCTACCGCCGACAGGCTCGCTATCAATGGCGCAGCAGGATTGTAAGCTTTCAGGAAGCTCCATGGTCCAAGTAGTAGATTAAGAATAAGAAATAACAGTGTAAATGCTGTGGTCAAGCGGGCATAGCGCGTTTTTTCTCGCTCGGTCGGAGATGCATCTGCTTTGTTCTTTTTAGGAAGAGAAATACGATACCACCAGGACATAAATGCCTTCATTGGAACCTCCTCAGCCTTCTTTTGGAGAGAACATTATTCAATCAGGCCAAGAGCATACAAAATATTTAATGCATCGTCAACTGCCTGGGGCGTGGCTAGAGAAAGCCGCTCCCTTATTTGTTCGACCGTTCTTTGCCCATTCACCAGGGTAAAAACGGTGCGCAGGAACAACGCCTGCTGAGGGGCAAACTGCTGAAGAACAGGTGCGTCTAATGCTCTTTTGGGCCTGGGGATCATTTGAGAGAGCGGAGGATCATACGCCAGATTGTGCTGCTGCCTCCAGGCCAACAGCTCCCGCCCGATAATCTGCTCAGCATCAATGCGTACCCGCCATTCTGTGCTTCGGCTCAAGCGTTTATAAGCGCTATCGCCTTCAGACAGCACCTTCCCTGCTTGATTCAAGATATAACAGTGGATGGTATTGGCATGGAGGAGGAAAACAACTCCCTCACAGAAAGGTTCATCTTTGGTAAGCATAATGCTTGTGCGCAACATCGCAGATTTCCCTTGTAAATATCCCACCAGCGTCGGCAGATCGAGATAATATGTCTTTTCCATCGACTCTTAACCCGCACTTCCAAAATTAGATAATTATACAGTAAAACTGGAATCTAATTGTTACCAGTTTAAGCCTTCCTTGGTCGCTCATTGAGGAAGAGGTATCGCCAGATCCTTCAGGCTGCTATCTCTATCTCCCTGGCCAAAAATCTGCGATTCTTCTAAATTATGCCATAGGTATCGATCAATTGCTATTAAAATTGCATAAAAATTTCTCAAATATATCTTTCTATTTGCCCAAACAGTGTTATAGCCAGCGCATGGGTTGACCATACACCAGACAGGCCCTACAATGATGGCAAAATGAACATCGTTGCGAAAAAATCAGCCAGAGAGGAAGCGACACACCATGATTCCGCGCGACAATTTCACCCCACACGGCTATCTGGATAATCCTTATCACTCCTGGAAACTCAACCCTAGCGGGGTGCTACGCTCGCTGCCTCCCCTGGGTATGGGCTGGCATATGCCAAACCTGGGAAGTTATGCCAACAACCAGTTTCAGTACACGGCCCATTTGACTGTCGGCTTGAAAATCAACGATCTCGTTTTAATCACTCCTGAAGATTTTCGCCGGCATCGTTGCGCGATCAATAGCCACATTCACACGAAGAATCGTTTTGCCTATACCTGTAACATCTCACAGTATGATCTGACACTTACCGTCTGCTATTTCCTGGTGCAGGAGCACGCGCTAGGCTGTGTCATCGAACTATCCAGCAAACTGGAGTACCCTTTGCGGGTGACCTGCTACTTAATCCATCTACACACGCACAATCCGCACACCAGCCGCCTGTGGGAGCATGGTTGGTACGCGTTATCCAGGCCCGAAGCTGGCTACGCTATGTTAGGACTGGCCAGCGAGGGTGATGTCTTCACTCATGGAGCGCGCGCAGCCGGTAACACGCCCGTAGAATGGGGAAGGACCGGCTTCTGCACAAACCTCGCCGAAATCGGGGCCTGGGTCAACGGGGCACGCGTATCCATGCCAAACATCACACAGCGCGAGGCCGATACCGGCTGGCAGAGACGCGCCCTGGCTCTACCCTGCACCTTCAGCGTAGGTGACAAAACGGTTCCATCGCTGCGCCTGAACGCGATCCTGGCACGGGGCGTTTCCCAGGACCAATCGTATG
>DATGKW010000055.1:0-4003 GCA_035294465.1 Ktedonobacteraceae bacterium | reverse complement strand
ACGTCTCCCGCTCCCTACCTATCCTTTTGAACGTGAACGTTACTGGATTGACGCGCCCGATACTCAAGAACAGAAGAAGCGGGAGCGAGCTAGGAGCAACCAGGCCGGGGAGGGACAACGACTCTCCTGCACCGACTGGCTCTATCGTCCAGGTTGGGATCTACGCCCTCTACCCTTTCCAGAAGAAGCAGATACGCCTGCGGTGGGCATCTGGCTGATCTTTTTAGACGCCTGTGGAACAGCAGAACAGGTTGCTCAGCGCCTGGAGGCATCGAACATGCCAGTTATCCGTGTGCAGGCAGGCCGGGCGTTCCTCCGCCTGAATGAACGACATTTTATCCTCCGGCCGGAGCAGGCAGAAGATTATCAAACGCTCTGTACCAATCTGGCCAGCAGCGGGCTGATGCCCAGGCACGTGCTCCATTGCTGGAACCTAAGCGCTGAAGCTGAGATGACCGGTAATCCTTCTACTTTCCAACACTGGCAGCAACTTGGACTCTACAGCTTGCTTTTCCTCACCCAGGCTCTGGCCGCACAGGTCTATAATGATCCGCTGCGCATGCTCGTGCTTTCCAGTAATATGCAAGCAGTCCCAGGGTACGAGCGCTTGCAGCCTGAGAAAGCTACTCTCCTGGGTGCGTGCGCAGTCATTCCCCAGGAGCATCTCAACATTACCTGCCAGAGCATCGATATCGCGCCACTGCCGGTTCAATCTGCTGAGATAGCCGATCTTTGCTCCGTGCTAGTTGCCGAGTGCATGTCAACCAGCACAGAGCCGGTTATAGCGTATCGCGAGGGCAAGCGCTGGGTGAGAGCTTATCAGCCAGAACTGCGCGCGACTTCTGGAGCAGAATTGCTGCGCCTGCGCCAACGCGGTGTCTACCTGATCACTGGCGGCCTGGGCAAAGTAGCTCTTGTGCTGGCAGCCTACCTGGCCAGAACCCGGCAGGCTCGTCTGGCCTTGATTACAAGAGGAAGCTTCCCCGCCCGCGACGAGTGGTCAGACTGGCTGGCAAGCCATGCAGAGGATGAGAACACCAGTCAGCACATTCGCCAGATCCAGGAGATCGAAGAGTCTGGCGGAGAAGTCTTCATCCTACAGGCAGATGTTGCCGAGGCTGCACAGTTGCGCGCGGCGCTGGATCAGGCGGAGCAGCATTTCGGTGCCTTACATGGAGTTATCCATACCGCCGGCATCTCCCAGGAAGAGGCTTTTCGCACTGTCCAGGAGATCGGACCGCGAGAATGTGAAATGCACTTCCGGCCAAAGGTCTATGGGCTCTATTCCCTGGAAGAAGCTCTCCAGGGGCACTCTCTCGATTTCTGCGTGCTCTTTTCATCCCTGTCAGCTATTCTAGGCGGCCTCGGTTTTATTGGCTATAGCGCGGCTAACAATTTTATCGATGCCTATGCTTATAAACATAACCAGCAGCAGACCTCAACTCCCTGGATCAGCGTCAACTGGGATACCTGGGAAGGAAGAGAGAATTCTCATGGCGCATTGGGAGCTACCATCGCCTCTTTTGTCATGTCGTCGCAAGAAGGTTGCGAAACGCTCATCCGCATTCTGAATCGACCTGCTACACAGATCGTCGTTTCAACCGGAGAACTGGATGCACGTATCCAACAATGGCTCAAATTAGAGGCCACCCAGCAGAAGAGCAAGGAGCAGGGCTGGCGCACAAAAGCTCACCGTAGGACGGCCTCAGATCTCGACGCCATATGTGCCTCCTGGCGACGAACTTGAACGGCAGATTGCTTTGATCTGGCAACAGGTTCTGGGTATCGAGCCAATTGGCATCCACGACAATTTCTTTGAACTCGGCGGACACTCGTTGATGGGCACGCAACTGGTCTCTCGCTTGCGTCACGCTTTCCAGGTGAATCTGCCGCTAGCAAAGCTCTTTGAAGCTCCAACGGTGGCGAAACTGACTCTGCTCATTAAGCTGAGTTTAGTTGAAGAAATTGAACATATGGAAGAAGCCAGAGCTTCATAGTAACTCTTCAATGGATGAAAGGAAGAACATATGCATTCTCAGGATGTCTATTCACAGCGTCGCGCGCAGCTTTCCGCAGACAAACAGGCGTTGCTGGACCGGCGTCTTCACGCGCTGGCCCACGTGGAAATCGTACCTGAAATCATTCCTCCTTGCCCGGTTACAGACGATGGGCTGGTAGCAGCTTCTTTTGCCCAGCAGCGGCTCTGGTTTTTGCAAGAACTGGAGCCAGAAAATGTGGCCTACAATGAGTCGATTGCTATTCGCATGCAGGGGCCATTCCATCTGGAAAGCTATACACGGGCCTACCAGGATCTCGTCGGGCGTCACGAGGTACTGCATAGTACCTTTGCTCTTATCGATGGGCAGGTTATTCAGCGCATCCATCCCGTCGCGCAGAACGAAAGTTGTGTGACGGTCATTGACCTGACTGGCCAGTCGGAGACTGAGCGCGACCAGGCTCTACAGGATATCATCTCGCAGGAAACGCAACGTCCTTTCTACCTTTCAAAGGAGCGACCCTGGCGCACTTTCCTGCTGCGACTCGCTGCTGAAGAGCACATCTCCCTGACAGTCATGCACCATATTATTACCGATGGATGGTCAATGACCATCTTCTTTGAAGAATTGTCCACTCTCTACGCAGCCTACTCCGCCGGGCGCACCTCGCCGTTGCCTGAGAATATCACCCATTATAGTAGCTATGCCCATTGGCAGCGCGAGCGCCTGGCAAGGGGCGACCTGGAGAAGCAGCGTGTGTACTGGCAGCAACAGATGAAAGGTCCGCTGCCTATCCTGGAGCTTCCCCAGGATCACACGCGGCCTGCACAGCAGACGTATCATGGGAGTCGTTTCTCCTTCCAACTGCCACCAGAGCTTGGCCAGAAGCTAACTCAGTTCGGCTTTCAGGAAGGGGCAACCCTGTTTATGGTCTTGCTGAGCGCCTTTGAGGTTCTGCTTTACCGTTACAGTGGGCAAGAAGATATCGTTGTTGGCTCTCCGGTAGCCGGACGTACACACCCCCAGTTAGAAAGCACGATGGGCTGCTTTGTGAATACGCTGGTGCTGCGCAACAACCTGGCGGGCAATCCAAGCTTTCGCGACCTCTTACGACAAGTACGCAAGGTCACGCTGGAAGCCTTCGATGCTCAGGATTTTCCTTTTGAGAAGCTGGTCGAGGATGTGCAACCTGAGCGAGATCTGCGACGAAACCCGATCTTCCAGACGTTCTTCGTCCTGCAAAATACGCCGCCCAGACATGTTCAGCATGATGATCAGCTGATCATCAGCCGGTTGGAGATCCCCTCTACTACCACCAAGTTCGATCTTTTGCTCAATATGGAAGAGACCGATGGAAAACTTGGCGGCTTCTTTGAGTATAATACAGATCTTTTCGACGCCGGTTCAATCGAGCGTATGCAGGGTCATTTCCGGCACATTCTGGAAACCTGTGCCAGCAATCCCGACCAGGGTATCGCTACGTTCGGGCTGCTATCGCGAACCGAGTATCAGCAGCAAGTTGTGGAATGGAACGCAACCGACCAGCCTTATATGCTGAATACCTGCCTGCACCACCTAGTCGAGGCCCAGGTTGAGCGCTCACCGTCCGCCGAAGCTGTCCGTTTTCAGCAAGAAGCGCTAACCTATCAGGAATTGAACAGACGAGCCAACCAGCTGGCCAACTACTTGCGAGAGCAGGGCGTCGGCCCCGATGTCTGCGTGGGCATTTATCTGGAACGCTCGCTCGAAATGGTCGTGGCCCTGCTGGGCGTTCTCAAGGCTGGCGGGGCATATGTGCCTATCGACCCTGGCTATCCAGGTGAGCGGGTGGCCTTTATCTTACAGAACTCTCAAGTGCCCATCCTTCTTATTCAGGAGCATCTACGCTCTACGTTACCGACGTATACCAGGCAACTTGTCGCGCTCGATGCCGATTGGCCGGAGATCGCCAGGCGGTCCGTAGAAACTCCTGCCAGTATCACCGGTCCTGATCACCTGGCTTACGT
>DATGKW010000054.1:0-114981 GCA_035294465.1 Ktedonobacteraceae bacterium | reverse complement strand
TGACCGACGCGACTAAATTCGCGCCTGAAATCGGGATGATCTGTTGAAGACATACTTTTTCCTTCATTAGATGTAATTTAGGGAACTATCAAGCAGTGAGCTTGACGACGGTAACGCCGTCGCCGCCCTCCTGTGGGGGCGCGGAGGCGTAGGATTTGACCAGCGGATGATGCGCCAGTTGTTCGCGCACAGCCTGGCGCAGCGCACCGGTGCCTTTGCCATGAACAATGCGCACCGAGGCCAGCCCGCAAAGCGCGGCGTCGTTGAGGTAACTGTCCAGCTCCGCCAGAGCATCCTCGACGCGCCAGCCGCGCATATCGAGCTGCATGGAGACATCTGGCCGATCCTCGTAGCGCGGTAGCACCACGGCCGGCGCCTGGACGCGTTCCTCGGACTCGGCCTGGCGCTTACTCTGGCGCTCGATATTGTCCACGCTCACGCGGAAACGCATCGAACCCATCTTAACCTCGGCCTCGCTGCGGTCGGCTGAGAGGCCGATCAGCTCAGCATTTTGGCCGAAGCTAAGCACGCGCACAGTATCGCCGATACGCAGCGGTCCCTCGGCCCGCTCTTCCTCTGGTTCGGCCTTTCTGGCGGGTTTGCGCGGCTCCGGCAGGGGCGCGAGCTTCTCCTCCAGCCTGTTGATGCGCTGGCGATCCTCGTTCAGACGCTCACGTGTCAGGCTGGGACGGCTGACATCGATCTTGACGCGGGTGAGCTGCTTGCGAGCCTCGTCCAGTTCGCGCTGAGCCTGAGCTCGCGCCTCGTTAATGATTCGCACGCGCTCCTCTTCCATTTTGTGGCGAGCCTGCTCCAGTTCTTTGCGCTGGTATTCGACTTCGGCTCGCTCCAGGCTCAGGTTGAAGCGCTCATCCTCGGCTGCTTTGCGTTCGGATTGCAACCCTTCGAGCAGGTTCTCCATACGCACGCCAGCACTGCCCAGGAATTCGCGCGCCCGCTCAATGATTTCCTGATCCAGCCCCAGGCGGTTAGCGATGGCCAGAGCATTGCTACGACCGGGCAGGCCGAGGTTGAGTTTGTAGGTTGGCGAAAGCGTCTCCACGTCGAACTCGACTGAGGCATTAACTACGTTCGGCTGCTCGTGCGCGAAAGCTTTCAACTCCGAATAATGCGTTGTAGCAACCGTTGTGATGTGGCGCTCCAGCAGGTAGGTCAGGATTGCGCGGGCCAGGGCCGAACCCTCGCTAGGATCGGTGCCTGCTCCCAGTTCATCTAAGAGAACCAGTGCGCGCAGGCGGCGCTGCTCCGGCTTGCCGGTCAATGTCTCCGCGAGCTGTCCGTGAATGTTGGGAATGCCGCGGTGAGTGCCCTCTTCGATCAAGCGTAGAATCTCGATAATGCGGCTCAGGTGCGAAGAGAAGGTGCTCAGACTTTGTTCGATGCTCTGTTCGTCGCCGATGTCGGCAAAGACCTCCTCGAAGAGCGCGATTTCCGAATGCTCGTCAACCGGGATATGCAGCCCGGCCTGGGCCATCAGGGTCAGCAGGCCGACGGTTTTCAGCGCGACCGTCTTACCGCCGGTATTGGGGCCGGTGATAACCACCATAAAGAAGTCGCGTCCCAGGTGGAAGTTGATCGGCACGACCTTGCCTGTTAGCAATGGATGGCGCGCATTGCGCAGATCGATGCGCCCCTCCGTATTCAGGCGCGGCTCCGAGCAGCGAGCCAGGCGGGCATAGCGAGCTTTGGCCAGGTGCAGGTCAAATTCCGCCAGAAGCTCGACATCCAGCCTGAGCGCGTCCGCCTCGTTGCCTATTTCCAGCGAGAGCGCGCGCAAAATACGCTCGATTTCCTGCTGCTCCTCAATCTGTAGCTCACGCAGCTTATTATTCAATTCCACCACCGCTATTGGTTCGATGAAGACCGTCGCGCCACTCGCCGACTGGTCGTGAACAATGCCGCGCACCGCACCCTTGCTTTCGGCGCGTACGGGGATTACGTAGCGGTCGTTACGGATGGTCACGATTGGTTCTTGCAGGGCCGGGGCAAAATCGTGAACGAGCGTACGCAGACGATCCTGCAGGCGCTGGTTGGCTCCGCGAATATCGAAGCGCAGCTTGCGCAGGGTCGGGCTAGCTGTATCCAGCACCTCGCCCTGCTCACTAATCGCCTCTTCGATGCGGTGGGCAATCTGAGATCGCTGGGGCATGTCGGCCCCCAGCGCGCGTAGCAGGGGAAACTCTGTTTCATCTAGCTTTGCCAGCAGATGAGCCACAAAGATTGCACTCTTAACCGTTGCCTGCACTTCCAGAAGGTCGGTTGGCTGCAAAATGCCTTCACGGGCCGCGCGCTCTAGGTGCGGGCGAATATCGCGCGCGCCCTGGATTCCTGCGTCAGTGTGCAGATCGATCAGTCGGCTGGCCTCGCTTGTAAAGGCCAGCCGGCGGCGTGCCTCCTCTAGATCGGGTGTCGGTTGCAGCTCTCTTACCAGCGTTTTGCTAGCCGAGAACGCGGCCTCTTTCGCCACCTTTTCTAGAATTTTAGGATATTCAAGCGTGAGAATGCTTTTTTCATGCATAGACGTATATATTTCCTGGCCGGCAGATGGGCCTGTTTGAATATGTTTCTCTGTCGTTTTGTGAAGTGGTGTGAAGTGACACGCGCATTATACCTTAACCAGGAGTCGGAGGCAAGCTGGCCAGTCCCGGCTTTTTTGCAGAATACTCGCTGGATGAGAGTGATGTGAACTAGCCTACAGCCGGGGCAGAGATATTTCGGCTATAATAGACGCAACCAGGCTGGACAGGAAGCCTTGAAAAGAGGTAAAAATAGGTCATGAATAGTTTTAGCAGAGTCGAGAGGCCGGCCGGCCGGAAACCTGGGCACGGTTGTCTGGGTCGTGTTTTGCTCGTTCTTGTAGTGCTTGGGATTATTCTGGTTGGCGTGTGGTTTCTTGCTGTACGACCGTACCTGCACAACATAGCCCAGGAGCGGTTGGACCTGGCTCTGGGTGACGTGGAAGGCCAGGTGTTGATCTTTCAGCTCGCCCTACCCCCAGGGAATCAGGTGATCCATGCTAATGAAAGTTCGATTAATAACTATCTCGGCCTGCATGATACCAGCCAGATCCAGAATCTGCACGCAACCATTACGCCGGACGGGCTGATCCTGACTTTTACCAGCTATGGCTTTGGGAGTACGATTACGCTCCTGCCTGTTGCCAGTGGAGGGACATTGCAGGTGACAGATGTGCAGGTACAGGGGCTGCTCTGGCTGGTCATGTCAGATAGTGAGTTAACTTCCACACTGAATAGCAACTTGCAAAGTTTCGGCGTCCAGATGCACAGATCAATCCAGGCTGTTACGCTGCACGAGCACGAAATGGATATCCAGATAAAATAATATACTCTGACTTTGGGGTTCTGCCACTTGTGGGTTCGAATGTTTTTCTGGTACAGTATATGATATGCTGCTTGTTTACTAGTCAGGTACCCCACGCCTGAATGGCGGGGGCAGGAGCCTCCGCCCCGCGTTATGGTGATACCGGCAGGATTTCGGGAGAATGTGAATGAATCCTGAATTCAATTTTGAGAAGCGTTTTCGCCTGGTGCGCGAGATTATTGAAACCATCGTCTTGACGCTTTTAATGTTTCTCATCATTCGTTTTGCCGTGCAGAATTTTAATGTCGATGGCACGAGTATGGAACCGAATCTGCACAATACAGAGCTTATTCTGGTGGACAAGTGGACCTACATGTTCCGCCAGCCAGCGCGGGGAGACGTGATTGTCTTTATTGCTCCGCCCCATCCTCAGCAGGACTATGTCAAACGTGTCATTGGCCTTCCTGGTGATATCATTACCATTCGCAATACCACTGTAATCGTCGATGGGGTAACGCTCAATGAGCCCTATGTGGCTCCGCAGAATCAAGGCAATCCTTTCGCTTATAAAAACATTACGAACCTGCGGGTGCCACCCAACGATTATTTCGTACTGGGAGATAACCGCGCGGTCAGTTCGGATTCCCGCGACTGGGGCTTTGTGCCCAGAGCAAATATCATCGGGCGAGCGGCCTTTGTTTACTGGCCGCTGGGTGAGAACAACGATGGATTCCTACAAAACTACTCATATGTTTTCGCTAATGTCCATCAGCCGACTGCTGCTACAACATCGCTGAAGCAGGCACCTCCCCAGCCCTTCGTACCCGACGCTGATGGCTTTCTGCTGGTCTTCTTCCCTGGTCTTTCGCTGGTCTTTTTCCAGAGACGGCAGTGCCAGCGGCAGCGAGAAGAAGCCTGATCTCTGGGCGAAACAAAAAAAGGAGCGCGGTAAGCCACCACGCTTCTTCTTTTTGTCTCATTTTCAAGGGGATGGAGATGAGCGCATGAACCAGCGTTGCAGCGATTTGCGCCGTAGATAGGCCAGCGCGAGGGCGGGGATCAACAGCAGCCAGAGGGCGTTTATGTTCGCGGTGATGAAAGTAAATGGGTTGCTACTCTGGCTGGTATGTTGATGGATCTTGGCGAAGACGCTGCTTACGCCGGGCACAAAGCCATCGTTGCTCTGGCCCAGTGGCCAGTAAACAAAGGCCGCTCGCCCGATGATATTTGCTCTGGGCACAAAGCCCCAGATACGCGAATCAGAGCTAATTGCGCGGTTGTCTCCCAGCACGAAATAATCGTTGGGGGGTACTCGCAAGTTTGTAATGGTGCGCGCACCAGGTGGTACGCCCTGATTCTGCGCAGCCACGTAGGTTTCGTGAAGTGTCACCCCGTCCACGATCACAGTGGTCCCTTTAATCGTAATCGTGTCACCCGGCAGGCCAATTACGCGTTTGATATAATCCTCAGTAGGATCAGGTGGGGCTTTGAAGACAATGATATCGCCTCGCTTTGGGGGATGAAACAGGTAGCTCCACTTGTCTACCAGAATAAGCTCTGTATTGTGCAGATTCGGCTCCATACTTGTGCCATCGATATTGAAATTTTGCACAGCAGAGCGAATAATGAGAAACATCAAGATCGTCAGAATGACGGTTTCCGTAATTTCTCGTGCTAATCTATAGTGTTTCTTAGTATGCTGCGACTCAGGTTCCATTGGTCCTCACTCCTCCCCTTTTTCCTGGCGAGAAATAGCAGGGAGATACGCTTTGTTTCAGTATAAGAGGGGTCAACAATAGTAGGGAAAAACGAAAAGTCCTGGTTCACGGCCTCAGCTTCTTGCATCTATGCGTAGAACATTGTATAGTGTGTAATTGAACATTTGTATTAAATTTTGGCCCACAGACAGAGTTTTACCCAGGATGAGAAAGCGACTCTGCCAGCTTGTGGGGATGGGTGGTTCAGCCGTATGCCTCAGGATAAAATCGTTGTTCGTGGTGCGCGTGAGCACAATCTCAAAAATATAGATGTGGTTATTCCACGCGATAAGCTGGTCGTGATTACCGGCCTCTCTGGTTCGGGCAAAAGTAGCCTGGCGTTCGACACTATTTTCGCCGAGGGCCAGAGGCGTTATGTGGAGTCATTATCGGCCTACGCTCGCCAGTTTCTGGATCGTATGGAAAAGCCCGATGTCGATCATATCGATGGCCTCTCGCCTGCTATTTCTATCGATCAGAAAGGCACAACCCATAATCCGCGTTCGACCGTTGGCACGGTGACGGAGATTTATGACTATTTGCGCCTGCTTTACGCGCGCGTAGGTCATCCACATTGTCCCAAATGTGGCCGCGAGGTCAGCCAGCAGACGGTCCAGCAGATTGTAGACTCGGTCTTGAATCTGCCTGGCGGATCGAAGATTATGCTGCTGGCTCCGCTTGTGCAGGGGCGTAAGGGTGAGTACAAAAACATTTTCGAGGAGATGCGCCGCTCTGGCTATGTGCGCGTGCGTGTCGATGGCCAGATTTACGATCTGAGCGACGAGATAGATCTGGATAAGCAGAAGAAGCATACTATCGAAGTTGTTGTTGATCGCCTGGTGATTCGCCGAGGGCAGCGATTTTCTACCGGAGGGAGGCTGGATGGGCGGAGCGGTGGGCCAACCGCGCACAAGATGGTGGCTGAACGCCCCGCGCTCTATGATGTGAATGCGCAGAGAGATCCAGAAGAGGTGAAAGAAGAGGAAGAGATCGATGCCTCTTTTCGCCAGCGCGTAACCGATTCGTTAGAGACAACGCTTCGGTTGGGCAACGGCGTGGTGCTGGTCTCGATTGTAGATGGTGAGGAGATCCTCTTCTCGGAGAAGTTTGCCTGTGTCTACTGTGGAATCAGCCTGCCGGAGATCGCGCCGCGCACTTTTAGCTTCAATAGCCCTCACGGGGCCTGCCCGACCTGCACTGGCCTGGGCACGCAGCAGGAGATCGACGCCGAACTGGTCGTGACCCATCCCGAACTGAGCATTCGCGATGGCGCAATAGCTGCCTGGTGCAAGGAGATGAACAACAGCAAGTGGTACGCCTCAATCGCCGAGGCTCTAGCAGAGAAATACCATTTCAGCCTGGATACGCCCTGGCGCGATTTGACCGAGGAGCAGCGCCATCTGATGCTCTATGGTGCGCCGGAGCCGGTGACAATCCGCTACCGGCCCCAGAGCGGCAATATGCGTTCGTACACGATTACCTTTGAAGGTGTCATTCCTCACCTGGAGCGTCGCTACAAGCAAACCGATAGTGAGAGCATTCGCGAGGAAATCGAGGGCTACATGACCGCGCGCCTCTGTCCCGCTTGTCGTGGGGCGCGTTTGAAGCCCGAAGCTCTGGGCGTCACTGTAGGCGGACGCAATATTGTGCAGGTGACGCAACTCTCCATCGTGCGCGCGCAGCGCTTTTTCCAGGAACTGGAGCGGGTGGAGGTGGGATCAAGCAAGATCCACGCGAATAGCAATGAGAACGGCAAGAAGAATGGCAGCTTGCCCGCCGATCCCCTGACGCCAATCGATCCCGCCGGGCCGCTGGTAGAAACAACGCTCACGGAACGCGAGCGTTTCATTGCTCGCCAGGTTCTCAAGGAGATCCGGGCTCGCCTGCAATTCCTGGTGGATGTTGGCCTGGATTACTTGACGTTGAGCCGTTCGGCGACCAGTCTCTCAGGCGGCGAGGCGCAGCGCATTCGCCTGGCCACACAGATCGGTTCGGGGCTGATGGGCGTGCTCTATATCCTAGATGAGCCGAGCATTGGCCTGCATCAGCGCGATAACGCGCGCCTGATCCGCACTCTGGAGCATCTGCGCGACCTGGGAAATACCCTGCTAATTGTTGAGCACGACGAGGATACCATGCGCGCCGCCGATCATATCATCGATATTGGTCCTGGCGCGGGCGAGCATGGCGGTCACGTGGTTGCCGAGGGCACCTATGCCGATATTGTTGCCAATACCAACTCGCTGACCGGCGATTATCTCTCGCACCGTCGCCACATTCCTCTGCCCGCCGAACGGCGCGCGGGTCACGGTACGTCTGTGCGTATTAGAGGCGCACGCGAAAATAACCTCAAAAATATAGACGTGGAGATCCCGCTGGGCAAGTTTGTAGTCGTGACCGGCGTCTCCGGTTCCGGCAAGAGCACCCTGGTAACGGATATTCTCTATCGCAAGCTGGCGCACACGTTCTACCGCGCCCACGAGCGACCGGGGGCGCATGATGACGTGGAGGGCCTGGAGCACCTGGATAAAGTGATAGATATCGATCAATCGCCGATTGGGCGCACGCCGCGTTCAAATCCCGCCACCTACACCAATGCCTTTACGGGTATCCGCGAACTGTTCGCTCAGGTGCCGGAGGCGCGCATGCGCGGCTACCTGCCAGGGCGTTTCTCCTTTAATGTCAAGGGTGGTCGCTGCGAGGCTTGTAAGGGCGAGGGCATTGTCAGGATCGAGATGAACTTCTTGCCCGATGTCTATGTACCCTGCGAGGTCTGCGGCGGCAAGCGCTATAATCGCGAGGCTCTGGAGATCCACTACAAGGGCAAGAGCATTGCTGATGTGCTGGATATGACGGTTGAGGAGGCCACAGAGTTCTTCGCCAATGTGCCCTCGATTTACAACAAGATGAAGACGCTCAACGACGTAGGTCTGGGCTATATGCGCCTGGGCCAACCTGCCACCACGCTCTCCGGTGGAGAAGCGCAGCGCGTCAAGCTGGCGACCGAACTGGCCAGGCGCGCGACCGGCCGCACCATGTATATTCTGGATGAACCAACCACAGGCCTGCATTTCGCGGACGTAGATCGCCTGCTGCAAGTTCTGCAGCGCCTGGTCGATGCCGGCAACAGCATTGTCGTGATCGAGCACAACCTGGAAGTTATCAAGAGCGCTGACTGGATCATCGACCTCGGACCTGAAGGGGGCGATGCCGGTGGTGAAGTAATTGCCCAGGGCACCCCCGAAGAGGTAGCCGAGGAGCCGCGCTCGTTTACAGGCCAGTTCTTGCGCCGCATGTTCGTCGAAGAGGCTGAGTTTGCGGCGAGTCGTGTCACTCGCCGAGAACCAGTTGGATCCGGGTAAGAAGGCACGGGTAATCAATCGCTGCAAAATCTGTGGTATCAACTTCAATCACATGGCCATCAAGTGGCAGAAGCTGTAGGTAGTCTGAAGGAATAGGGAGCTCCGGGTCAAGCGCTCTCAGATGTTCCATATATTCGCGATGGCGTTGTCCGGATTCCCAGCGCTGCTTGACTTATTTAACATGACAACTTTTAATCGATAAAGTATAATATAATTGCATTTCTTACTATTAAATAGAGGGTTAAAGCCATGAATAACGATCCTACTATTTACCCTACCAGGCAGCCTATAGAATCGACAGAACCGGCTTATAATTTCAATCCAGGAGAAAGCACTGAGCCATATTATTTTAATCCCTATGCGCCCGATACTCCTTATTCATTGACGCCTCCCCCTCCAAAAGTACGCAGGAAGACGAAAAGCATTTTGCTAGCGTGGATCATTAGTATAGTTGGCTTATTGCTGGTAGGATTGATTATCTTTTTCGGGATAGCCGGTTTACCCTGGCAACAATCCCATGCTACAAGCCTTTTCTCTACGCCCACGACTGTAAGCACAGTGGTGCCTACAGTCACTGTCATTCCTACAACAATACCGACCCCTACAGCTGCGCCAACACCGATATCCACAGCCAGTGCTCCCATAATGACAGGTGGAAAAGCTCCTTATCCCGCTTCGCAGATTATTGGAGACTTTTATCAGGCAGGTCTTGCTCCCTCCGTTTTTAGCATTGATACGAGCTGGTCATGCTGTACCTATTATCCAGAGGGAGGCGCAGGCTATTGGACTGATACGCAAACGGGAATAACGATGGACCTCGCAACTTTTGCCAGTATTGATGAGGCACAAATAGATGGAAGAGACCTGGCAAATCGGGGGTATGGCGCATATGTTACCAATTATTGCCTGCTTTCATATGGAGGAAATCCGTCCGATTTACAATCATATCTCGACATTATGAATCAGGCATGCTTCTACGAATAGACGAGAGGAAGTATGGCCACTTTGATCGAGAAGTTCAGGCTTTATTTTCCCTCCGATGTGAGCGGAACGCACTTCTTGTCCATAGTGTCAGCCCGTTACTCCGGGAGGATGTGGCAAATCCTCTTTTCTCAGCGCGGGAGATTGGTCGGCTGGTTCCTTATCCTCTGGCGTACCTTCGGGGCCATCCAGATCGATCTGCGCCCCGCGTTCTCTCTGGCGGCGGTCGGCCCAGATAATGATTGCGGCCATGACGAGCGCTATCAGGGCGATACCGATCAACTTGGAGAGGTGAGCAGAGACGCCTGTTTGCAGGCCGGAGACGGTGACTGCGAGCAATCCGAATGCCAGGGCCAGCCCGTAGAGCAGGTAGCAGATCTGTCGCACGCTAAAGCCTGTAGCCATCAGGCGATGGTGCAGGTGCGTTTTATCGTAGTGAAACGGCGATTGATGGCGGCGCATGCGGTTGATAATCACCAGCGCTACATCCAGAATGGGCACACCCAGCACCATCAGGGCCAGAGCCAGCTTCGCGCCACCCATGATCGAAAGTACGGCCAGCGTCAGTCCTAGGAACATGGCGCCACAATCTCCCATGAAAACTCGCGCCGGATGCCAGTTATGCGGCAAAAAGCCCAGGACTGCTCCGGTGAAGATAGCTGAAAGGATAGCAATGCTCTGCTGGCCGAGTATCAGGCTGATAATGGTGATAAAGAGCGCGGTGATGCCTACTACGCCTGTAGCCAACCCATCCATTCCATCGATCCAGTTCACCGTGTTCATCATGCCAACAGTCCAGAACCAGGTCAATAAGATTGCCGGGAGCGCTGCCCAACTGATGACCTGGCTATCGATCAGCAACTTGATCGTTGGTTGCTGGTACCAGGGAAGCGTAGGGCTGGCGTGATGGCTGCCGAACGGATTATTCACAGTGAAGAGCAGAATGCCATGAAATTGTCCATTCCAGGGCCCCAGGATCAGCAGGACAGCCAGGGTTTGGGCGAGTAATTTAATCCAGGGACCAAGCCCCTTAATGTCATCGTAGGCATGCGCTGCAACGATCAAGAGCCCGGCAACCAGCAACAGCCAGTAGATAGCAATCTCGCTTCGCGAGCCAGGAATATAGAAGAGCAAGGAAATGATGGCGAACGCAAGGTAGATGGCGATACCGCCCAGGCGCGGCACTGGAATCGTATGTACGCGCCGTTCTGATGGCCAGTCTAACCAGCGCATTTTCTGGCAGAATGCTTTCACACCAAACGTCAGCCCATAGGTCAGAAGAAACGCACCGATTCCCCCTATAAACAGGAGTGTCCAGCCGGGCAAGGGAGCAGGGAAAAGCAGTGCAAGTGGAAAAGCGTGGGCGTTTGCCGGGAACATCTTGAACCACTTCTATGACATCTGCTGCATTTTTTCAATAACGGCGTCGGCAACCTGAGAAGTGCCAACGGCGCTCGGATCATCGGGGCGAGGCTTCAGGTCGTAGGTGACAGACTTGCCCTCGGCGATGACTTTGGCGAGCGCTCGTTCGAGACGATTGGCAGCTTCGCGCTCGCCCAGGTGACGCAGCATCATGACGCCTGAGAACATCATGGCCATGGGGTTTACTTTGTTGAGGCCGGCATATTTGGGAGCGCTGCCGTGAACGGGTTCAAAAATAGCGTGCTCGTTACCGATATTCGCGCCTGGAGCCACTCCCAATCCCCCAATTAGGCCCGCTGAGAGGTCGGAAATGATGTCCCCATACAGATTGGGCAGCACCAGCACATCGTAAAGTTCGGGTTTTTGCACCAGCTGCATACACATGTTATCAACGATGCGATCTTCAAATTGGATATCGGCATACTCTTTCGCTACTTCGTGCGCAGTGGCAAGGAAGAGTCCATCAGAGCATTTCATAATATTAGCTTTATGAACCGCAGTTACCTTATGGCGTCCGTTGGACCGTGCGTAGTCAAAAGCGAATTTCACGATGCGCCTGCTGGCTGCCACCGAAATGTACTTGATGCTGATAGCCGAGTCCTGATCCAGACGTACCCCTGTTGTGCGGGCAATTGCCTCAAGTATTTCTCCCTGTTCAGGAGTGCCGCGCTGAAATTCCACACCTGCATAGAGATCTTCGGTATTTTCGCGCACAATGACCATATCGATGTGTTCGTAGCGGGAGCGCAAACCCTGGTACGTTTTCGCGAGGCGAACATTGGCGTAGAGGTCAAGCTTTTTTCGTAGGGCCACATTCGCGCTGCGCACACCTTTCCCTACAGGCGTGGTGATCGGGCCTTTTAGAGCGACGCCGGTACGCTTAATCGATTCAATTACCTTATCAGGCAGAATGGTTCCGCACTTTTCCAGTGTCTCCGCGCCTGCTGGCTGCACATCCCAGATAAACTCCACACCTGTAGCTTCGAGCACGCGCCGAGTCGCTTCTGTAATCTCCGGGCCTGTCCCATCGCCGGAAATGAGCGTGACTGTGTGCGCCATGAAATCCTCCAAGATCCTTACTACCGCGCGAGCAAACATCTCTTTCCTGTCTGACTTCTGCGAGAGCAACAGCGTCAAGCTGTTTTGCAAAATCGGACGAAGACACGCAGAGCAGCGTTCTTTATAAGCTCACTCGGATCAGAAGAGCGATTAGAACTTTTTCGTGAAACACAGTGAACACTCCTGATTATAACACAGGCAGGACGCTCTCTAATCACATGGGCGAGGTATCTTGTGATGTTATAATAAACACATATTTAAGCCTCGCCCGCCAGTGAGCGAGTAGCCGGCTTCTTTGCCGCGCTTGCCGCAGTTCTCTTTGCTGTGGTTGCCTTCTTTTTTGCGCCTGATGCCGTTGCCGTCGTGCGTGCAGAGGGAGCTTTTCTCGTCGCAGGCTCTTTCGTCGCTCTCTTTGTGCCATTGAGGTTGCTAGTCGCTTCTGTCGCGGCTTTCCTGCTACGCGTAGAGGTCCGGCGTGTAGCTGTGGTGCCATTTTGATGGGGCTGCTCCTCGCTACCGCGTTGCGGCACAATCACTTCTTGATAGCAGACGGGGTCCTGGCCGGGCTTCGACACAACCATCAGGCCGTTACACCTGGGGCAAAGATCAGGCACGGGCTTTTCCCAGATGGCGAAATTGCAAGTTGGATAGTTATTGCATCCGTAGAAGATGCGTTTCTTCTGGCGTGTCTTGCGCTCAACCAGGTCGCCGCCGCAAATGGGGCAGAGCGCTCCGGTCTTGTTTACTACCGAGCGACGATAGCTACATTCAGGGAAGCCAGAGCAGGAGATGAACCGCCCAAACCGGCCTGTGCGAATCACCAGAGGACGCCCGCACTCTGGGCACGTCTCGTCAAGCTCTTCAACCGGCTTTTGCACCCGATCCATCTCGGCCTCGGCCTTCTTCATCACAAGCTTGAAGTTGTCATAGAAGCCGCTCAAAAACTCGGTCCAGGATTGGCGGCCCTCCTCGACTTCATCGAGTTTGCGTTCCATTTCGGCGGTAAAACCGGTATCAACGATCTCCGGGAAGTGCTTGTTCATCACTTCATTGACCGTCTCGCCCAGCCAGGTTGCCACAAAGCGCCGCTGCTCCTGATCTACATAGCCTCGATCCTGGATCGTACTGATAATGGGTACATACGTGCTAGGGCGACCGATGCCCTGTTCTTCCAGTTCTTTAATCAGGCTGGCCTCGGTATAGCGCGGGGGCGGCTGGGTAAAGTGCTGTTCTGGTTTGAGTTCGTGCAGATCCAGTACCTCATCGGCTCGCAAGCGTGGCAGGTTGCGCTCGTCCTCTTCGCGTGGCCAGACAGCATAGAAGCCGGGGAACTTGAGATGCGAACCGCTCGCGCGAAAGACATATTGAGCTGCCACGATATCCACGCGCACGGTATCAAAGACGGCGGGAGCCATAAAACTGGCGACAAAGCGCCGCCAGATCAGGTTATAGAGCTTGAACTGATCGGCGGAGAGGTGCGATTTGACCGCCTGCGGCGTCAGGGTGACATCAGTTGGACGAATGGCCTCGTGGGCATCCTGCGTGGTGGCTCTGGCTTTGCCCGTGCGCCCCGCGCCAACGTAGCCCGCGCCAAACTCTGCCCCGATGTAGGCTTTGACATGGGCCTGGGCCTCGTCTGAGATGCGGGTCGAGTCGGTACGCATATACGTGATCAAGCCCTGGTGGCCGCGCTCGCCCAGCTCCAGACCCTCGTAGAGCTGCTGCGCGATGCTCATGGTCTTCTTTGGCTTGAAGTAGAGGCGAGCCGAAGCATCTTGCTGGAGCGTGCTGGTGGTGTAGGGCGGATAGGGTTGGCGGCGCTGCTCCTTCTCCTCAACCTTGAGTACTGTATAAGTTGCGTCCTTCAAATCGGCCAGGATCGCTTCTGCCTCTGCTTGCGAAGAGATTTTGATGCGGCCTTTGCCATTTTGCGCTTTTTGCGCGCCGTTTCCACTCCCGGCATTACTGACAGTGCCATTTTGCGCGCCTGCCTTTACACTCGCTGAGGTATCCTCCCCTTCTTCAGATGCAATGGTACTTTCGTCGCTGTTCACCAGGGCAATATCTTTGACACGCGAGATCAGCATTGCTTCGAAGCGTTCCTGGGAGCCGTGCTGGCTGAGCAAGGCGCTGATGCTCCAGTATTCTTCGGGAATAAAGGCGCGAATCTCGGCTTCGCGGTCACAGATCAGGCGCAGGGCGACCGATTGGACGCGCCCGGCGCTCGTGCCGGATTGAATACGCCGCCAGAGAAGCGGGCTGATCTTATAACCAACCAGGCGGTCGAGCACGCGGCGTGCCTGCTGCGCGTTAAAAAGATCTTCGTTGATCTCGCGGGGCTTGCTAATTGCCTGCTGGACTGCGCTTTTTGTGATCTCATTAAAGACGGCGCGACGAGGGTTTTTCAGGCCGAGCGTCTCCTTGAGAGACCAGGCGATGAATTCGCCCTCACGGTCGGGGTCGGGCGCCAGATACACCTCGTCGGCACGGCGGGAGGCCGCTTTTAGATCATCGATCAGTTTATCTTTCTTCTCAATAATCTCGTACTGCGGCGCAAAATTCTTGCGAGTATTCACTCCCAGGCCCTTTTTGGGCAAATCGATAATATGTCCCATAGAAGCGCGAACCTCAAAGTCGCGCCCTAGAAATTTCTCAATGGTCTTGGCCTTTGCAGGCGACTCTACAATAACCAGCTTTTTTGCCATACACCTATACCTGATTTTTCATGAGCGAGGCCCCGGTGGGCATATCACTGATCCTCCCCGGCCTCGCCGGAAAGACAAGCACGCTTCACCTCTCGCAATAGAATAGCATATCTTGACAAGTGGTAGAGGGATGCATTTTATTCCCGAAATCTCTTGCCTCTTCTTTTCTGGTAATCTTGACCTCGCTTGTGCCTGCATGCTATGCTGCAAGAAGAGACCCGGCTTTGTCTTTTTGAAGGGCCGTTGAGTGTAGCCGCACGGGAACATCGATGCGGATGCGCGGAAAGGGGCTGTTCGCGGAGGAGTCAGAGAAAAAGGGGGAGGGTATGATCAACCGTTCCCGGCGGTTGCTAGCGTTTGACAGACGCTGGTAGGGAGGAAACAGCATGCAAGAGGACCAGCTATCTCGTCCAGAACAGAGAGCCACGCGTAGAAAAACACGCGTGAACAAACATACAGCAGCGCCAGCAATCGAGACGAGTGAGCCTGAAGGGGCGCAAGCAGCGCATAGTCCTGGCGACGAGACACAGGCGACGGTTTCCTACTCTGAGTCGCGTCCGTTGCCATTTCCCGAACACGTTAGCGTGAGGAAGCGAGCGGAGAAGGTTTCACGGCAGCGGTCCAGGAGGCGTTCGAGAGAGACGTTACGGGCCGGGTTGGCAGTGATTGGCGGGCGTGCGGCGGGCGCTCTGAGCCGCCGTCTTCACCTGGGTGGAGGGACCAGTATCGCCGGGGTTATCGCTCAGCGTCTCTATCCCGATATCGTCCAACACCTCTCAACCCAGCTCCAGCAAGGATGTATTCTGGTCACAGGTACCAACGGCAAAACAACCACCAGCGGCTTTATCGCTGCCATCCTCAGCGACGCAGGGCTGCGTGTCTGGCGTAACCGGGAAGGTTCGAATCTCATGCGAGGGATTGCCGGTGCATTGGTCATTCGCACGCGGCCAAACGGTCGCTTGCGCCGGGCAGGACAGGCCATCTCGATTTTTGAGGTAGACGAGGCTGTCATGCCGCAAGCGGTGCAGGCGATCCCGACACGTGTGGCCGTCTTCACCAACCTCTTCCGTGATCAGCTTGACCGATATGGAGAAGTTGATAGCGTCCTGGAGCGCTGGCGGCTGGCAGTGAGCGCTCTTCCTCAAGAAACGATTCTCGTACTGAACGCCGATGACCCAACGATTGCTGATCTGGGTCGATACTTCTCGGGGCGCGTAGTGTATTTTGGCATCGGAGACCACGAGCTGGATCTGGCCCGCCAGGAGGGTGCAAACGAGCGCCATCAAGTGATGGATACGCGAGTCTGCCCCCATTGTGGGAGCGAATATAGCTATACGCTGCGTTTCTACAGCCATCTTGGGCACTATACCTGTCCAGGTTGCGGGCAGGGCAGGCCGCCAGTCGATGTAGTTGCCGGCAAGGTGAAGGGCGATAGCTTTGATCGGCTGCGCATCCAGGTCGAGTTGCTCGAACAGCAGGGCGAGATAGTTGTGCCTCTACCGGGTTTGTATAATGTCTATAATGCACTGGCTGCTATTGCCACAGCCCAGGCGCTAGGGATTGCCTGGGATCCCATAACCTCCGGCATTGAACAATTCAAGCCGGCTTTTGGGCGCGGTGAGCGGGTTCAAATAAAGGGGCGTATCGTGCGTATGCTGCTGGCAAAGAATCCTACCGGTTTCAACGAGGTTTTGCGCACACTCTTTGCGGATGGAAACAAGAGGCATGTCTTTTTCGTTTTAAATGATAACATCGCTGACGGGAAGGATATCTCCTGGATCTGGGATGTGGATTTTGAGCGAGCCTTGCCGGGTTTTGCCACGCTCACCGTCGCGGGAACGCGCGCGCGCGATCTGGCCTTGCGGCTGAAATACGCTGGCGTGGACCCGCGAGATATGCTAATCGCACCGCCGGCTCCTTTGCGAGCCGCGCGTAAAGAAGTGCGTGTTTCGACGAAAAAGCAGCGTGCAGGGCGAGGGCGGCAGAGAAACGGCAAGGCGCGGCGTGCGGAGGCGGCTTCCTCGGAAGAGCATGGTCTGACAGAAGCGTTCCAGGCGGCTCTTCCGGTGGGAGCTTTGGACGGTACTTATGGCATAGCCCAGGCTCTGGATAAGGCGCTTGGCCGGACTCCAGAAGGCGAAACCTTGTTTATTGTTCCAACGTATACCGGTTTATTGGAGATTCACCGCGAGCTGGAGCGACGTGGATTGACCCCGCATTACTGGAAGGAAGCTGGTCCATGAGCGAACAGAAAAAAGTGCCCGTGATGTCCGAACGAGTAATCCCGCAGATTACCCTGACGCTTGGGCACCTGTATCCCGACCAGATGAATCTCTATGGTGATCGTGGCAACATCCTCACCTTGCAGCAACGTTGTCTCTGGCGAGGTATTGGCTTGCGCGTGGTCGAGCTTGGTATAGGCGATGCTCTTGATCCGGATGCTTACGATATGCTGTTTATCGGCGGCGGGCAGGATAGAGACCAGGCGCCGGTCGCGCAAGATCTTTACGAGATGAAAAGCATTGGTATGTGGGCAGCTATCGAAGACGATATGCCCGTCCTGGCGGTATGCGGAGGCTATCAATTACTGGCGCATTACTATCGCCCCGCCAATGGTCCCGATCTGAAGGGGTTGGGTGTCTTTGACGCCTGGACTATCCACCGGGGAGCGCGCGCGCCGCGTTGTATAGGCGATATCGCTCTGAGCTGGAACGGGCAGACGCTGGTAGGCTTTGAAAATCACGGTGGGCAGACCTATCTGGGTACGGCTAAACCGCTGGGCAAAGTGCTCAAAGGCTATGGGAACAATGCTCAGGATGGCACCGAGGGTGCCATCTATCGTAATGCCTTTGGTACCTATCTGCATGGCTCACTGCTGCCCAAGAACCCCCATTTCGCCGATCATCTGATCGAGCTGGCTCTCAAACGGAGTTACGGCCTGAATCGGCGCGAAAGGTGGGAAATACTGAATGGAACAAAACCATACGAAGAGGCGCAAAATGGCAATTCGCTATCTTCGTCGGGGGAATGGGAAGGAATGGTCGTGACGGGGGATGTAGAAATGCCAGGAGTAACCATTGATCCTTTAGTGAAACTAGCGTCCCTGGATGACTCATTAGAATGGGAGGCGCATAGCGCTATCCTGGAGCGTCTGGGACTCCATAGTGCGGCCGCCGCTGTACTACGGGCCCGGCAAGCGTGAATGCAACCGGGCAGGCATGCAGGTGTTCATCCTGTATGTCAGGAAAGAAAACGTGTACGGCAGAGAGAAGGGCATCAGGCCTTCTAGACCACGAGGGGTTTCCATGAGTTTTGACCGATCACTGGCACGCTGTTCATTCTGCGGACGCCGCCCACCTGAGGTCCAGCGCATGATCGCTGGTCCCGGAGCTGCGTATATCTGTGAGGATTGCCTGCACCTCTGTCAAGAAATTTTGGATGATCCAATGCCTTTTTCAGCCAAAGCTTTGGAGCTTGCCTCGCGGCCACCCGTAGTCATCGCGGCCCCACAAGAACTGCCCAGGGTAAGCGAGGCAGCACCTTCCCGCGATCCTGCGCGTACTATTGTCATTCAACTGGAGCAGAAGCAGCAGGATATGACCCTCATGCTGCACCAGTTACAGCTCTTCTCACAGCATTTCGAGCTACATTATCTCTGGATACGTCCGCCTTTGCCTGGCGGCTTTGCTTTCGTGCCACGCCTGATCTTTATTATTCAAGATAATACCGGAATGGAGTGGCCGGGAGATCGGGGAGGCAGGTTGCTGGCTCGCCCGGATCTGGCCAACGACCCGGCGATGGCCGTCTATGAGGGCAGCGCGCGCTTCAGTCCTTTGCCTGGCGGCGATGTTCGCGCCATGGTTGTGCGCGTGGCCGATCCTCTGGGGCAATTCGCCGATCCCCCACTGCTGCCCTGGCGCTTTGAGATCAGCTTGCCAGCGTAGTGTTTCAAGCGAGGAGGGATGAGCGAACCGAACGGTTCGCTCATCCCTCCTCGCTTGCCTGTTTCGGAGTAGAGAATGGATGCTTACACCTGCTCCATAGCGGGCACGAGCAGGCCGTAACCCTCGCCATCGGCCAAGCGATACATAACATTCACGCTATTGGTTTCCTGGTTAATAAATGGGTAAAAGGAAAGATTCTCCCGCGCCATCTGCTCGATGACCTCCTGATCGCTCATTGGCTTTGTCGCGACCCGACGAATTTCCATAATCTGCGACCAGATCTCTTCATTGTCGGCCGAGCTCAAAGCAGCAGTTTCGCCGGGCGTTTCTTCCTCTATATTCGAAACGCTGCCGGAGCGGGAGAGCGCGAGCACCTTCACCGGCGAAATGGGCAAACGATGGGCGCTTGCATGACGACTTTTCTGGCGCTCCAGTTGCGAGGTCACTTTGTCTAGAACCAGGTCAAGTGCAGTCTTGACGTTCATGCCCGAAGCGTTAGCATAAATGGAGCTACTATAGCGAATGTTCGCGCATGTCAGGCGAACACTATAATGGTCTTTCGCACTGCGTGTTTTCTCTTCCGCCACGGTTACCTCAAAGATGGCTTCTTCACCAACCAGGCGCGAGAGGCGCCGGAGTTTCTGCTCGATGTGCGTGCGAAGTCGCGGGGAAACTTCTGTTTGCTTACTCTTGATAGTGATTTGCATAGCTTGCCTTCTCTTTCCGATCCAAATCCAACACGTGACAAATAGGCAGAGGTTAGCTTTCCCTGACCAGGAATGACATTCAGGTATCTTTTACACGAATAGCGATCAAAAGCCGGAGACAGGATGAGTCGCTATCGTGGCTCCTATTATAACAGATGAGTCATAGCCCCTGATATAAGGCGTCGGCTTTCGGCCAGAAGTTTGTCGGTTCCTCTGTCGTCAGCCACCAGACGGCGAACTGAAGCTTACTTTGAGCCATTCCAGGCTGCTTGCGCAGCGTCTGCTGGAAGTCGCGCATGATGTTTTGCAGAGATTGAGCGGTCATAAACCAGAGCGAGTGAGTAATCCCGGAGCTATCTGTATAGATCAGGTGTGGCTGGTAAGGGTCCTGGAGGCTGCTCTGCACTGAGTTGATCTGTGCCAGATTCGTCTGGTCGATGAGGTTCATTGCGCTTTGGTAATCAATAATGCCATCGAAAATCCACTGGCCGTTAGACAGATGCCAGCTATCGCCGTAAAGTGGCAGTTCCCAGATAATGTGTGGCAGCATCTGTGGCATCGTTTGCTGAGCGTAAGCGAGAAGCTGCTGTAACCAGGCTACACTGACGCAGGGACCGGGGGTCCAGTAGGATTGATCCACGGCCATCACCACCAGGAAATCGGCACTTTTTCCCAGCAGGCTCCAGTTCTCAAAGCCATTCAGGGAATGGTAAGCGTCATCGTCGCTCACCTTATGGATCAGAGCGATCCCATAGAGCTTGTGCAGAGAGCGGACAGCCCGCCAGACCTGCTGGTTATACGTCGCGAAAATCTGCTGAATGTTGGGGTAAAAATTATCGGTTCCCTCCAGGTCCATAATAACTCCGTCGTATCCCGCGCGCTGGACTTCATTGAGAATAGGATCGATATAGCCTGGAGTTCGGGTTGCCTTGACGATATACGCTGTCTGCTGGGCCGTAGTCCAGGAGGTCGCCGAGCCGTCGGTTTCCATCGTAATCGTCAGGTAAGCCTTCCCACCGTGCTGGTGAACAAGCCGGACTACCGAATCCATGCTCAGGCTGCCGGGCACACAATTATTGCTCTGGCCGTTGATCAATTTTCCGGTGGTTGGATCAAGCCAGCCGGTTCCGACCAGGGCGGCGTCAGGGTTGGTGCTGGCGCTCTCAAGATACGCCTGAACGCCGTTACGGCAGTCTCGTCCCACAATCCAGCTGAGAGAAGGAATGCGGCCGTTGAAAAGGCCGGGACTGGTTGAAGAGATATCCTGGCTGTTTTGAGCTACGATGTTCGGATCAAGAGAGCTGCCAGTGGAGAGCGAACTGCTGCCGCCTGCTCCTGGGAACAGGAGATGCGTGGCGAACAGAATCAACAGACCTGCCACGCAGGATACACTTATCAGAAGCCATTTTTTTTCGCTGGACAACTCATTTTTCATCAAATTTCGTCTTCACCTTCCCCCGCTAGAAATTCGCATATCCTCCCCATGCGAAGAAGAGAGCACGTATTGCAGAAACCAGTAAGCTGCATTTCTGCATATTCGGCGAGCGCTGCGAACGCGTGTACGCGCATAAAATGGAGACTGGTCGCGCTCAAACGATAAAGAAGAATATTTTATGGTTAAGTATAGCACATCTGTACATAAGATGAGGCAGAGCTTAACAGAAAAGCCTCAGCATGACAAACATGTTAGATAGATAATCTTTGCTGGAGAACGATCATCCTAAATGGATGAATGTTGTATGATTTTTTAGAGATACAAATTCAGGAAATGTTCATACATTTATGGTATGATGTCATATGTATGCATGATCGTCGTCTGAGTTCTTTATTTTGTGGGAGGGTAGCGGTACATGGCACGAATTCCTAGCGATCAACACATCACCTATCAGTTGCAATTTCGCAAGTGTGGCAAGGCATCATGTAGCACATGCCGAAGTGGGCAGGGTCATGGCCCCTACTGGTATGCCTACTGGCGTGAGGGATCGCGTCTGAAGTCAGGCTATGTTGGCAAGACCAGGACCGGCTCGGCTACAACGAGCAGTCCCGTCGCTGCGGCGTCTTCGTAGCGCCTCATTTCAATGGAGAGCCTTTTTCTTGCACATGCATATTTCCTGAATGCGGTAGACATTTCTCTACCGCATTTTTCTCTGCTCCTGCTGCGCATGCTTTGACAGCGATGGTAAAATGAGACTTATTGCCTCTCAGAATGCAGCAAAGAGCAAGGGGGCTGCCTGCATGAAATGTCCATTTTGTGGGTATACGGAATCGCGTGTCAAGGACTCGCGTGACATAGGTGACGCCATCCACCGCAGGCGCGAATGTGAGCAGTGCAAGGGGCGTTTCAGCACCTATGAACGGGTAGAAAAATTCCAGTTAATGATCGTCAAGCGCGACCAGAGACGCGAACCATTCGACCGGCAAAAGTTGTTTATTGGCATCAGCAAGGCGTGTGAGAAGCGCCCGCTTTCGGTGGCCGAGATGGAGAACGCGGTAGAAGAAATCGAACAGGAATTGTACCGCCAGGGCAAACAAGAATTGCCAAGCAGCGCAATAGGTGAGCTTGTGATGGAACGCCTGCGCCGCATGGACAAAATCGCCTATATCCGTTTCGCCAGCGTTTATCGCTCGTTCAATGACCTGGAAACCATGCTAGAGGAGCTGCAAAATCTGCTATCCCGTAAGCAAGGAGACAACCCGCAGGAATAGAGCAGGGGCTGTATTCCTGCGGAACGCATCAGTCACGATTACGGCTTTCAGCTTTGCGCAGGCGGTGGCTGAGCGTAGCCAACAGTTTCACGGCGATGTCTGGATTATTGCGTAGCGTTGTACGGAAGTCCCAGATGGGCAGAAGCAAGGCTGTCACTTCGTCGGTCGCGGTCACAGTGGCCGAGCGAGGCAGATCGTCTAGAAGAGCCATCTCGCCCAGCACATCGCCGGGGCCAGCTGTGCCCAGGTCCTCTTCTGCACGATCAGGATGAACTTCTTGAGTGATCTTCACATGGCCGGCGGTGATTACAAATAGCCCGGCGCCTGTATCGCCCTGCTGCATAAGCACAGAGCCGGCCGGGAACTTGCGCTCCCTGCAACTGTTGGCAAGGTTGCGCAAATCTTTTTTGTCGAGGCCGGAGAAAAGATCAACGTGGGCAAGGGTGTCTTCGTACATGATAAAGAGACTCCTTAAAAGAAAAGTTACCGTAGAATGAGTAGAGCATGCCGCGTGATCGATTGCCGTCTAGAGAGTACTCTATCAAAGCAGAGCTGTCAAGGTCGCTTTTTGACTTTCTGCAACGCACACACTAGAATAACAGAAGAGAGACAATCAACTCCAACGCTGTCCTCAAGACAGAGCGAGGTGTCCTTCTTCCGATCTGACAAACAGAGATTGCTTACTTACTACACAGACAGACAGCATGAGTATGGACTCTTGCACAGAATCGGAGAGGAAACGGGAGAGTCTGACGAGAGACTCAATGGTGGAAGGATAAGATCTTATGGCAACGCACGAACAGGATAGCAAAGCTGCCGAAAGGCGTTTCGATAAGGGGATAGAAGCCTTTAACGATGGAAAGCTAGATGTGGCTGCGGAGGCGTTTGGTGATGCAGAGATTCGTTTCCGGCTTGCGGGAGATTTCAAGCGGGCAGGCGATAGTCGCATGATGATCGCGGATGTCCAGCGGCAGCTCAACCAGCTTGAGCAGGCCACAATCAGTTATCAGAAGGCTCGCAACCATTACCGGCAGGCGAAGCACCCTCTGAACGAAGCCGGGGCGATTCTTTCGCTTGGACACATTGAGCGTCAGCAGGCGCATCTGGATCTTGCCCAGCAGGCATATGAGGATGCGCAGGCGCTCTATCTTTCGCTGGGCAACGCGCAGGGGCGAGGCAACGTGGCAATGGCGATGGGGCACATCTTCCTGCAGCGCGGGCGCGTCGAGCAGGCTCTTGAGTATTATCAACGGGCGATTGAAGAGTATATTAGCGCGGGGGATATAATCAACGAGGCCGATGCGCGACGCAGTGCGGCAGATATTCTGCGCCTGTTTGGGCGCTATGTCGAAGCCAACTCAGCCTATACACGCTGCCTGGAGGTATACAGGCAACAGCATGATACCTTTGGCGAGGTTGATGCACTGGCAGGACTGGCCAGAATCGCGCTGGAGCAACGCCTGCTGGATCAAGCTGGCGATACCTTCGCCGAGGCCATTACGCTCGCGCGCAACATCGAATACGAACTGGGGATAGCTGACTGCAATCTGGGACTGGCCGAGGTAGCTTATTTTTCCAATCGCGCCGACCAGGCCCTGGCCAGCGCGCAGCAAGCCCTGCAAATGTATACCGACCAGCACAGCGCACTGGGGACAGCCAATGCCAATCGCCTGCTTGCCAGGATTCACTCGCGACGTGGCCAGCTTACCTATGCCAATTCGTTGATGGATCGCGCCCTGCGTACCTATCAAGCTGTTGCCTATCGTGTTGGGCAGGCCGAAGCCGCCGCTGAACTTGGCGAAATTCAGCTCCAGCGCGGTTTCCTCGCGCGTGCGCTGGATTCCTTCCACCGGGCCCGGCTTATGGCCCAGGAACTGAATAGCGAGCAGGTGGTGCGCGCGGCTCTTGTGGGAACTGGCGATCTCTATTGCCAGCGCGGACAACTGGCCCAGGCGAAAGGTCAATATGAGGAGGCGCTGGAGCGTATCATGCGCCAGAGTGGTCCGATCCCGCAGGTCGAACGGGCCGTGCTCGATCTGCGCCTGGCACGCGTCGCCATGCTTGGGGGCGACCTGGGCGCGGCGGAAGATTCTCTAGAGAATGCGCGTAAGCTCATCGTCTCTGAGCGGCTTGCCAGAGATCTCACGCCCTGTATGCTGCTTACCGAAAGTCTGCTGCTCCAGACCAGAGGAGATTTTGAGCGGGCCGCGACGCAATTGAGTGAGGCCCATAACCAGGCCGAGGCTCTCCAGATGCCACTGCTGGCTGCCCAGGCGCTGCTTGAACTGGCCAACACACGATTGGCGCGTGGCGAACTGGAGGTGGCGAACGCGACCTTTATTGAGGCAGGCCGCCAGTTCCGGCAGTTAGAGAGCACCGGTGGGGATGGCAGAGCTATACTCGGTGTAGCCCAGACGTTGATTGGGCAGGAGGTCTGGGACGAGGCTGTTGAGGACTGCGAGGGCGCTCTCCTGCGTTTCAACCAGGCCGATGATCAGCTGGGACGCGCAGATGCCGAACTGGCTCTGGGCCTGGCGCAGCGGGGCAAAGAGCAATTCGATGAAGCCTTCAATCATTTTGAGCGAGCCCTCGCGCTTTATCGCCAGCAGCCGCAACCGTTGGGCGAAGCCGACGCGCTCTACGCACGTGCGGGCGTTTTCCTGGTCGGAGGAGACTTTCAGCAAGCCCTGGAGGAACTCGCTCAGGCTATTGCGCTCGTTGAACGGGTCATGAAGACCCTGAAGAAGCCTGAGCAGTGGCAACTCTTCCTGCACCAGTACGCCGATCTTTATGCACAGCACGCTATCGTCCTGACGCGCCTGGATCGGGAGCGTGAGGCTCGCGCCAGCCTCCAGAGCTTTGTCCAGGTGGCAGGAGCAGATAAAGTAAGGGGCTCCTTAGAGACATTTGAAGCCTCGATTCCTCTCCAGGGAGAGGATTTGATCGATTCACAACTCGCAGAGAATCAGGCGCTCCTCAGACGTCTGAGGCAGGTACGAAAAGGCGTAGTTTAATGAGGCACACTTCTGATTGACTGGAAGAGATTTATTGAAAACGGTTGGCGTCTAGAGATATTATATAGAGACAGGCAATTTCAGGCTTGAGCTACTAAAGCGAGTGGAAAGGAGTGGCGGCGCTTTCTCCTGAATAGGCAGACGCACTTCAGGCACCGCCAACTGAGAAAGATGACGATTCGATTTTTACGAGGCGATTCGCAAGCGCCCAAAGGGCATGCCATTTTTGTCGCGCGCAGCAGCGTTGATTCGCGCACGGTCCTCTGCACTTACTGCGTTGTGCCTCCTATGCCTCTTTCGCTGGCAAAGTACCTTCCCTCCTTCCTGGCCGCGCAGCTCTCACTAGAGGAACTTCAGGATGCGACCAACGTGCCGGTAATGCCGATTCCCCCGATGCTGGAGGAAGGCAATTCTCTGGAGCACCTGGAAATGCTGGCGGAGGAGCGCGACGACGATCTGTGCGATATTGGCACGATCAGCCCGCGCGACGAGGCTGGTCGCATGCAGATGGTTGCGCAGGGCTGCCAGGAGTACGGGCAGCTCTATATGAATCACGCCAGCCGCTTCAAGCAGGAGCCGGCCGTCCTGTCCTCTATCGAAGACGAACCGGTGCCGTTAGACGACATGGATGCAGAAGAACTCTTGATCCAGACCATGACCGAGCGCCAGCGCCTGGCCGAGTTAAGCAAGCTCATCGGGGTCGCGCGCTACGCTCTGGATGGCAAAGATACCCACCTCCTGCAAGAGACCAAACAGCGTATGCAGCGCATCGGGCGCCAGATGGCCGAAAAATACCGTATCAATGAACTCATCGCCGCCGCTACCAGTCCTCAACCCCGCGGCGCTCGCCTGGCCGAACTCTACATCGAACGCGGCTACAAACTGCTTGACGAGGAATACGCCGATATCCCCGGCATCGAACGTTCGATTCGGGAACTACAGGAATAGCCAGCCAGGCCAGGGTTTAACAGCGCTCGTCTGATCTGCTTGCGCAGTCCCGCTATGCTGATGTATTGAGACCTGAATCGGGTTTAGTGGCGCTTTTGACGTGTCAGCGTCAAAGCTATCCCCAGGCTCTGGCAAATAAGTACGAGGAGGCTCAGCGCGATGACGCTCCAGACGAAGAGGGGTCCGCGCAGATTCAAATACTGATAACCAAAGGTGTGGATCAGGATAAGCGGTATGAGCAGATAAGTCAGGCGTTGCAGGAGTTTCCAGCGTTTTCCTTTCAGATAGCGCAGTGATGCAGTGTTTGAGGTCGCGAGCAGCAGAAGCAGAAGGATGGCGGCGAGCAGACCTGCGTCATTGCTGACGCCATAGATAGTGAACAGCGGTGCGTAGCCCTGGGGCGTCTCGTGTAGAAAATAAAGAAGGAGCAGAGCGCCTTGAATCCTACCCCGCAGAACTAACAGCACGTGCAGGCAGCCTGTAATGCCGGACCAGATGCCGATATCGCGCCTGAGATCAATATTGACGGGATTGCGACGCCAGCGCAGCAGACTGAGCGGTCCGATCACTAAACTCACGCAGGCCAGGCTCAGGCAGAGATATCCCAGTGCGATAACGAGAAGCTCAATCTGCCTGCCTCCTTGAACCAGGTGGGCAGCGAACAGATAAAACGTCACCAGCGCACTTCCAAGCAATATATGGGTGAGCAGGCGCGGGTGAGCCAGATGTTTTGTCTCTCCACTGTGTTCCTTCATGCCATTGCGCTATTTCTCTTCTTTTTCGCCCCCCTCAGCGTCGTGTATGTTTCCTGGTGCCGGAATTCGCCCGTTCTGGCTGCTCCCCTCGTCTGGCTCGTTCATCTCGCGCAGTCGAGCCGCAAAGCGCCCGACGAGGTTACGGCGGCGGATGACAAAGAAGTAATAGAGCAAACCGAAAAAAAGCAGGATCAGGATGATTGGGAAAACGTTCGCAGGGCCGGCAGCCGCCCCGCCGTAGCCTGGAAAGAGATAGATGCCATGAGAGGCAACGAAAAGCTGGGAGTTGTTGGCGCCCCCTTGCGCAAGACCGGCTAGAGGCTGGTTTCTGGGCAGACCGGTGCCAACCTGGTCCCAGTTCTGACCATTATCATTGCTGCTCAGGACGCCTATGTTGGTAGAGATATAGACGATATTGGGCTGGGTGGCGTCGAGCAGCACGGCGCTAATATGGAGTTTAACCAGCGAGGACTGACTCTGCGCCCAGTGCAGGCCGGAGTCTGTTGAGAGGAAAAAGCCATGATTCGTGCCTGCAAAGAGCGTGATGATGTTGCTGGTACTGCTGACAATTCCCAGACAGAGAGCGTTGATACCCACGTCGGGAGGCAGGCCGTTATCCATCACGCGCCAACTCGCGCCATCGTTATCGGAGCGATAGAGCGCGTTAGCAAAGGCCACCCAGAGCTGATTTTGATCGGGATTGTAGAGAATACTGGTAATCAAACCAGCGGGCAGGCCATGACTGATATTCTTCCAACTGGCTCCATCGTCTGCACTCTCGAACAGACCTGCGTGCGCGGCTGCGGCATAGATCACGCGTGACGAGTTGATATTGAAGGTCAGGGCGGTATAATCATCGACGGGCACGCCTGTCACGCGGTTCCACGAGCGAGCGAAATTGCTGCTGACGAAGAGGCCGGCCGAGGTGGCGGCATAGAGCTTTTTGCCGGGGGTATCGAAAGACAGGGCATGGATAGCCAGCGGAACGGGTAGGCCCGTGTTGCTCGGCTTCCAGGTCTGCCCCGTATCGGTGCTAACGAAAATGCCATTTCGCGCATCGCCTGCGTAAATATCTTGCAGATGATTGGGGTCAACCGCGAGGACCTGGAGATTCTGGTTCTGTAAGCTGCCGGCCTGCCATTCACCTCCACCGAAGACCCCCCCGCTCGTAGCACAGCTGGCGAGACTAAATAGCAGCACGGCTAGAAGGAGAAGCACATGAGCAGAACTTGCCGGGGAGAGCTGATTGATTGTGTCCTTTCCAGATTTATCGGGGAGCGTCCGCTCAGAGCGGATTCCGCCTGACGCCTGAACAACCCGCGAATCTTCCTGCGCGCAAGCACGCGTCCAGCGAAGCGAGAGGCTCCCGCTGAAGCGAGATAGTCTACGCTGAAGCGGTTCTCTATGGCGTGGGGGTTCGTGTGAATGTTGCATAGAGCATTACCCAAGTAGCTTGATCTCCTCGCCCACGCCTCGCTCGCGGGCGAGGGTATAGGCGCGGGCGGCGACTGTAATATCTTCTAAAGCCACGCCTACAGCCTTGAAGACCGTGATATCGTAGGACGAATTGCGCTGGGGACCGTCGCCGGCCACTACGTCCGCCAGTTCCCAAACGCTCTCCCAGTCCAGCTTTTTCGCGTTCGCGGGGATCAGGAGATCGCCAGCTTCTAAGCGGGCCTGCTCCACCGAGTCGGTTACAATCAGGCTGGCGCGCTGCAGGGTGGTGTCATCGATCTCACGCCTTCTGGGCCAGTTTGAGCCAATAGCGTTGACGTGGCAGCCTGGCTTCAGCCATTCGCCATCGAAGACCGGTTCGCCAGCAGTCGTGGCAGTAATTACTACGTCGGCTTCTTCCACAGCTTCACGCGAACTGGTTGCGGGTGTCACCTCAACCTGTAATTGCTGTGTCATTTGCTGGCAGAATGCTTCGCACGCGGGCTGGTGCCGGCTATACACAGCTATTTTACGAATGGGACGTACGGCGCACACACCCATCAATTGTGTTGCTGCCTGCTTGCCTGCGCCTATCAGGCCAACCTCGTCGGCTTCGGGTATCGCCAGATGCCGAGTAGCCAGGCCGCTGGTCGCGCCGGTACGTATCTGCCCCAGCCAGTCGGCCTCGATCAGCGCGAGCAAGCGACCGTCCTCCGAGCTAAAAAGCAGGACGACCGAGCGCACTCCCTGATGAAACACGGTGAATGTCTTGAGGCCGAGCACGCCTGCGCCCGCATAGGAGGCCGCGAGCATATGTAAGATACCATTCGACTGGATCAGACGCGCGCGGGGGCGGTTGATTGCATTACCGTATGAGAGGGCTGTAAATGCCTGCTCCAGCGCATCTATCGCGTCAGAGATTTCCAGCAGGGAACGTACGTCCCCGTCTCGCAAGAGTAGAGCCATGCAGATTTCTTTTCAATTCAGGACGCCTGAGACAGATAAAATTTGTCTCAGGCAGGGATTAATCTTCGCGACGAATCACCCGGCTCATATAGACTACCGTTTCATGAATCTGGTAGCCCTTTGGCAGCTTTATCGGCTTTTTCTCCGCAGGCGCTAGCAGTTCGCGAACAGGGTTGGGCGAGAACGTCGGCAGCAATTTCCTGGACGAGCGGGTCGAGTGGGCCAGACGAGCTAGCAAACCACGACGCAAATATTCCAGTCCGATACCTACTGCCAGAGCACCCACGCCCGCTGCCAGGCGTGGCAACTGTGGGCTGCGCAAAACGGTAGGGAGACGCGATTGCACCGGAACCAGGCTTTTTGACTGGAGGCTCAAATCGGCTCCACAACGATGACAGAATGTATCTTCAGCCGCGCATCCGGCGCGACATTGTGGGCAGACCATACTTTTCCTGCCTTTCAAAATAAGTGAGAACAGACCGATGTCTGCACGGAATGATACCCCTCCATGCCAATCACGTCAAGGGCACAAGCTATGATATAGACAGTCGGTGCTGATATTCTTGGTGACGGTTAGATCTGGAATATGTTTGTCATAATATGGTGAATGCCTTCCTGGATAAGCAGGGTAGACCCTCTAATATGAACACTTGTCTTCCGATATGATATAAGTATATTGGGCAGCGAGACACCTGTTTCCTGGAAAAACTGCTTTCTGGCGGGCATGCTGTTTTTCAAATGTGTAAAGTGCATTCCTCATCGAGAAGTTGACGAACTAGCGAGAATGCAAAAAACGGATGTGTCATCAGGTCGAATGGGATGCTCATGGTTATACGAAATGGGTCGGGATGTGGTTGGATGGGAATGATGATTGCTATTTTGTGGACAAGCAAGAACGGTTCCTCTCGATGCGCGAAAGGAGTCACCGATGCGATTAAAGCCTCTACAGCGAAAAATCGGCCCTATGGCCTTGGCGGGGATGATCCTTGTCGGCATTGGAGCATTCCTGATCGTGATCCTATTTCTGGTTATAGGCATTCAAATGATCTCGTTGTCCGGCACTGTAGCAGCATCGGGCACCATCCTTTCTTGCGAGAACGATGCAGATGGATGCGCGCCAGTGGTGAGCTTTCGGACAGCTTCGGAGAAGTCAATCACATTTCAAGCAAACACTCGCTCCAGTACTTTTGCCTCTGGGGAGCGCGTGTCTGTCCTTTACTACCCTACTCATCCTCATGATGCCCAGATTGATCCCCGGCCTTTCTTCCCTACCGAAGCCCTCTTTGGTGGGGGAACAGGACTCGTACTTTTCCTGGTGGGAGCGCTGCTCTTTCTTTTCGCCAAAAACCACCCATCTGTTGAATTGCTCCATCGCTATTTTATGGCGCTTGAAACTCAGGATTACGCCGCCGCATGGGAGTGCTTGAGTTCCCATATGAAGATTCTGGAGGGAGTGCCTCTGACCCCGGACAGTTTCATGCAGATGCAACAAGCGTTGAACAGAAAGTTAGGAGCCATCACCGAGCACAAGCTCACCGGGGGGTGGTCTATGGTTGCAAACCAGGCTAGTTTTACGGTAAAGGTGATACGGGGAGAGAACACGTCGAAAGTCTATCCCTATGTGGTAAGAGAAGGGACCCAGTGGAAAATCCTTCGCTTCGATCCATTTCGGGTTGATCTCTTACATTAGGAAATTCGTGAAAGGGTGACAACCTCGCTTAGCTCGGCCTGTCAAGGGATGGCCCAAACCAAAGCGGACCGGAGACGCCTCAAAGGAGCGTCGATCAGGTTAATGTGCCCTGGGGTCTACATTGGAGAGCAAGTGCTTGTGTGGGAGGGCTAACCCTACTTACCTGAAAGGACATTTATCATGACAGCCTGAGAGGTTGATCAGAATTGTGGCATAATAAAGATCAGGTAGAGTAATACACCCCCAAAAAAGGAGCACCATATGGCCGATAGCCTTGAAACAAGCGGGCAATCTCACCTGATCGATTTGCCCGCAGGCCGCTTTCATTATTTTACCTGGGGAGCTGAACGAACCGATCTTCCTGCCGCGTTATTGCTGCACGGTATTACCAGTTCCGCGCAAAGCTGGGTGCGCGTGGGACCGGCGCTGGCGGACCGCTACAGAGTCTATGCGCTGGATATGCGCGGGCATGGCGACAGCATCAAACCCTCGCGCGGAGCCTATAGCCTGCGCCATACCGCCGACGATGCCGCAGCCTTTCTAGAGGCACTGGAATTGGAGTGTTCCCTGCTCGTGGGACATTCCTGGGGCGGTGCGACGGCGATGGTGCTGGCCAGTGGATCTGGCCCACAAAAGCCGGTGCCCGAACTTGCGCGGGTAATCCTTGAGGACCCGGCACATAATTTTGGCCGGGGCAATGTCGAAGAACACGTTGCCTTCTATACTAAAGATATTGGCCGTCCCGCCGATGAATTGCGGCCAGAAATCACGGCTGACAATCCCGGCTGGAACGCAGCCGATATTGAAGGCAAGGTTGAGGCGCTGCAGAAAGTCAGTCGCGAAGCGGTCATCAGCGTCTTCGAGGATGCCGGTCGAATCGGTGAGATCCTTCCGCTGCTGGCCGATATCGCCGCTCCCACGCTCTTGATCCGCGCTGACGCAAGTCTGGGAACAACACTGGATGACGTTGCCTGGGAGCAGGCCAGGGGATATCTGTCCGCACATAGCCGCGCCGTGCAGATCGACGGAGCCACGCATAATATCCATCGCAGCAAATTTGATGAGTTTATGTGGGCCGTTAATGATTTCTTGAGCCGGTAAAACCATCAGGCAGCGAAGCGGAGCGACCGTCCAGAACATTGCGAGAACATTTTTAAGCTATGCTATACTTGTTCCTTATCCGAATGTGTGTGGAGAATGCATCATGCTGGTAGTTCAGGATCTCACGGTTGCCTATCAAAGTAGCGTTCCTGCTGTACAGGACGTTTCGCTGGAAGTGCAGGATAAAGCGGTCGTGGCGCTGTTGGGCGCGAATGGGGCGGGCAAAACAACAATTATTCGTGCGATCTCCGGTCTTTTGTCTCTCCACAGAGCCGGCATGTTGAACGGCTCGATCTTCTTTGATGGCGAGCGCATTGATCGCCTGAACACGACGCAAATTGTGCGTCGCGGTATTGCCCAGGTCCTGGAAGGCCGCCGGCTCTTCAGCGATCTGACCATCGAAGAAAATCTACGCGCGGGCGCGCTCTCCTCGCGTGATTCCGGCGCAACGAAACGGGCGTATGAGTGGGTGATGGAGTTATTTCCGGTGCTGCGCGAACGGCGCAGAAGCCACGCCGGCTATCTCTCCGGCGGAGAGCAACAGATGCTGGCGATTGGCCGGGCGCTGATGGCTACTCCCAAACTGCTCCTGATGGACGAGCCTTCGCTGGGTCTGGCTCCCTCGATGGTGCAGCAGATCCGCGCAATTATCGCGAATATCAACGCCAACGGGACCGCAGTGCTGCTGGTTGAGCAAAACGCGCAAATGGCACTGTCTATCGCGCATTCCGGCTACGTACTGGACACCGGCAAAGTAGTGCTGGCCCAGCCTGCCGCTAAGCTTCTACAGGATGAGAGCGTGCGAAAATTTTATCTGGGGCTGCACGAAGGCGGGCAGCGCGGCAAAGTAGAGGCGCTGCGTGAACGCCAGCCGGGAAGGAAATGGACCTTATGAGCACCGCATCTGCCAGAGACCCCGGACTTGACCAGGCCACCAGCCCTGACGCGCTTCTCTCGGTAGAAGAGATTTCGGTGCAGTTCGCGGGCGTCAAAGCGCTGAGTGATGTCTCCCTCGAGGTGCTGCCTGGCGAACTCTTTGCTGTGATCGGCCCTAACGGCGCGGGCAAAACTTCCCTGTTCAACGTAATTTCGCGGGTCTACCAGCCGGTGACTGGCCGGGTTATCTTCGATGGCAAAGACCTGCTGAGCCTCAAGACCCATCAGGTCGCGCGAGCTGGTATCGCTCGCACCTTCCAGAACCTGGGGCAATTTCCCACGATGACCGTGCTGGATTATCTGTTGCTGGGCCGGCACTCGCGCATGCACAGCGGCGTGTTGATGGGTGGCCTCTATCTGGGCAAAACGCGCGCTGAGGAGCGCAAGAATCGCGCGTACTGTCTGCATCTACTGGAACTGCTGGATCTCAAGCGCGTTGCTCACGCGCCGCTGGGCAGCCTGCCCTACGGGGTGCAAAAGCGCGCAGACGTAGCCCGCGCCCTGGCCCTGGAACCGAAGCTGCTCTTGCTGGACGAGCCGGTGGCGGGCATGAGCGTCGAAGAAACAGAGGAGATTGCCTCCGCGATTGTCGATATTCAGCGGCAGCTTGGCGTGACTCAGATCCTTGTCGAGCACGATATGGCGCTGGTCATGGGCATTGCTGACCGCGTGCTGGTTCTCGATTTTGGGCGCGCAATCGCGCTGGGCACCCCGGCGGAGGTGCAGGCCAATCCCGATGTCATCAAAGCCTATCTGGGCGAAGACTTTGGGGAGAACACGAGCACTGTGAAATCTGTTTGATCTGTGTCCTTTCACGGGATGGAGGAGCTATGGCCTATTTTTTGCAACTGGTATTTGCCGGTATTTCCCTGGGCTGTATTTATGCTCTGATCGGCCTCGGCTTTTCAATCATTTTCAAGGCCAGCGAGGTTATCAACTTTGCCCAGGGCGAAATACTCCTGGTGGGAGCGTATATTGTCTCAGCTGGCGTCTTTCTCTGGCATCTGCCGTTCCTCGTGGCTCTGCTGCTGGGGCTTGTGACTACGATCCTGATTGGCTTGCTCTTTGAACGTTTCGTGCTGCGGCGCATGATCGGTCGCCCGACCTTCTCGATTCTGATGATTACTATCGGGCTGGACACTATCCTGCTTACCCTTGTCCTCGTGGCTTTCGGTTCTCAGATCATCCCTGCCGCCTCGCCCTTCGGTGTCAACAGCGGCTTCAACCTGGCTGGTGTCCACATCGGTACGAATGATCTGTGGACCATCGGCGTCACGATTCTGCTGTGCGCGGGACTCTTCTACTTCTTCCGCTTCACCAGGTACGGCCTGGCTATGCGTGCGACCGCCCTGGATCAGGAGGCCGCGCTGGCAGTTGGCATCAACGTGCGCGGGGTCTACGCGATGGCCTGGGGACTCGCGGGCGGCATTGCCACGCTGGGGGGCGTTTTTCTGGCGATCAACAATCTTGCCATCGATCCCACACTGGGGGGCGTCGCGTTGCTGGCCTTTCCGGCGATTATCCTGGGCGGGATCGATTCGATCAGTGGCGCGGTGGTCGGCGGCATTATCATTGGCCTGGCTCTGGATATCACCGCCGGCTACGAAAGCTACCTGTCTAATTTTCTGGGCGCGGGCTTCCACGATATTATGCCCTACCTGCTGATGATCCTTGTTCTGCTCATCCGGCCATATGGCCTGTTCGGTACGAGAAAGGTGGAACGGATATGAGCAAGTTTAGCGCTACAAAACAGGTTCTGGCGAAAGCCCAGATGCCAGGACGTTCGCTCAATACCTCGCGCTGGATCATCACGGGAATTCTTCTGCTGGCTATTATCCTATTTTTTGTGACCGCGAGCGATGACTGGTTTACGATTGTCAATAATGTGCTCATCGCTGCCATTGCAGCCCTGGGACTGAACGTCCTCTCCGGCTATACCGGTCAGATTTCGCTGGGCATCGCGTTCTTCATGGCTATCGGGGCCTATACCGCAGCTCTGTTAGGAGGCGCTCCGCCAACCCTACCAACCGATCCCCAGGGCCTGGGCCTGCCGTTTATCATCTGGCTGCCAGCGGCGGGCATCGTGGCCGCGCTGGTCGGCGCATTGATCGGACCCACGGCGCTGCGCCTCAAAGGGTTCTACCTGGCTATTGTTACTCTGGCCCTGGTCTTCATCGGCCAGTATCTCTTTATGAATCTTCATGCCATCACCGGCGGTTCACCAGGACGAACTTTCCCGGCGCCGGCCATTGGGGAGAGCATCTTTACTCAACAAAATACGCTGCCGCTGCTGGGCCTTGCGCTGACGCCCGGCCAGCAATATTTTCTGCTCATTCTGCCCGTTCTCGTGCTGGCTGCGCTCTTCGTCCACAACGTGATACGTTCACGGGCCGGGCGGGCCTTCCAGGCGGTGCGCGATCACGAGATTGGCGCGTCCATCATGGGCGTGAATCTCCTCCAGGCCAAGATGGGTGCTTTTATTCTCTCGTCCTTCCTGGCAGGCATCGCCGGGGCGTTGTATGCCTCATATAACTCCTATATCGTTCCAGGGTACTGGAGCCTGGCCCTGTCCATTGAATTCGTCGCGGCTATTATCATTGGCGGCGTGGCCAGCATCTGGGGTTCAATCCTGGGCGCGGCCTTCGTCTTTGGATTGCCCCAGGTGATCGATCATTTTCAGTTGCTTCCCCAGCCCAGCACCACAGGCGGCCTGAGCAGCGGGGATCTGAATGCGTTAATTTATGGCGCGTTGATTATGCTTTTCTTGCTCTTCGAGCCGGGAGGGCTGATTGGCCTGGTGCGGCGCGTGCAGGGACGCTTGCGTAGACCGGCACATACGAAAGAAGAGGGAGGTGATCCGGCAGAGATAACCGATTTATCTCCAGGTGCTACGACCCATATTTAGCAAAACCACAGGGATAAGGGTGGCTCTTTCGGCCACCAGACGCTACGTAGTGCTGCTCTGACAGAGTTGTCGAGGTCGCTTAGACGATAATGAGGTATCACATATGGCAAACAGAAAATTCCTAGCGGGTTGCGTACTTTTCCTGCTGGCATCCCTGCTCATTCTTGCCGGTTGCGCCAACAGCAGTTCGAGCGCGAGTTCGGGAGGAATCCAGGCAGGCCCCGGTGTTAATCTCAGCGCCAAAACAATTACCCTGGGTATTTTGTCTCCTTATTCCGGGCCGGTGAACGTCATCGGCATTCCTCTGGCAAATGGCGTAAAAGCCTTTTTCGATCATGTGAACGATAACGGCGGGATCGACGGATTCAAGGTGAAATTCCTGGAAGAAGATACAAAGTATGACCCGCAAACCGAGGTGCAGCTGTACAATCAGATTCACAATCAGGTCCTGATGATCGCGGACAGCCTGGGCACTCAAACGACCGTTGCGATTAATAGCCTGGCTACCGCCGATCACATGCTAGTCTCTGCCGCTACCCTCTCTTCTGAGCTGGTGGACGATCCAAATCTGATTCTAGTTGGCACACCCTACCGCTTGCAAACTGAAAACGCCTTTGATTACGTGGTGAATACCCTCCATGTGCAGCATCCCGCTACCGGCATCATCTATCAGAACGATGATTACGGCGCTGATGGCCTCAAAGGCTATACGGAAGCGGTCGCGGCGTACAATCTGAATAACGTGGCCGAGGCGGCGTATGGAGTAAACGATACCGACTTCACGGCGGAGGTTTCCAAGATGAAGGCCGCTGGCGCGAAGTATGTCTTTTTGACGACGGTTCCTACGGCCACGGCAGGGATCATCGGCACCGCTGCCAAGCTGGGTTACTTCCCACAATGGATCTTGCAAAGCCCGGCCTTCGCGCGAGCGCTGATGGCGGTTCCCGCACTGGTGCCGCTGTTGAGCAAATGCTGGCTGGTTGGTCAAGGCGCGGCCTGGGGTGATACGAGTGTGCCGGGCATGGCGCAGATGCTCAAGGATGTCGCCAAGTATTATCCACAGCAGCAGCCAGATGGTTACTTTGAGTTCGGCTATACCGAGTCCTATGTGACCTACGCCATCCTCAAGAAGGCGCTGGACAACAAGAATGTTACCCGCGACGGACTCATTACGGCCTTTCACTCGTTGGGCCAGGTCAACCTGGGTGGCCTGTATCCACCGGCGGTCTACGGGTCCTCGCCCAACCAGCGTGTCCCAACCCGTGACAACGTCATCTATGCTATTGACCCAACCGCGCCGGCATATGTCAAGCCACTGACGCCCGACTTCACTGGAACCGCCGCGAAGCAGTCGCAGTTCCAATAGGTCATAGATTGCCTCGGTTGCCTTTCCAGCCTCTTGCGTGTATCGCACTCCCTCGCGATACACGTAAGAGGCGTTCCATTGATCTGCGCGCAGATGCCGATCTTGTCGTTGGACAAAGCAACGTATCCTTCGGTGGGAGAGGCAAAGCCTGTGGCTGTCTCGTTCAGGCTCTCGTCTTTCTATCTGCTGGAGAAGTAGGGGGCAATCTCATCATTCTAACCTCTCTCTGCGGAAGCATCTATACTTCCACTATGGAGGATGCCGTCAAATGATATTCTTAAGTATCTATCATGTAGTGCTGTTTGCTTGAAACAGAACTAATGCTGTATAGTAACTTTAGCCGATGAAACAAGCACCCTTGAGGCCGATCATCAAGAGAAGGGATAAGTGAAAATGAGCATCGAATCCAGTACTGCGTTAGAAATGCCGGACATGTACGGCCGCCTGCGTCTTCTGCGCACGTATAAGCATATTGCCATCGTTGGCTTCTCTGCCGATCCTTACCGGCCCAGTCATTTCGTAGCTGTCTATTTGCAGGCTGAGGGCTATGATATTGTGCTGGTCAATCCTCGCTATGCCGGGCAAATTGTGCTCGGCAAGCGCGTCTACGCTTCGCTGATTGAGGCGAAAGAGGCCGGCGAACGGATCGAGATTGTCGATGTCTTTCGCAGGCCGCAGGATCTGGAGCCGGTCTTGCAGGAAGCTCTCCAGGTAGGCGCGCGGGTGTTCTGGCTGCAGTTGGGTATTCGTAATGAAGAGATCGGGCGGAAAGCCATCGCAGCCGGCCTGGAATTTGTGCAGGATCACTGTGTAAAGATGGAGCACGCGCGCTTCTTCGGGGGCTTGCATACCCTGGGGCTGAATACGGGAGTGATCCTCTCGAAAAAGCTGTAGGAGATATGGCCCTGCAGCGTGCGAAGGATACCTACGATGATCATGCATAAATATCAAGCGGACGATGAACCGTCGCCCGCTTGAGTATCTGTTGTCCACGACATCTCGCGAATATTGACGTGCTCGGATGCTCGCCGGTACATCGTCCAGAGGCACTCCTTCGCTACTCCCGCGTAAGCGCGGTCCTTCTCCTCGGGGATCCGAGAGGCTACCTGATCGATCTGCTGGCAGAGGTTGCGCACTGCCTGTTCGAGATACAGGAAAATGTTCTCTTCCCTTTCTAATCGAGCCATATACCCACCTCCTTTCCAGCCACATTTACCTCGGTCGGAATCGCTTATCTCGCCGGCATTGGCCTCGGATCCCCCCGGACGTATCTCTTTGGCGAGAGCGCCTCTGGATCGGGACAGGAGGTTACTCGTGCTAATGGCTGCTTGCTTCGACCGTAATCTGGTTGGGCTGAGCGGAAGTAATGCTAATCTTCCGTGGGCGGCTGACCTCGCTGAAAGGTATGCTCAGGCTAAGAACGCCATGCTGATAGCTGGTCTCGATCTTGTCAACATCAATATCTTTAGGAAACGTAATGCTCCTCTCAAACGCGCCCGTGCCTATCTCGCGCGTCAGCCAGGTTCCTTGCTGGCCCGGCTTCACCCAGGATTCCAGGTGGCCTTTTAGGGTCAGCGTATTCTGTAACACAGAGACCTCGACGTTCTCTGGAGTGAGACCGGGCAGCAGTGCCTGCACCTGATAACCGGTCTCGGTCTCAAGGACATCAATTGGGAAGCTGAGAGCTGCTGAAGTGCTTCTCCTCCATGTTGGACGCACAAAGCTCTCAGAGAAGAGCTGATTCATTGCCTCACGCAATCCCATCATCTCCTGGAAAGGATCAAACTGTGTAAGCATATTCGTTTTTTCCCTCCTTTGTTCTCTTGCAGTGGTGGCACGTCAGAAAAGAGAGGAACCAATCGAACAGCCTTCTCTCTTTGTCCTGTTCCACCATCTGTCGCTTCTTTTTTTCTTCCGAAATAATGATATGTTATCTGATAAAATTTGTCAAGTAATATTACGTAAATATAACAATTTTCTAACAATTTTCTAACAAGAACTTTGACAGATATCCAGTCAGGAACTTGACAAGTCCTGGAAGAATATATATATTGTAGGCGTAGCGCTGTTCTTTTTCTTCCTGGCTACCTCTGCTGATCACGTCAGGAATACCATGTGTCAGAGAGCGGGCCGGGGGAAATTCTGATATCCGGAGGAAGGAGAAGCCGAGATGAAACGACAACGCCCCACGCGACCAGAGCCTCTTACGGAGGATGAAGCGTTTCGCCTGCCCAAATATACCATCGGGGTAGTTTCCAAACTCGTTGGGCTGCCTCCGCAAATGCTGCGTCGCTATGAAGAATCCGGGCTTTTGGAACCATCTCGCCAGGATGGCAAGAATCGGCTTTACTCCGATCAGGATGTTGCAGCTCTGGAAGAGATTGCTTCCCTGACCGACGAGGGAGTCAATGCTGCCGGCATCCGGCATATCCTGCAGATGCGACGGCAGATTCGCCTTCTGCAAGAGGAGATCAAGGTTGCTCGCGAGAAAGAGGCGAAGGCAAACGCGGAGCAGACCAGCCAGGAAGGGCCTGGTGAGCGGCAGAGTGATAACTCGGAGCAAGGAACCAGGTAGTAAAGGACGTGGGCAACATTCTAACGAATTTCTAATGGCTCTCATACGTCATTCTAATGCTTCGTGTGGTATATGCGAATCGCAGATAGAGTCAGAAGTATCACACCTTTTACACAATTTTGTTGGAAAAGGAGGCGTTGGTATGTCCGCAATTCGTCCTCTGGGTGATCGTGTTGTGGTTACACCCGCGCAGAAAGAGGAGGTTACCAAAAGCGGAATTGTCATTCCCGATACCGCTAAAGAGAAACCGCAGCAGGGAACCGTGATTGCAGTTGGCAACGGTCGCCTGCTCGATAGCGGCAAGCGTGCAGCGATGGAGGTGAAGGAGGGAGATCAGGTACTCTTCGCCAAGTATGGTGGAACCGAGTTCAAACTCGATGGCAAGGAGTATCTGGTGCTGAGAGAAAGTGACATCCTGGCTATTCTTGCTTAATGTGAAAGGAAAAGGAGAGAACTCATGGCAAAACAACTTGTTTTCAATGAGAATGCTCGTCGTTCTTTGAAACAGGGCATTGATCTGCTGGCAGGATCGGTAAAGGTCACGCTTGGTCCAAAAGGGCGTAACGTCGCTCTCGATAAGAAGTTTGGTGCGCCGACTGTCACTCACGATGGCGTCACCGTCGCTAAAGAGGTTGAGCTTGAAGATCCTTTTGAGAATATGGGGGCTCAGCTTCTTAAAGAGGCTGCGACCAGAACAAATGATGTAGCGGGCGACGGAACCACGACCGCGACTGTGCTTGCTCAGGCCATTGTAAACGAGGGACTGAAGAACCTGGCAGCCGGCGCCAACCCTATGCAACTCAAGCATGGTATCGATCAAGGTACGGCAGCGATTGTTGAGCATATTCGCACCCAGGCTATTCCGGTCGAGGGCAAGAAGGAGATTGCCCAGATTGCTTCTATCTCTGCTGCCGATGAAACCATCGGAAATCTAATCGCCGAGGTGATGGAAAAGGTCGGGAAGGATGGAGTCATTACGGTAGAGGAGTCCAAAGGCATCAACTTTGAGACCGAGTATGTCGAGGGCATGCAGATTGATAAAGGGTACGTCTCGGCCTATTTTGTCACCAATTCGGAGAAGATGGAAGCGGTCATTGACGACCCCTATATTCTTATCACGGAGAAGAAGATCAGCGCCGTGGCCGATATTCTGCCCGTTCTTGAGCAGTTGACCCAGCAGGGTAAACGCGAGCTGGTGATCATTGCCGAGGATGTGGATGGGGAGGCGCTGGCAACACTGGTGGTGAATAAACTCCGCGGCGTCCTGAATGTCCTGGCCGTCAAGGCGCCCGGCTTCGGGGATCGCCGCAAAGAGATGCTGCGTGATATCGCCGTTCTGACCGGCGGGCAAGTAATCAGCGAGGAGATGGGCCGCCGCCTTGAGAATACAACCCTGGCGGATCTGGGCCAGGCTCGTCGCGTGGTTGCACGCAAGGACGATACCACCATTGTCGAAGGGAAGGGAGAGTCCTCCGCTATCCAGGCCCGTATTCGCCAGATCAAGGCGCAGATCGAGGAGACGACCAGCGATTATGATCGTGAGAAACTCCAGGAGCGTCTGGCGAAGCTCTCCGGCGGAGTCGCGCTTATTAAAGTCGGCGCAGGCTCCGAGGTCGAGCTTAAATATCGCAAGACCCGTGTGGAAGATGCGCTTTCGGCGACGCGAGCGGCTGTCGAAGAAGGCGTGGTCGCTGGCGGCGGCGTGGCGCTGCTCAATGCAATCGAGGCTCTGGATACCGTTCATGCCGAAGGGGATGCCGGGACCGGCGTGCAAATTCTGCGCCGCGCGCTTGAGGAACCCTTACGCCAGCTGGCAACTAATGGTGGCAAAGACGGTTCAGTCATCGTAGAGGGCGTGCGTCGCGCCCAGCAGGAGCACAACAATAAGCACTATGGGTATAATGTGCTGACCGATACCTACGAGGATCTGGTTATGGCGGGCATCATTGATCCTGCCAAAGTGACTCGCTCTGCCTTGCAAAATGCTACCAGCATCGCGGCCATGATCCTGACCACCGAGGCGCTGATTACCGATATCCCGGAGAAGGAAAAGCCTGCAGCGCCCGCTGCGCCGGAATACTAGCGCGCAGTTCGGAAAGCTTGAGCCCGCCCGCAGGCCGGATAGCAGTCAAAGGCAAGGCCGGCGACAAACCGCGGCTCTCCCTCCTTTTCCGCAGGGAGAGCCGCGGTTTATCCCATTGACTCTCATAGAATCAGGAACTCTGCTTTGCCCGGCCTCTCAGGCCAGATGAGGCAAAAGAACCTCTGATTTACCGTGTCGCTTTGAGTCGCGGTTCCTACACTTGAGGGCTGTAAGATCTGAGCGGTCTCATTCCTCCTAATCGGCTACAAAGAAATCCTGGTAGTTTGTGTTAGTGGCCAAAAGATCCTGGTAATGGGTATCGGCGACCGGGATTTCCGCGCGGTTGGTATCGGCAACCAATATATCCTGGCAGGCAGGGTTAACGGCCAGGATCTCCGGACAGTTTGCATCAACAGGGACAAGATCCTGGTTTATTGCTTCGGGGGCGAGAAGGTTCTGGTAAGTGATCTGCGGAAACAGAGCGTATTGCTCCATTGATGCCCCAAATCTGTCCAACGGCAGGTCTTGCAAGCGGGGATAGATCGTGGGTTCTACTCGTTCGAGTTGCAGCTCATCATAGGTCTGCTGCAGCTGGACCTTGACAGCAGCGGGGAGAGCGGCTTCAAAGTGAGAAAAACAGCCCAGACTCTCCGCGATCATTTTCTTGATGTGCCCCTCGTCCTTTTTTTCGTGGAAATGAGGACTTTTCGAGAGGTACTGCTGGAAAATGATCTCCTGGGGGTGCGCTTTCCACGTAGTCGCGTTGAAGAACAGATCGAGGAGCTGGAAGGTTTCGACTGAGAAACCGGAGGAAAAGCGCAAGGAGGCAGCGGTTTCGACCGTCATCCCCTGCTCACCCGCGTTAGACGAACGGATCGGGTGATCGCAGATGCTGAACCACTCTTTCAGAAGGCTGTCGAATAGCGGGGAAACGACCCTGGTCGTGCGGCCCATGATTCTGGTTTCCCAATCCGTGTTATGCATATCTGGCTTGGATGACCAGCAGATTCGCACATTATGTAGGTCGGCTCTCGCTGGCTGGCGTACCTCTCGCTGTACAATCAAGGTGTCGTAATCGCGAGTGTGTGCAGGAAGTGAGGTTGACGTAAAGAGCCGGCACATGGCCAGCGTATATTCCAGCAGGGCGCTGGGAACAAAGTTATCGGCGTCGTAGAAGATAAGCCAGCGGGGATAGCCCAATTGATAGGCACAGAGAGCCCCGATATACATACCTTCGCCTTTGCCATCGATAACTTTGCCGTCTGTACCAAGGATTTGAGGGAGGTTAGAGGTCTGGAACAGGCGAGCAATTTGCTCGTCCTTCTGGTGGATTACGTAGGTTTTGCGGTGATCCGCTAACCTAGTTTTGAGCGTTTGAGTGAGATCATCTCGTTCCTTTTCGGGGCAGTTCGTCACGACGATGATCGTACTATTGATGGGGATGTACCAGAGAACTCTGAGCAGCGTTTCGACGCTCTCGCTTTTATGAGAGATCACAAACGCTGTATGTGACAAAAAGTCGTGCAGAGCTTCTAGATCGTCGGTTTCTAGAATGTGGGCAAACTCTACTGTCTGAATGTTCACGTTATGCTACTCCATTAAAAAAGTAGTCGGACGAACAGGTGCAGGTGCATCCCATTCCTGGTTGTGGCCTCTGGCCCTTCACGTTACGCGGCACCGGAGATCTCTTCCCTTGTTCACAAAGCAGATGCTGGTGACAAATCTCCCGAACGACCAGGCTGGCCGTTTTCCCTTCTCAGGGAGGAGGTGACAGCGGCTCGGGCAGGTACAGATGCAGAGAAAAATGAACTTATCATCGACAGCCCTTAAGGGAAACAATATTCCCATATAAGGAGTACGCAAAATCTGGGAGAAACGTTTCGGCGGCGGACCGGTAGTAGTACCGGTGGGGCATCCTGAGAGAAGATAAGCGAAGATGGTATGCCAGCTTATGGCAGCGAGTTTTGGAGTATGCTTGAGTTATCATATTGTGTAGAAAATGTATTTGGTATATTCGCTACATAATATGATAACTCAAGTACATTGCACTGTTATAGCGAGCCCGGCCATCCCAGGCCCCAATCTGTCCAGGGTAGGCCCTCGATGTACCAGTCGGTAGTGGTGAGGCCTTCGGGATAGGTCACAGTGCGCTTGACCACGCCCGGAGGGGTAGAGAAGTTATGAGGAGGATGACCCTGCTCGGCGAGCAGCATCCCCTCGTGGAAGATCGGGCCGGCGCCGGTGACGCCGATCACATTATTCATCGGTGAGTTATCGTTGTTGCCCGCCCAGACTCCCATGACATAATCAGTGGTGTACCCAATGGTCCAGTTGTCCGCGAAGTTCTGCGAGGTTCCCGTCTTGACCGCCGAAGGATAGACCGTGCCAGGATTACCCTCGTAGCACTGCGTCTGTGTATTGGTATAGAGATAGAGATTGCTACACGCGCCAAATTCATAAGTGCGGGCCTGGTTGTCGCTCAGAACGTTGGTCATGAGAAACGCGACCTGCGGGCTGATCACGCGCTGGCCGGTCGTACTGACCTTATAGACCACTTTGCCTTGCGTATTGGTGATGGTAGAGACAGCGTGAGCTGGCACGCGTATCCCGCCATCGGCAAAGACGCCGTAGGCCGAAGTTATATCCAGCAGGTGTACTCCCAACGTTCCCAGGACCATCGTATAGTTAGGCGTGCCATTATAGTCGGTAATGCCCATTGATTCCGCTGTATGCAGTGAGGCATCCACCCCTGTTTTATAGAGCACCTTGACCGCAGGAATGTTGAACGAGTTCTGCAGCGCGGCGCGAGCCGAGATCAGGCCATGATAGCTGTTATCATAGTTCGAGGGCGTGTAGTACGGCAGGCCGCAGCACATGGGAAAGCTTGTGCGCTCGTCCAGGACCGGCTGGCCCGGACTGAACCCTTTCTCGAAAGCAGTGGCATAGATGAATGGTTTGAAAGCTGATCCTGGCTGGCGATACCCCTGCGTTGCTACGTCGAATTGTCCGTACTGTGGATTATTCGGGTCGATGTTGCCCAGAAGGACGCGGATATCGCCGTTGTGGAAATCGATCAGGACCTCGGCTGCGTCAGTCAGGTGGTGTGGGCCGGCCAGTTCCGCGACATTTTCCTGAGCGATCTTGAGAATTTTGTTTTGTAGCGGCAGGTCGAGCGTTGTTGAGACAATCAGTCCCGAACGCGAAAGATCCGATACCTTGACATTCAAGAGCGAGGCCAGCTCATTAAGCGCGTAAGCCTCGAAGTGCGGAGCAAGATTGTTATTGATAACCCCATGATGCAGGAAGTGCGGACTCTCTGCCTCCTTGATGGCCGCGTTTTCCTGTATAGAGGTGATGTAGTGCTGAACCAGCAGCTGATTGAGTACTGCTTTCATGCGGTCCAGAGTAAATTTTGGGAACACGAAAGGATTATACAAGGAGGGATTCTGAGGAATACCGGCCAGCATGGCCGATTGGGCAAGATCGAGCTGCTGGGCTGCGGTCTCTTTGGGCGTGTCCTGCAAGCCAAAATAGATAAAGGCCGCCGCTTCCGCTCCGTAAGCCTGGTTGCCGTAGTACGTTGTGTTGAGGTACATGTCCATAATCTGCTGCTTGGTATAATAGCGCGTGGCCTGGGGAGCAAGGATGACCTCTTCCAGTTTGCGTAAAATCGTATCCTCATTGCCCACGATCACGTTCTTAATGAGCTGCTGCGTAATGGTGCTGCCACCAGCTACGACGCGTCCATTGGTCAGGTCTGAGATAGCTGCGCGTACAATGCCAGTAATATCATAGCCGGGATTTTCCCAGAAAGACTGATCTTCAATGGCAATTTCGGAATCAACCAGATTTGGCGAGATCTTATTGAAAGGTTCTGAGATCTGGAGACCCTGGTCCACCGCTTCATAAATCAATGTGCCGTGCTCGTCGTACATTCGCAGGCTGTCCCCCGGCAGCAAATCGGCCAGAGTCACGATATCGTGCTGGTAACGCTCGTTTACCGCTGTAGCGAGCGCGCTGTAAACCACGAAGAATGTGCTAACGAGGATCAGCAAAGTGAACGTCGAGAGAGCTAGAGGCATAAGCGACCAGCGAGTCCCGAAGCGATCAACTTCGGCGTAATGCGAATTCGTGCGGTGCAGGTTTTTCCGTTTCATGTGCCGCCGGATATACCAGTCGTGAGGATGCAATGGTGTATGTGCTACGTCGTAATACGTGCCACGACGAGAAAGGAATGCTGGCTGATCGTTCAGACGCTGTGCTGCCGCAGCGCGGCTGTGCTCCGGCAGTTTTGCTGGCACTCTTGCGTGCTCAGGAGCTTCTGACATATAGGTCTCCCCCCTAGAAATATACATAGGATGAATCTATCAGCGTTTATGTCTCTATCTGCGTAAAAGAATTGAAAAGTAGCCTGGAGGATAGGCGCGTGTCCGAGAAGGAATGCGAAGCGCCAGTACCTCCTTCTAATCAAATGAGAAAGAAATCATACTGGCAAGACGAAAAAGCAAGTGCCTTTTCATCGAAACCCCTTTATTTAGGATACGATTAAGCGCTTTTTCTGGTCACAGGCCGGGCAGTGATCCTTATAACCGATTATCTTTCCGCTTCAGGAAAATGCCGACTACGATCATCAGTGCGATAGTAATTGCAGCCAGAGCGGTCCAACCGAGCGCAAGGCGGTGAATGGCGTCGGCCTGGCTATAGATAGAGAAAAGAGTGCTGTGATAGGTGGGGTCGCTTCCAAAGAGCCTGTCGCCGCCGATCTGGTCAGCATGTAGCCCGATAGAAGTGCCAAGCGCCGCCATCGCCCAGCGCGTGGGGAAGACGGTGGCCAGAATCTGCGTCAGCCAATCCTTGAGCGGAATAATTGCCCCGGAAAAGATGACCTGCGGGAGCAGAATAATTGGCACAAGGCTAATGGCCCGGTCGTTGTTCGGAGCGATTGCCGAGATAGCCAGGCCGATCATCAGGCCAGCGAGTGCAGTCAGGCTAAGAGTGATATAGGTTTCCAGGAAAGGCGGCAGAAAAACACCCTGGCGTAGCGGTTCGCCAATCTCGACGACAGTGGTAAGGACCAGGCTCTGGAACAGGCAGAGGACGCCCAGTACAACGATCTTTGAGAACATATATGGAAGAATGCCGAGGTTGACGCCACGCTCACGCCGGTAGATCGGAGCCTCCTTGACAATTTCGCGAGCGCCGTTGATGCAGCCGAACAGCACCGTAGCAAAGGCCATAATAAAGAGCACTTTCTGGGCATCGGTCCCCGGTCCTGGAATAAGAAAATTCTGTAAGGCTTGCTCTGGTCCGCCGTGGCTCCGGGCATATGCCTGGCCATTGGCAGTAGTTGTCAGAAAGGTAAACACCTGCTGGCAATCGATCGTATCGGTCTGCTGTGCCTGGGGGAGAGCCAGCGGGCCGGAAGAGCTCAGAATTTGCGTGCGACACTGCGCAAGTTGATTGGCATTAAAGACCCCTGCTCCTATCTCGAAACGGACCATGAGCACCAGCATCACAGCAATGACAGGCGCTTGCAAGAGCAGGATCAGCAAATTGCCCATATCATTCTTTAAGAGCTCCAGATAACGGATCGAGAGCAAGGAGAATTGTGACCAGCCGCGTCCGTGCCTGGTATGTTTCTGCTTGCGCACCTCGCCGGACTGTCTCGCGCCTTCCAGACGATGCTGTCCTTCGCGCAAAGGTTCGGCGACATACTGCTGAAAGTCGGGCGAAGCGAGAAAACGCGTTTCTGCTTGCTCTGGAACGTCTGGCTGCTCTTTCGTCGTCTCAAGCATACTGTAAATTTCGGCAAAGTCGGTCTTTTCAAAGTACGCTTTCGCGGCATTTGGCGGGCCAAAATAGGCCAGTCGCCCGCCTGGGGCCAGGAAGCAGACATAATCGCAGGAATTGATGTTGTTCGTAGCATGCGTCACCAGAATAATGGTATGCCCCTTATCGGCCAGCCTGCGCAAAAGCAGCATCATTTTGCGGTCCAGGCCGGGATCCAGACCGGAAGTAGGTTCATCCAGAAAGAAAACGCTGGGATTGGCCAGCAATTCGAGTGCGATTGAGACACGTTTGCGCTGTCCTCCAGAGAGCTTGCTGACCAGCAGGTTACGCCGGTCGCTCATCTCCACGTCTTCGAGCACCTCATCGATACGCCAGCGAATCTGCTCGCGCGTAAAATCAGCAGGCAGGCGCAGGCGCGCAGCATAGTAGAGTGCGCGCTCGACTGTGAGCTCGCGATGAACGATATCATCCTGTGGGACATAGCCAAGCTGGGTATTGAAGGCTGCCAGATTACGATAATAGTCCTCGCCATTATAGAGGACGATACCCTCCTGCGCAGGCCGGAAGCCGTTCAGAGCATCCAATAATGTCGTTTTTCCAGCTCCCGACCCTCCCACAAGCGCGACGAATTTGCGCGGCGGGATGACCAGCGAGATATCATTGAGCAGAATCAGGTGATTATTGCCGAATTTTTTCAGGTGCAGCGCGTCGATGCGAATATGGGCGCTCTCATCATATTGCCTCAACTCGGTTCCAGTGTAGGTAAGCCGATAAGGGCCAATGCGAATTTCGTCGCCGGTGTGCAGCAACTGGTTGGTAATAATCTCGCCATTCACATAAACGTGGTTGGTGCTGTTGGTATCAGTGATGCGATAGCCGCCAGCTACTTTCTCCAGTACCGCATGATGGGCCGAGACTTGAGGATGGTTCAGCACGACGGTATTGCCAGGAACGCGCCCAATCGTCAGCTTTTGTTCTGTTAAGGGAATGGGTTGCATGGCGGGCAGTGCTTCCTGGGGCATACCTGAGCCATCGTCGTAGGTGAGCGTGATGAACGTTCCATGTTCATCGCCAATACGAAAGATATCGCCGCGCTCCAGAGGCTTGCGAAAGACCTGATCGCCCGCAATAAGCTGTCCTCGATACCACAGACCATTCTTTGTGCGTCCCCGCGTAGGATGGGGATGCACGAAGAAGAGCGTTTCTCCCTCGCGCACAATCTGCGCGTGCCACGCGGAAACGGTCGGCTCAGAGATAACAATGTCATTCTGGGAGTCACGCCCAAGATTATATCTCTCTTTTTCTAGAAGATACGTTTGCACTCTACTGTGGATATTGCTGCTTACCGTTAGCGACGGCTTGCCACCTCGTATCAGAACCTCTGGGGCAATGATTGTATCAGAGGGCGAGAGAAGAGAGAAGAGCGGCATGCCTGGAGAGGCCGAGGGAGATACTGATAGGTCTGGCGGATTCGGTGTCCTTGTCACGGTAGGCAGCTGCGAAATATCTGGAGACGGTTGCCGGATAAGAAAGACAAAACTGATCTCGCCTCCGAGATCAACCACGCTATTATGCTGGAGTGTAGCTCGCGCTGCTTGCTGCTGATCAATCGCAATGGAGTTGATTTGCGAAAGATTTTCAATCGTCCATACTCCGTCCTGCTGGCGAATACGAGCGTGCTGTCGGGAAATCCTTTGATCACGTAGGACAATGTCGTTTTGCCTATCGCGGCCAATGGTCGTGGAAGAGAGGCTGAGGGAAATAGTCTGCCCTGCCAGTGGGCCACCGAGAAACCTGATAGCGGCTTCTCCCGGGGTCCGTGATTCTACCTCCATGTTTAACTTCCTTCACAAAATTTTACAGTCAGTTATAGGGTTATATTTCTAGAATTCTACCTTCAAAATCTTTGTCTGTAAAGGTAGAGTCGTAAAGAAGCAGGGCTTTTGCCTCGTCCCATCTTTCCGCTTTTAAAAACCAAGCAGGAAAGGGAACGATTCTCGTGGTCAGGCGCAAAGGAAGACCGTTCGGGGCGTTGAAAAAGCCCTGCAACGACCTCTTTTCCCCTTGACAATCCACCCATTCATTCCTTATGCTTGCTTATGTATTGAAACGTTTCAACTAGAACATTCCGTCTCCTCTCAGGAAAAGAGGGAAGAAAAAATGATACCTTTTCAGCAATGCTTTCGCGATCCTCCTATGGCATACCGCCCGGCGCCCTTCTGGTTCTGGAATGACAGCATGAACCCGGAAGAGATTGCCTCGCAGATTCAGCAGATGGCGGAGAAAGGTTGCGGCGGTTTTTTTATCTGCGCGCGTCAGGGCTTAGAGGTCCCGTATTTATCTGAGCAATGGTTTCAACTCGTTGCCGGAGCTATCGAAGCCGCCCATCAGTATGGGCTGCATACCTGGCTTTATGATGAATATCCCTATCCTAGCGGTATGAGTGGCGGTGAGGTAACACTCCTGCATCCCGAGGCCAGGCATCGCCAGTTGCTGCATCATTCTCTCAGCATCGCCGGACCGCAAACGTTCTCTCACAAACTTCCCTGGGCAAAAGTCCTTCTCGCTAGGGCTGTCCCTGTGGACGAAACAACGGGAGCATTGCTCTGGCCACGCGCGCTCGACCTGATTTCGCATATCGGGAGCGTCCCGGCTTCATCTATTTTTCAGTCTACTGGACTGACGGTATACACCAGGAAACGCTTCTTTACAGCTTCGCCGCAAAAGCAACTGTTATGGAGTGTACCGCCTGGTCACTGGCGGCTCATCATCTTTCTTGAAAGTGAGATCGAGCAGTTTAAGTACTTCGGAACCTACGTGGACCCCTGCCACAAGGAGGCTGTCCAGACCTTTCTTGAAACCACATATGAGCGCTATGCCGATCGCTTTCATGAACAGTTCGGGCGAGAGATCAAAGGCTTTTTCACCGATGAAGTTGGCCTGCTCGGTCGCATTCCCTGGTCGGCGCGTCTGCCCGACTTTGTGCGCACCCTGTATGGAGACGAACTGCTTGAAAATCTGCCAGCGGTCTTTTACCCGTCGGATGAGAAACAGATGCAAGCCAGATATCGTTTCTTTCAAAGCCTTCATCTATTGCTGAGAGAGAGCTATCATCAGCAAGTGAGCAACTGGTGTGAGCAACGCTGGCTGCAATATACCACCGAAGTACCCTCCATGCGGATGACGACACTGCTTCACAGCCATATACCAGGCGGCGATAGTGCTCACGAAAAAAGAGGGCGCTCGCTGGATTGGATCATCGACCAGAATGCTGCCAATCTGCGGGCCGACCCTAAAATTGCCAGTTCCCTGGCGAACCAGTTGGGGGCCGAGCGTGCCATGATCGAATGCTTTCATAGCGTCGGCTGGTCTATGACTTTGCAGGACGCGAAATGGATGCTGGATCGGCTTGCTGCTCTGGGCATCAATTTCTTTGTCTTCCACGCCTTCTTTTTCTCCATCAATGGCCTGCGCAAACATGACGCGCCTCCTTCACAGTTCGTGCAGAATCCTTACTGGCCGCATTTCAGACAGCTTGCTGATTACGCAGGACGGCTTAGCTACGCTATGAGCCAGGGACGGGCATGCGTCTCGCTCGCCGTTGTCCATCCTGTTACCAGTTTCTGGACTCATATGGGCAATCCTTTTTCCAGCTTTAGCTATTGTGGAAATGATCCCGCAGAAGAGCGAGCCTTAGAGCGTCTGAAACAGGACTGGATGTATCTATGCAAGCAGTTATTACTTCAGCAAATCGATTATGACCACCTGGACCCGGAGATACTGGCGCGGGCAGTCATCAAAGATGGTCATCTTGTCATCGGACAAGCCAGCTATGAGGCGCTTATTTTGCCACCGCTCACCAACCTCGAAGCGGCAGCTTGGGCACGGTTGAAGGAGTTTCTGCGAGCTGGCGGCAAAGTGATCAGTGTAGGATTACTCCCCTACGAATGTATTGAGCCAGGGCAGGATATCGAGGCGGAAGTGCTGCAATGGTTCGGCCTGGCCACCTCGCCACGACGGCAGTATTGGCGCGGTTTTCACGGGGAGCAGGAGAGCAAGGCCGAAACGCAGCAAAGGAGGGAGGAAGCACCCTGGACGAAAGGCCATACTCTGGCCTATTTCCTGCCCAGTATGGGCAGCTTGCCTCAAACACGTGTGATTGAATATCTGCTTGCTTTGCTGCGGCAGTGCCTATCCCCACTCTTCACGCTGGAGCCGGTTGTGGGTGATCGCAGGTCGTTTCTCGTGCGGCAGAGAAGACTCCCCGACGGCGCGTACCTCCTCTTCATTACTCATCAGGAAGACACAGAGAAAGTGCTGCGCCTGCACCTGACGCGCCGGCCGACCGGACAGATCGTCGAGCGCCTGGATCTCGCCTCGGGGCGGCAAAACGCCCTGCCCGTTGAGCGAACTCCCCGCGGCTGGAGCGTCACCCTCTCTTTTGCCCCGTATGAATCTTATCTTCTTAGTTACGCCTTGCAAGAAGAGGAACCAGCCATGCAGCAAGGACACCCCGACATGAGAGCTGCTCACGCTGGAAGAAGGATACGAGGGGCAAAAGCTGCTCCCGGCGCAACGAACGCGCAAGAGCTATGGCCCCTTTTCGTCGATATTCGCCAACCATGGAAGCTGACCGCGCAGCAGGACAACCTGCTACGCCTGAGCGCATTTCACTTCATGCTTACCCGGCAATCTGTGGAGAGGGCATCTGATTGGCACGTGGGAGAGGCAGGGCTGGCATGGCCGCTCGTAGAAGCCAGGCCGGTGATCAACCAGTGCGCCGATCTTGCCGCCAGGCAAACGCTGCCTGTGCAATACGAACAATCTTTTGGGACACCTGTGCGCGTCTCGCCGGCTTATCCGCTTCGTTGCTGGTATCAAGCCAGCTTTCTCGTCAAGCAACTACCACCGACATGTAAGCTCATCATGGATGAGGACGCAATTGGCGGTAATCACACCTTCTATCTGAATGGCCGGCAAATCACCGCCCACGATTTTGTTGCGCTCTCCCGTCCTGGCTTTCGGCAAAGAGGGAGCGAGGTACAGCTCCTGCTCAGACCAGGCCTGAATCATCTGGTTATCCACGTTGAAGCCCGGCGCGATGAAGATGGCCTGCGTGATCCACTCTATCTGAGCGGCCCTTTCGGAGTTACCTTCAACGACGCAGGCATACCAGTGATTGGCGAGCCGCCAGAAATCGGCGAGATCAAGAGCGGTGTGCGTGCGGGGTATCCCTATTTCGCGGGAACGCTGTGCTTTACCCGCGATATCACTCTTAACGCGCTGCCACGCGAGCAACGATTTATCCTGGATCTGCGTGGATGGGATCGGCATATTGATGAGTGTGTCGAAGTCCTGGTGAACACGCACTCTCTAGGCGTTTGCTGCTGGTCGCCCTATCGCTGGGAAGGGGAAACGTCTCTGCTGCGCAGAGGAAGCAACACTATTGAGATTCGTCTCACCACTACCCTGAGCGGTATGCTCGAAGGGATGTATTTTGATGCACATACTCATCAGATGGTTTCTGTGAATTCTGCTCTCTTGCGTGAGGTGTAGCCACGCTCCTTGCACGCGTGGCTACATCCCATCCTGATCAGTCGACCTCCAGCTTGATCGTATCATACATTGCGCCACCGCCGCTGCTCACCTCTGTGGCCTGGAGCGTAACGGAGTTCGCGCCTGTTTGCAACAGGGTAGCCGGGAACGTGAAAGGAATCAAGTGGTAATAGCCGCTCTGATTGGCGCTGCGATAAATGGCCATATCATTCGTAAAGGCTGGATATGCTCCCACTGCGCTCCCGTTGACTGCTACCGTAACGGCTGCCGTCCGGCTCATGCCGGCCAGAGCTATCGTCAGGTGAGCAGTGCCGCTATATGTTCTCTCAAGGTTGAAGTTAATTGTCCAGGTGCCCACCTGGGTCTGTGCGTAGTACCAGTCGTTTTCGTGAGTGCTCTGGCCAATAGTATATATCAGATTGGCTGGCACCTGGTTCCACAGGCCATACTGACGTGGCACATTTCCCAGACGGAATTCATCGGCCTTGCGGTCTGCATGGCCAATCTGCCACAGGAAATGTTTGTATTGGGGAGGCGACCAGGTGAGCTGACCCAGATCGACCCACGGTCCGCTCACCGTAATGCCATCCTGCTCAAACTGATCGGTCACATCGCCGATTAGCCCGCCGTTTGCGAACGCGTACAGGCTATACGTTTCCGGGCGCACGTGGGGAATGAAAAAAGATCCGGAAAAGTCAGCCTGCGCAAAGAAGATATAATCCGAGCCTTGCGCGTAGACATCGCCTCCTGGCTGAGCCAGGATGATCATCGCGCCCGCCGCCGGCCGGCCATCGGCGAGACGCAGCCTGCCGGTCACGACTGAGCGTTCCAGGGGATAATGAGGATTGGACAACCAGCGATACGGCCATCGGGACTCTTCTCTGGCAGCCTGTCTCAACGCATCATCAATGCTGCCATTGTTGAGGTAGACTAGCCAGGGGCCATAGATCTTGCCGCTGGGGATCGTTACCGAGGGCGTGCCGAAGTGGCTGGCTGCGAGCATATTGAGCAACACAGCGTCTCCACTAGAGGCATCCATATGCACTGTCAGCTCCTGCTTCATCGGTCCCCCGTTGACATATTCGTGGCTGGGTGAGATCATCCAGGCCCCGAACTCGCTGTTATAGACGCCGTGTAGCCTATCCTGCAAATAGCAGTAGGTAGAGGCGTCATACTTGGTGTAGACCGTCCCATCGGGCAATAAATAGGTCGAGTCCTGTAACACGGTCGAGGCTTCGATCTCGGCCAGCGAAGGGAAAGCGATGGCGCGTTCAACGCCATTGTAGCCGATGTTGATGAGATTCCCATTGAAACGATAGAGGGTGCGGTATTCTCCCACCGTGCCAATACCGGTTGCCACAAAATACGAGTACATGCCGCTGAGATTGCTGAACACGACATAATGCAGCTCGCCCCAATCGCTGATATAGGCAATATCCACCATGTGCGGCGTATTCGTCGTCACAACGAGCTGTGTGGGGGCGAAATCCAGACTTCCGTTTACCGAGCTATAGAAGCCTTTGGCCGGTCCAATCCATTCCTGGCCCTGCCAGACAAGCGAATAGCCGGTTCCAGAACTGTTGAACTTAACCGTAAAGAAAGCGTTGGATATGGTCGAGTCCATCCCTGAGATTTCCAGAGAAACAGGAGTTTCTCCAGGCTCTTCTGCGTTCGCCTGGGATGAAGGAAAGAGGGATAATGGAGGGAGAAGCAAGCTAAGGGCTGATGAAGCTCCTATTTGAAGAGCACGCCGCCGCGTGAATGCCATTGTCTGGTCCTCCTTGCATGTACGTAGAACTACCCTGTTCACAAAAAGAGAAGTGGCAGGCTAACAATGCTGCTACCATTTCGTTAGGAATATACCGGGAAACGCGCTACAGAACAACCTATCAAGTATTCAGACCTCCGACTCCACTTCGGACATAAAACGTTTACTTTGAAACGTTTCAATCTCACAGGAAGTATAAAAGATGGATTTGTAGCTTGTCAAGGGCGGATCTTTTCGGCGCTCTTTTGCTTTTCATTAAGTCATACCCAACGCTTTCAAGCCGCTTCCGCCGTCATTTCCTTACTGTTGCGCCGGTATCGCACTGTCCTGGAGGGTCCCATGCCTGGCAAGGAATAAGAACGAAACCGACCTGCTTTTTGGTCTTGACAATCTGAATAGCTATCTTTTATACTTCCTGTGAGATTGAAACGTTTCAAAGTAAACGTTTACATTTAATCTACTGGTAACATAATTGATCTGGAAAGAAGTCCTCGAGGACTTGTCTATCTATCGAAGGAGATATATTTATCAGGAGTGATACATGAATGTAAAGGCACTGTTGCCTGTGAAAGCACGCCAGTCACCTGGCTCTGTGGGTCAGTTGCTCAAACGGATCTGGCGTTATCGTATGGTTTATGTGATCTTATTGCCAGGTCTGGTCTATTTTGCGATCTTTCGTTACGGCCCGCTCTACATGGCGCAGATTGCTTTCAAGAATTTTGAGCCTCTGCTCGGAGTCACGGGAAGTCCCTGGGTCGGGTTGGAAAATTTTATCTACTTCTTTCACTCCTACTATTTCGGCGAGTTGATTACCAACACACTCATCATCAGCGCTGCGAAACTCATCTTTGGCATTCCTCCAGCGATTATCCTGGCGATAGCCATCAGCGAGGCCCGCTTTTTGAAACTGGCTCGTCTGACCCAGACAGTCGTCTATCTCCCGCATTTCCTCTCGTGGGTAGTCATGCTTGGGGTTCTGCTTGCTCTGCTCTCGCCGAGCGAGGGTCTGGTCAACCAGGCTATCGGGAAGGCGGGAGTGCAGCCGATAGATTTCTTAACCGATCCAAACTGGTTTCGCGGCATCATAGTCAGTTCGGACATCTGGAAAGAAACAGGCTGGAGCGCGATTATCTATCTGGCGGCCTTGCTGGCGATTGATCCCACGCAGTATGAAGCTGCTGCCATTGATGGGGCTTCTCGCTGGCGACGCATCTGGCATGTCTCGCTGCCCGGTATCAGAGACGTCATTGTGCTGGTCACGCTTCTGCGGCTGGGCAATATTCTGGATGCCGGGTTCGAGCAAATCTGGGTGCTCTATTCAGTACCTGTGTACAGCGTAGGTGATGTCATCGACACCTGGGTCTACCGCCAGGGCCTTTTGAATTTCCAGTTCAGCCTGGCGACAGCGGTGGGCCTGTTCAAAGGCGTAATCGGCCTGCTCCTGATCGTGGTTGCCAATCGAGCGGCCAAGCGCTTTGCCGGCAGTAGCTTGTATTAAGACCAGGGGAGTAAGCATGTATGGAGACAGAAACCGTCTCGCGCAGTAAGCAAAAGGGCGGTGCAGCTCACGGTCCGGTAATCGAAGACGCAAAAATCATCAAGCGGAGCAAGAGGCGCAGGATCGGCAAGGATGACCTGATCTTTGAAAGCGTGGTGACTCTTCTGCTGGTCGGTGTGCTGGCCGCAATCGTGATTCCCCTGTGGTACGTGGTCGTCATCTCCTTTACACCTTACACTGCCAATCAGCTTCAGGGATATACGATCTTTCTTCCTTTCAATGAGTGGACCCCGGAGGCGTATGTTCAGCTTTTTAGTTCCGGCGCTTTTCTCCAGGCCCTTCTCAATAGCTGCATCATCACTGGCTTCGGCGTGACTACCAATATGGTGCTGACGACATTGACAGCTTATGGGCTTACCATCAAGGGTTTGCCTGGGCGCAACCTCATTCTCTCGCTGATTCTGTTTACGTTCTTGTTCAACCCTGGCCTGATCCCAACCTACCTGACGGTGAAGGATCTGGACCTGCTCAATACCTTCGCGGCGGTGATTCTGCCGGGGGGAATCAGCGTTTTTAACCTGCTGGTCATGAAAACCTTTTTCCAGAACCTGCCCTCCAGTTTGCGCGAGGCGGCTATTGTGGATGGGGCCAACGAATGGCAGGTTTTGTGGCGGATTATTCTGCCTCTGTCCAAACCGATTATGCTGACCATTGGCATGTTTTACGCCGTAGGCCAATGGAACGAGTTTTTCCTGCCTATTCTGTATTTGAATAACTCGAATATGATGCCTTTGCCGGTCTTGCTGCGCAATATCCTGACCGCATCGAGTATGAGCGATTATGTCGGGCAGAATGCGCTCAGTTCCACTCCCCAGGACGCGCTCAAGATGGCGGCGGTGATTCTGACGATGCTGCCGATGCTGGCCTTGTATCCGTGGATTCAGCGGCATTTCACCAAAGGGGTCTTGCTAGGCAGCGTGAAGGAATAAAGTGCGCCTGTTTCCTTTTGTATGTGTACGTGCAAACTCAGAGAGGAGAACACATGATGTCAAGGTTATCTATTCATGATGGTGAGCAGACCTCCCGACAGCCTCGTGGCGCGCGTCTCACACGCCGCCAGGTGCTGCGCGGTATGGCAGCGAGCGGAGTTGCCCTGGCGGGGGGCGCTGCCCTGGCGGCCTGTGGCGGTGGCCCGACGAAGTCCGGCCCGACGAAGCTGACGATCTGGATCAACCCGGCCGTACCAGAAGTTGCCGCGCCCCCTTCCAACTGGTTTCTCTATAGCGCTGTGCGTAAGGATCTCAATATCGATCTGTCGGTGGTCTTGTTGCCATTGGGCAACGACGGCCTGACCAAAATGAGTGCAGCGGCGGCGGCCAACGAGCTGCCGGATTTTTTCCAGAATATCAGCAATAGCTTGCTTTTCCAGTGGGTCAACCTGGGCCTGGTAGGCGCTGTGGATAGTCTGCTGCCCCAGATGCCGCAGCGCACGAAGGATCGCTATAGCGATGAGACGCTGAACAAACTGTTTATGGTGAATGGCAAACAATACGCCTTGCCCGAAAGCGCCGGCCTGCTGGGCAAACGCACAGGCTATTTTATCCGCAAGGACTGGTTGGATAGGCAGGGGCTGCCGATGCCGAAGACGCTGGATGATTTTATGAACGTTGCCAGGGCTTTCACTCAGAATGGCGCCTATGGTTTTGGAGCGATCCTTGACACAACGACCTATACCGAAGGTATCGGGAACTATTTTGCCCCACTCTACGGCGCGTATGGCCTCCCTGGTCCCTGGGATCTGAACACACCTGGCACCCTTCATTTGAGTGTACGTAATCCTAATTTTATGCAGGCCACGGGGTTTGTCAGAGATCTGATAGGTGCGCGAGTTATCGACCCGGACTGGCCAACGCTGACCACCGACGACTTCCGGGCACGCTGGAAGCAGGGGAAGTACGGCATCTTCTGGGAAGACTTCGCGGCCGCTCTTGGTCAGTCCAACTATGCGCCATTCGATAAGAATTTTCCAGATGCCGAGCTTGTGCCACTTTCACCCCCGGTGGGACCTGGCGGTAGATCGGCGGTGGCGGATTACTCGGACGCGCGCTTTAGCTGGGCGGTTTCGCAGAACGCTCTCAACAATGGCAAAGGCCCTGCCATCGCTAAATTCCTGGAGTGGCTCAATTCAGGCGATGGGTATTACCTGGCCAGTTTTGGGCAGAAGGGGATCAATTACAATCTGGACGCTCATGGCAATATCACAACCGAGGGCGTGCCTACGCCTTTTCTCGCGGCCGCGGCCCAACCGCTTATCCAGATCCGCAATCTTTCGCTCAACAACAGTCCGGCTGAGCTTGCAGCTCGCTACCCCAGCTATAAGACGATCAATGGGCGGACGATCAATCTCTTACAGACCTTGCAGGAATTCTCCAGCATGCCCTGGGAAAATGGCACAAAGCTGGGAGCTATTCAGCCAGCCACGAACCAGGCTGACATTGATAGTTACATTGAACAGGGTGTGGTGCAGTTTGTCACAGGTCGCAAGGCGCTCAATTCCAGCACCTGGAATTCATTTATCCAGGGGTTGGGCAATCTGAGTGTTGCTGCCTGGGAGAGCCAGGCGGCGCAAAATCTGCGCGCTAAGGGCCTGCAACCCTAGTTCTACGGCCTCAAGAGAGGAAGGAGACTCGTTGCGATGAGAAGATATGTCAATCGACGCCGTTTTCTGCAACTCTCCGCGAGCGCGGCACTTGCAGCTGTTGCCGGCGAAAGGAGCACAGCCTTCGCCGACTCGCCCGCCATGGAGACGATCACGATTGATGGCCTGGGCACAGGGCTCACTTTTATGGGCTTTGGCGCTATCAGTGGCGGCGGGGGCACCTCGCGCCTGCTCTTTGACTATCCACCTCGCCAGCAAAGCGAGATACTTGATTATCTATTCAAACCGGGCTATGGGGCCAGCCTGCATATTCTCAAGGTCGAGATCGGCGGCGATACGAATTCGACTAATGGGTCTGAGGCCAGCCATATGCGTAGCCGCACCGATCAAAACTATCATCGCGGCTATGAGTGGTGGCTGATGGAGCAGGCTAAAGCCCGCAATCCCGATATCAAGCTCTATGGGTTGGAATGGGGCGCTCCTGGCTGGTTCGAGGCGAGCCCCGATATTGATCCCTCGGAGCCGTTCTGGTCACACGATAATATTACCTATCTGCTGAACTGGATAGAGCATGCCTGGCTAGATCATGGCTTGCATATTGATTACATCGGCGGCTGGAACGAAAGCGGCTACAATAAAACCTGGTTCGAGGATCTGAAACAGGCGTTGGTGAGCCATGGGTTGACGACGAGAATTGTTGCCCCCGACGAGAGATTCTGGGATATCGCGACCGATATGGTCAATGATCCTGCCTTTAATGCCGCTATCGATGTTATTGGTTCGCATTATCCCAATACGCGTCCGCCAACCCCCGATGCCGCCAGCCTCGGCAAGCCTCTATGGGCCAGCGAGAATGGCTCGCAGTCCTATACGACAGGTGCGAGCATGGCTCAGTACCTCAATCGCAATTACATTAATGAACGACTCACGGCCAACATTAACTGGAGCTTGATTTCGTCTTGGTATCCTACTCTGCCGTTTGCCGGTGATGGGTTAATGCTGGCAGATGAGCCCTGGTCGGGAAACTATACTGTAGGCAAAAGTATCTGGGTGGTGGCTCATACTACCCAGTTTACCCGGCCTGGCTGGCACTATATTGATAGCGCCTGCGGCTATCTGGGAGGGGTGAGCAGTAACGGAAGCTATGTCACGCTGCGCTCGCCCAACCAGCGCGATTACAGCACCATCATTGAGACAACGACTGCCACGGCGGCGCAAACCGTACAAATTCAGGTAATGGGCGGACTCTCTGCCGGTCCTGTTCATGTCTGGGCAACCAATCTCGCTTCCTCAAATCCCGACGACTATTTTTTGCACATTCAGCAGCTTGTGCCCACCGATGGTTCTTACACCCTGACACTCCAGCCCGGCTTTCTCTACAGTCTGACTACAACCAGGGGACAGGGCAAGGGGACAGCTGTTTCCCCGGCTTCGGCTCATCTTGCCCTGCCCTTCCACGAGGACTTTGAGCGGTACCGGCCGGGCCATCTGGCCCGCTACTTCTCTGATATCAATGGCGCGTTTGAAACGGCGCCAAGCGGCGGCGGTCGTCACGGTATCTGCTATCGCCAGGTGATTACGATTCCTCCTATCGCGTGGCACAGTGGCTCGCCCATTGCGCCGATCACGATCATGGGCGATCCCGCCTGGCAGAATTACCAGGTCGGCGTAGATGTGATGCTCGAACAGGCCGGCTACGTTGAACTGATCGGAAATCTGACGAGCCAGGTGCGCCTGGCCGGCGCGGCCACGGGATATCATTTGCGTATCACCGACGAGGGCCAGTGGATGCTTTTCAGAGAAGATGCTACTGCTACGGTGCTGACCGATACCGTGCTGACCTCGGGTACGGTGCCCTTTGGCCTGAACCAATGGCATCGACTCACCTTGATTTTGCAGAACGGCACGATTCAAGCGCTAATCGATGATGAACCGCTGGGCACCGCCAGCGACTCTACCTATACCAGTGGTCAGATCGCCCTGCTAGTTAGCAAGTGGGTGAATGCGCAGTTTGATAATGTCTCTGTGGAAGCGGTTTGATACTGCCTCTATCATTCTTTGATAAGGGCGGAAGGCGTGCATTGGTATTCTGTGGATTGGCTGGCTTTTCGATTGAAAAGAGCCAGTGGGAGCTTTACACACCGTTCCTTATCAGGCGATCCGACCTCAGAAGTGGCTACCTGGATGCGTTTGCCGGCTACAAGAACTGCGTAGGTGACAAACCATCCAAAAGAATGGCTCGGCTTGCGGTCCCAGGCTTTTCAGCATGTGTCCACCTGTGCTCAATGAGAGCGTCGAGAATCAGCTTTGCTCTTTTCTGGAGTGCCGCGAAACATCACGAGAACTGGGGTGGGAACAAGGGAAAGACGCAATGTTTTCAGGTTCATGTGAATCATCATACTCCCAGTAAGAAAAACACAGCGAGAATGGGTGGGAAGAAAAGTTGGGATACCGAGGCATTCTTGAAGAGGAGAGATGAACAGGGGGGATTGTTCTCGGCTCATCATATCATAGCGGTGTTGGTTTGACAGGATTGAGCGAAACGCCGAGATACTTGACATTATGATGAAAAGTATTTATCCTAATCAGAAAGATTTCTTCGCACGCACCCTTCGTAATACATGATAAATCACTTTCAATATCAACTGCCTGAAGGAGAATATATGGACTCTCTTGTGCAACGTCTGTGTCAGGGAACCCACCCGGTTAGTTTGACTCACCCCAGTCATTCAGCAAGTGACCTGGAATACCGTATTTTAGTTCTCCATAGTGTCTATATCACATTTACTGATACTGCGGGTGGTACTCAACTGTTTGTCACGCTTGATCCTCAAGCAACCAGTTTACATGAAGCGGATTTTGAGCAAAACAGGGGATCAGTACATTTAGAAGGGAACTTGCGTCTGAATTTTACTGCTGTGCGTTGCATCGCTGATATTGATCTGGCTACGCTTCAGGGAAGAGGTCATCTGTCACTCCGCGAAGAACCAGAATACTAGTGAGCTTGCTATCAACTGGCTCTATTGAGCGGGTTGCTCTGCGATGGAGATGGCATGTATTTCGCACTAAAGACAGAAGGAATGTATGATGAGTGCTAGTAATGAAAAGGTGAGTGAGTTCTCTCTATTAGAGAAAAAAGTACTGTTATTTAGATTACTTCAAAAAATGGATAGTACTGTTACGATTCCTCTTTCATTTGCTCAGATGAGGTTATGGCTTCTCCACCAACTTGAACCGGAATCCAGTAAATACTATAACGTCTTCGCCATACAACTCGCAGGGGTGCCGAATATTGCGGTGCTTGAGAAAACTCTAGAAGAAATTGCTCGCCGCCATGAAATCTTGCGTACAAATTATATCACGATAGATGATATCCCGGAGCAACGCATTGCACCATCCAGGACATTTCATATTCCACTCATAGATCTATCCATGCTTCCAGAAGAGCAGAGGATTCAAGAGCAGGAGCGCTTGCTGCAACTTGAGGCTCGAAAGTCGGTAGACCTGGCGCACGATGATCTCATCAATGCACAGGTGTATCGTTTGAGCAGCACTCAACACTTGCTCGTGTTCGGCATGCATCATATTATCGCTGATGAATGGTCGGTGAGCCTTTTCCTGCGTGAACTGAATATAATCTATCGGGCATTAGTCTGTGGTCAGAATGTGCCTTTATCCGACCTTCCACTTCAATACAAAGATTATGCCCTCTGGCAGCGCCAATGGCTTCGGAGTGAAGCGGCAGCCAGGCAGCTTGATTACTGGCGAGAGAATCTCAAAGACCTTCCACCTGTACTAGAGCTAGCACCTGACAAAGCAGCTTCAGAAGAGACCGATTTTCAGGCCGGGCGGGAGGTACTGCCTCTTTCCAGAGAACTCAGCGCAACCTTGAAGCAATTTTGCCAGCAGGAAGGGATTACACTGTACATGCTATTACTCGCCGTTTTCGACCTGCTCCTGTACCGGCTGACTGGACAGGAAGATCTGGTTATTGGCACTCCTGTAGCGGGGCGGAATCGGCGTGAAATAGAGGACATTATTGGTTTCTTTGTGAACACTTTGGTCTTGCGTGTAGATTTCTCTGGTTCTCCGACTTTCCGCACGGTGCTTACACGCGTGCGGGAAGTTGTTCTGGATGCATTTTCAAATCAGGATGTACCATTTGATAGACTTGTTCAGCAACTTCACCCAGATCGCTATCTCACGCATAATCCTTTCTTTTCAATAATGTTTAATTTTTTGAGCGGCGCTCACTATGAGATGACTATAGGGGATCTGACGCTTCAAGACATGCGCGCGATCACCTCGGAGGCAAAATTTTCCTTAACCCTTTATGCTGATGAACGAGAAGAGGGTATTCGCCTGCGCTTTGTCTATCGCAAGGCCTTATTCTCATCTACTATGATACTTCATTTGCTTCATCAGATGCTCCAGCTACTACAGGATTGTATTGCTTTTCCAGATCAATCAGTACAGCACTATTCTTTAGTAACACCATTGGCTCGAACCCTATTGCCTGATCCAACGCATGCCTTAAACATACAAAATTATCCTCTAGTGCCGGAGGTGCTTGCACGCGTCGCTGCATGGCAGCCGGATGCCCCGGCTATTGAGCATTCGGGTCAATACTGGTCATTTCATATGTTATTGACTGCTGCCCGCCGGATTGGCCAGGAACTGCGTCTATTGGGATATGAGCAGAATACAGTAATTGCGGTAACAGGTGATAGAAGTTTTGGATTAATCGCTGCTCTCACCGGCCTCCTGATCGGAGGGTATATCATGTTGCCGCTCTCCCCAGAAATTCCTGCTGAGAGACAGCGGGTGATGCTACGCGAAGCTCAGGCTAGATGTCTGATCAATGTGCAATCGGCTGAGGGAGATCTGAAAGATCTGGCGCTCCCAGTTCTTGAAATCGAGCCGCAGACAGGGAGTGTTCTCACTCGTTTGGGCGGCGAAGAGACAGATGAAGAGACATGGACTATTAGACCGGATGACCCGGCATATATCTTTTTTACCTCAGGTACGACTGGCGTCCCTAAAGGAATTCTGGGTACTCACCGGGGCCTGGCTCATTTTCTGACCTGGCAGCGTGAAACTTTTAAGATAGATTCTGCGGATCGTGGCGCGCAGTTTACTGGACTTTCCTTTGACGTGGTTCTTCGCGATATTTTTCTGCCTCTCACGGCTGGCGCTACCCTCTGCTTGCCTCCCACAGAAGCTATGTTACCAGGTCATGTTACTGATTGGCTCTGTACACGGGGCATTACCTTTTTGCACATCGTGCCCTCTCTGGCCTCTGCGTGGTTGGCGGCTCAGACGGAACCTGTTACTACAGCTATACGCTTTGTTTTTTTTGCAGGCGAACCCCTTCCTGACGCGCTTGTTGCCCGCTGGCGCCGTTTTATTTCACGCGACGCCGCTATTGTGAACTTATATGGCCCGACTGAGACGACGCTTGCCAAATGCTACGCGATTATTCCTGAGCCTCCTTATCCTGGCGTTCAACCGGTTGGAAGGCCGTTACCTGAGACTCAGGCGTTATTACGCTCGGCCGGCGGCCTGCTCTGTGGCATTGGAGAGCCAGGTGAGATTGTCATTCGTACACCATTTATGACGCGAGGATATATTAACGCACAGGAAGCGCAAATGGCTCGGTTCATTTCTAATCCCTGGTCGCAGGCTACACAAGACCGTTGTTATCTCACAGGTGATTATGGAAGATATTTGTCAGACGGCACAGTACAAATACTAGGCAGAATGGATCACCAGGTCAAGATTCATGGCGTGCGTATCGAGATACAGGAGATCGAAGCTGTACTGAACAGCCATCCTCAGGTAGTAGAGTCCTGTGTTGTTGCGTATGCAGGCAAAGATGGAGACATGCTGCTTGCAGCATATGTTCTCCCAGGGGTTCAAGCACCCACATTTGACGATCTGCATCGTCATCTTCGCAAGAAACTCCCTGGTTATATGCTTCCTGCTTCCCTCCAAATTGTTGACGCATTTCCGCTCACTGCGAACGGAAAGATAGACCGCTCGAAGTTGCCCCCTCCTGAACAACAGAGAGCAAAGCCTGGACGTACAATTCAAAGACCCCGCACTTTAACTGAAGAGCTTTTAGCGACCCTCTGGGCAACCTTTCTTGGAATCCCACAGGTGGGTATTTACGATAATTTCTTTGAACTCGGAGGACATTCTCTCGTAGCCATGCAGGTTGTTTCGCGCCTGCGTAAGGCTTTGAAGATCACTATCCCACTGCGTAGTCTCTTCGAGATGCCGGATATTGCCTCACTGGCAGCAAAACTTGATCAAGAATTGGCGAAGCGAGAAACTGCCCTCGACGGAGCAATCTCTACAGATGGAGAAATCTCATCGCATTCACAGTTCTTTCCTCAATCTTTTGCCCAGCAACGTCTCTGGTTTCTTGAGCAACTGACGCCTGGTACCACAGCTTATACTATCAATTATGTGATACGCATTCAGGGACCGCTCCTCCCAGAGATTCTGGAACAAAGCCTGGCGGAGATCATACGGCGCCATGAAGTTCTTCGCACCATATTTACCACGCAAGAAGGAGTCCCGGTGCAACAGGTAAAAGAGAGTATGGCATTGACTCTCGCTCGCTATGAGTTGGATGGAACATCTCCGACAATAGAGGAAGAACTGCAGCGCTTGATAGAGCAGCAAGCCTCACTCCCATTCGATTTTGAACAGGGGCCACTGATGCGTGCAACGCTTGTCAAAATTGCCCAGGATATCCATATGTTTTTGTTTAGTGTCCATCACCTGATCTGGGATGGATGGTCCAATGGTGTGTTTCATCGGGAACTACGTCTCTGTTATGAAGCTTTTGCTGCCGGCAAGCTATCACCACTTACTCCGCTGCCTGTGCAGTATGCTGACTATGTGGCATGGCAACACAAACAAGTGCAGAATGGCAGTTTTATTGCCCAGCTAGATTACTGGAAAGCGCGATTGGCCCATTGTACTCAGACGATGTCATTGCCCACAGATTTTCCACGTGTCTCTGGAAAGCCCGTGCGAGGGGCATATCATTCAACAGTGCTCCCTGCTTCATTACTTCAACGTACCCAGACGCTGAGGGAACAGGAAAATGTGACGCCGTCTATGTTGTTCCTCGCCGTGTTCCAACTGCTCCTGGCTCTCTACACAGGAGAAGATGACATTATGCTTGGCATGCCCGTAGCTGGGAGAACATTAGAAGAGTTTCATCTCTTGATTGGAATGTTTGTAAATACACTGACTATCCGCACCTCGCTATCCGGCATTGCCACATTTCGATCTCTCCTTCAACGTGTAAGAGATAGTATGCTAGAAGCTTTAATGAACCAGGATGTGCCGTTTGAGATGGTTGTGGATGCTGTGAACCCTCGACGCAGCCCGTACTCTTCACCGCTCTTCCAGATAATGTTTATTTATTACAGCAATCCACGCCTGGTCACGACCTTTGCAGGTCTTGAATTACGCCAGGTCACAGCGCAAAACGAAACAGCGAAATACGATCTGACAATGAAAGTGAGCGAGCGTCGCGAGGATCTGCTGTTGACCATCGAGTATAACGCCGAACTTTTCCATACAGAACGTATCGCGGGAATGATCCGGCACTTTCACGCACTTCTAGAGCAGGTTATCCAGGCACCAGACGCACCATTCCAGGAGTTAGCCGCATCGCTCTTTACTGAGCAGTATGGGATGCTCTCTCATGATCGGATGAAGCTGTCCTATCCCGAAAAGAGTTTGCAGCGACTCTTCGCTGAACGAGTTGCTGCGCAACCCGAATCCATAGCTGTTCATTGGAAGGATCAACAGCTCACCTACGCCGTATTGGATCGCCTGAGTACGCTGGTCGCGCGCAGGTTGCGCGACCAGGGCATCACCCTGGAACGGCGAGTGGGGGTATTTTTAGAACGCTCGCTGGATACGCTCATCGCCTTGCTAGGGATTCTCAAAGCTGGAGGGATCTATGTCCCTTTGGATCCTTCGTATCCGTCAGCATACCTCGACCACATTCTAGAAGACAGCCAACCCGATGTTATTATTTCTCGCTCCCCCTGGCGCGCATGGGTAGAGCAGAGGAACAAGCGAGTGCTGGATATTACTGAGTTGGACACGGAAGGAGATATTACTCCGCTACCTGACTCGCCTGAACTTCTCGATAGCCTGTGTTTTATTATGTATACCTCAGGCTCGACCGGGAAGCCTAAAGGGGTGGCAGTGCCTCAACGCCAGATGCTTCATCGCTTTGCCTGGATGTGGCGTGATCTTCCTTTTCAGGAGCATGAAGTAATGTGCCAGCGCTCCCCTATAAGCACCACGCCGTCTTTCTGGGAATGGTTGGGGGGGATTCTCTGTGGCATACCGCTGGTCATCATTCCCGGTGAGGTCATAAACGATTTACATACTTTTACTGATATGCTTGATGCCTATGCGGTAACACGAATTGTTATCGTTCCCTCACTCCTCCAGACGCTGTTGGATGGCATTTCTGATTTGCAGACACGCCTGCGCCATCTGAAGCTGTGGAGTGTTGGCGGCGAAGCGTTCTCGATAGAACTGCTGGCAGAATGCCGGCGCAAACTACCCGGCGCGCGTGTGCTCAACCAGTATGGTTGCTCGGAAATGAACGATATTTGCTGGATGGACACCAGCCAGTTGGCTGAGAGCGCACCATGTGTGTATGCTGGTAAGCCAATTAGTAATACGGAGGTCGTGATCCTTGATAGATACTTACGTCCCGTTTCTCCAGGGATTGTAGGCGATATTTACGTCAGCAATCCGGCTCCTGCCCGAGGATATTTTAATCAACCAGCACTGACTGCCGAGCGATTTTTACCTCACCCATTCTCTCAAGAGCCAGGCAGACGCTTGTATGCAACCGGGGACCGAGGACGCTGGAACTTCGATGGATATCTAGAATATATGGGGCGTAGCGATAGGCAACGGAAGATTCGCGGGCTGCGTGTCGAACTGGGCCAGATTGAGCGCCTGCTTATGCGTCATCCCGATATCAAGCAGGCAGCGGTGATGAGCAGGGACGATATGGTTTCCCCAGGCGTGGTCGCATACATCGTATTCCACCAACTCGTTTCTGCTCCATCACAGCGCGAGCTGCAAGCGTATCTGATTGAGCAATTGCCCGATTTTATGCTCCCCACAGCATTTGTTGCCCTGGAACACTTGCCACTCACCCCGAATGGGAAAATTGATCGGCAGGCTTTAACTGCTTTTCCGATCAATGATGTACTCACAGAAGAGGAAATTGAGCCCCGCACACCGTTGGAACAAGAGATTTTTCGCATTTGGGGGGACTTGCTCAAGCGTGAACGTATGAGCATTACGAGCGACTTTTTTGCTCTGGGGGGTGATTCTCTGATGGCTATGCTCATGCTGGCTCGCCTCCGTAATCGGGTGAATGTATCCATCACGCTGCAAGATTTTCTGGCGGCTCCAACTATCGCTGGCCTTGCCGAAGCCATCATAAAAGTCATTCTCAACACGACGAGTAGTGAGAAACTTGTTCAGTCATTACATGACAGCCATGCCTAAAATACGCACCACATCATCTTTTCTACGTGGAAAGATGATAGAAAAAGATATTTCTAGTTTATTTGAAAGGAGAACTTTTTCGTGCAGGTAGATGAACAGGAAGAAACTACTTTATATAAAGTAGTGCTTAATCACGAGGAGCAGTATTCGATCTGGCCCGTTGAGCGTGAGAATCCTCCTGGCTGGAGAGATGCAGGGAAGAGCGGTACAAAAAGCGAATGCTTAGCCTATATTAAAGAGGTGTGGGTTGATATGCGTCCGCTCTCGTTACGGAAACAAATGGCCGAGTTAAGCGAGCAAGCAAAGTCTGATAGCAAAACCGCTTAACTAGAGGCTTTTCTTGATGCCAGGCAAGCCTTCCCCCTTTTTCTCTAAGGTGAGGTAGGCTTGCTTATCCCGGGAATATGCAGCAATTCGACAGATTTCATATAAAATTGTAGATGAAGAGTAAGGAGTAGCATTTGCAACGCGAGAGGCATACCCTGTCTGAAATAGTTGAAATGCAAGTTACCAGAGATCCTGCTTTCACAGCGATTGTTCTGGACGGAAAAGCTCTAACATATAGCCAACTCAATGAGCGAGCGAATCAATTCGCACATTATCTACGGAAGCAAGGTGTTTTATCTGAAAGGCCGGTTGGTCTTCTTCTCAATCGCTCAATCGAGCTGATTGTCGCACTCCTGGGAGTACTCAAAGCAGGCGCAATATATGTACCGCTAGATCCTATAAATCCTGTTGAACGACTTCTACAAATCATCTCTATGACAGATCTCAAATTAGTCGTGACTCAGGAACGCTTGTGGAATGAGCAGCTTGCCAGGCAGGTAGAATTGCTCCCGCTCGAAAGCCACTGGCCGTTCATAGAGCGCGAAAGCACTATGAATCTCCCCCGGCTAACCGTTCCAGAGAATACTGCTTATATCCTCAGCACTTCTGGATCAACAGGTATGCCTAAAGGAGTTTGCTGTCACCATTATGGAGCGGTCAACCTGCTCGATGATATGCAAGAACGATGGCCTATTACTCCGGGCATGCGTTGTAGCTGGTGGACGAGCTTTAGCTTTGACGTCTCGGTCCTGGAAATATTTACTTCACTCAAAGCCGGTGGTCAACTCTATCCGGTACCAGAAGAAGTTCGCCTGGATTATCCGCGCTATTGGAGATGGCTTGAGACACATCAGATTGCTAGCGCATACATTCCGCCTTTCGCTATCTACGATTTTGCGGAGGCAGCTTCAAGTAGCGCGTATCACTTTGTTTTACAGCGTTTAATTGTTGGCGTGGAGCCGATTGCCGAAGATGTCCTGGCTTCGCTCTTCCAGAGCATTCCCGGCATACAAATTATCAATGGCTATGGGCCAACAGAAACCAGTATTTTCTCAACGCTGTACGAAGTGCGGCAGGAAACCGCGCAGCAGAGAAGAACACCTATCGGGCTGCCTGTACGGGGGACGCGCCTTTATATTCTAGATAAACAGGGCAATCCAACTGCGCCTGGAACCCCTGGCGAGGTATATATCGGAGGCGACGGTTTGACTCTCGGATATACCCATCAACCAGCGCTTACCGCAGAGCGTTTTGTACCGGACCACTGTAGCGCTATTCCCGGTGCCAGACTTTACAAAACAGGTGATATTGCCTGGTGTTCACAAGAAGGAGTTATTACCTTTGTAGGCCGTAACGACGATCAAGTAAAGCTTCACGGATATCGTATCGAACTAAAAGAAGTTGAGCAGACATTTTTACGTCACCCCGCGGTGAGGGAAAGTATTGCGTTTATCCATCATACTCGTTCAATGGGAGAAATACTGGTAGCTTATCTCGTTTTGCGCACTGATGCTGAGACGAGTGAGGATGAACTGCGTCTCTGGCTTCAACAGCGGCTGCCCCCGCCTATGATCCCTTCCAGGATACGCCTGTTACCCCATTTTCCGCGCACCGCCAATGGAAAAACAGACAAGCGTACACTGCGGGAGTACGAAAATACGCTTGAAGAACTTACGCCGGAAGTGGTGGTCCCACAAACGCCAAACGAGGAGCGTGTACTGGCGATCTGGAGAGAGGTGTTCAAGAATCCTTCGCTGGGAATGCAGCAGAACTTTTTTGAGCTGGGGGGCAATTCGTTGCAAGCAACACGCATCCTCGCGCTGGTACGTCAACACTACCAGATCGTCGTTTCGATGAAAGCGCTTTTTGAGGCTCCAACCGTTGCGCAGTTTGCACAATGGATCGATCAGTGCCAGCCGCAGCGGGCAAGGAATCAAGAAGACAGAGGTATTGACCTCGATCAACCACAAGTCTCTCCAGTCCAGGAAGGTCTCTGGCTGTTGGAACAGATTACTCCCCATAGCCGGGTGAACACTCTGCTTTTTCGTATAGCTTTTCGAGGGCCTCTTGAAAAAGAAGCGCTGATCACCAGCCTTATGGAAATGAGGCAGCGTCATATATCTCTGCGCACAATTTTTAGCGCGGGCAACGCCGGTCTATCGGTAGTCAGCACAGATGCGCCATTTGTTCTGAATGAAGTGCATCTAGAGAATTTACCAGAAGAATCTGCGCGCAAAACTCTCATTGAGAAGAAAATCCGTGAAATTACTGCCGATCCTATTGATATAACCTATGGACCACCTGTGCGCTTCTTCCTCTTGTGGGAGAACCCGCATTCCTGTCAATTACTTCTGCTACTTCACCATATCATTTTTGATGAACACTCATTTTATATTTTTCAACAAGAATTACGGGATCTCTATCTTGCCCATACTACCGGTGAAGCAGCGCAATTGAAGGAATTGACCCTTGACCTCTTTGCCGCAGCTCGCTGGCGTAGGCGATGGTTGCAAAGCCCTGAGAGCGCCGAATGCTTCGAGTATTGGAGCCACAAACTGGCTGATGCGCCAATCGCCCTGGAGTTTCCCCAGGAAATCAGGCAGGATGTGCCTGTCAATGAATGTGCCGAAAGACAGATGCTGACCTTGCCGGCTTCAATTATGCCAGAGCTTGAAGCCCTGATGGTTCAGCAGCGTATTACGCTTTTTATCCTTTTATTGACATCTTTCGCTATGGCTTTGCAGTGGTTAGGTCAGCAGAATGAAGTGGTGATCGGTGCTCCGTTCGCGGGGCGAACTCGGCCTGGAGAGGAAGAGTTAATCGGCTTTTTTGTTAATATGGTGGCTTTACGACTGAGCTGTTCTTGGCGACAGACGTTGCGTCAGGCTCTAGCACATGTACGTGAAGTGGTGATCGAAGCAGATATACATCAAGAAGTTTCCCTTAGCTCTTTTCTGAACATGTTGCCCCCAACGCTTCCTGCAAGGTCTGTGCCGGCTATCCAGGCTATCTTACACGTGTTGACCTTTGAGCATCAGGCCCAATGGGGAGATCATCTCAGCGTTTCTTTTGAAGAGTTGGAGACCGGAATTGCCCAGTACGATCTGGAATGTATCTGCGCGTCGCGAAACGAAGGGCTTGTATGTGTGCTTAGATATCGGACTGCGCTCTATGCTTCAGAACAAATTCGCTGTTTGCTTAGATATTTTTCGCAGATTATATCCTGGATGGCTACATGTCCTGATGCTACTCTTCTCGACCTCTTGCACGAAAGCGTGCAGCGAGAGAAATGTGTAGCGTTAACACTGACCTCTTCACTAGGATCTCATTTTGTCAACAAAGGTCTCGTAGAGTTATTTGACGAACAGGCGGCGGCCCATCCAGAAGATATCGCAATACAGGAGGGGACAAGGTGTGTCACATACGCAGATTTGCGAAAACAGTCTGATCTTCTCGCGCGCTACTTACAGGCGTGCGGGGTGGGGGTAGAGACTCCGGTAGCCGTAGCACTGGAGTTTAGTGTGGAGCACGTGCTAGCAGTGTTGGCAATTGCAAAGGCGGGGGGGTGCTGTACCTTCATTGATCCGGCATTTCCTGCTGCTGCACTGAAAGCGCTAGTACAGAAGGTAGACGCACGTCTTCTTATAACAGCAAAAGAGACTATTGTCGATATGTATGGCTGGCCCTGTCAAATACTTGATCTTGTGACAGATCAGTGGCAGCAGGTGGGGGCTGAGTGCGACATCCCTGCACATACTCCGCTGGAAGCGGGGGCTATGTACCTACTTTTCCCGGCAGAAGATGACGGAGTGTCCTCAGGTGTTGTGCTGGAGCAGCGTGGTCTCCTCAATCTGTTCGTATGGCAACAGCGAGCATTTGCCATCGTACCAGGTGAGCGCGTTTGTGTACTTAAGAATAGCGATAGGGAGTTGACAACGCGCGGTATCTGGACTGCTTTGCTCGCTGGCGCTTCCCTGTCTATTGCCCCATCCTCCATTCAGTATATGGCTCAACAGTTGCGAGACTGGTTGTGTAGAGAAGAGATCACTATTGCTCTGCTTCCTGCTGCGGTGGTTCAAGTGTTAGTGCGCCTTTCCTGGCTTCAACCTTGCAATTTGCGCCTGCTTATTAGTGAAGGAGATAGCGTATGTCTGCCGGTATCTAATGACTACCCATTTGAACTGGTGAATAGTTATGGTTCGAGCGAAACAACACTGGTCGCGAGCGCTGGAGTACTGAGGCGCGAGGATGCCGGGCGTTTTCCATCCGTCGGATTTTCACCTGATAACGTGTCACTTTTGATTGTAGACCAGGATCTATACCCTCTTCCACCTGGGACGCCGGGAGAAATTGTGGTAAGTGGCCTTGCAACTGCACGGGGCTATTTCCAGGATCCAGAGCTTACAGCCGGGCGCTTTGTACCCCATCCGTTTTCATCTCAGCCGGGGCAACGGCTCTACCGTACCGGTGAGTGGGGAAGGCTACGTGAAGATCTGGCGCTAGAATATCTGGGACGTAAAGAACTGCATGCCGGGCGAGATCTCGCCCGTATGATACGTAAGGTTGAATACGTGCTGGGAACCCATTCAGCAGTAATAGCCAATGCCGTGGTTGCTCTGGATGACACGGGTCAGTTGATCGCGTTTGTAGTACTCAGCGAGGAGGTGACATCCGCAGCTCTCCTCGGTTTTATCGCACAAAAGGTATCGCCCGCCCTGGTTCCTACGCGCGTCGTTCAGCTTCCGAGCCTGCCTCTGACCGGTCGTGATCGCATTGATAGGAAGGCCCTGCAGATCCAGGCCCGTCGTCTCTCCACAGAGGGTAGCGCCTGCGTTGCCCCACGGACACCAGTAGAGACGGAGCTACATGGGTGGTGGTCGGAGGTGTTTCAACGAACTACCATTGGTGTAACTGATCCTTTCTTTGCGCTCGGAGGAAACTCCCTGCAAGCAATCCATATTCTCCTGCGCATTCGCCAGCAGTATGGGATTGAGCTGGGTGTCACCACCTTTTTTACGCACACGACTATTGCAGAACTGGCCGCAGAGATTGAAAAGCAGCGCAGTCAGCATAAAGCTTCCGGCAGCGTTATAAATCCGGCGCCACGGGGAACCAAAAGCCTGGCCCAGTTCTTTGGAGAAAAAAGTGATTAGCCTGGCAAGATAGGAATGGAGGAACAGTATGCGAGATTTCCTCGCACAGATCGCTCAGCTCTCAATAGAAAAGCAGAAATATTTATGGGAACATCTTGAAGAACTCACGGATGTCTTCCCTCTCTCATTCTTTCAACAACGTCTTTGGCTGCAAGAGCAGTTAGAACCAGATACTTCTCTGAATACTCTCTTTTTCTCTCTGAATATAGAGGGGCCTCTCTCCTTTTCTGCTCTTGAGAGGAGTCTTCAGGAGATTGTCAGGCGTCACGAAATCCTTAGAACAGTTTTTGCCACTCTGGATGGGAAACCGGTCCAGATTGTGCTGTCTTTTCAGGCGAATCCGCTTCCTGTAATCGCGTTGACCGAATTCAGAGATGAAGCCCGCTGGCAGGAGGCCGAACGCATCATGCGTGAAAAGGCCAGCGAGCCTTTCGATCTGGCGCGCGGGCCACTCTTCTCTTGCTGGTTATTGCGGTTGCACGAGCAGAAACATGTATTGTTGCTACATGTGCATCATATCGTTTTCGATGGATGGTCTCAGGAGCTTTTTTTTCAAGAACTCAGTGCCCTTTATAATGCTTTTAGCCAGGGCAAATCTTCACCTCTACCGGAACTCCAGCTTCAATACATTGACTACGCTGTTTGGCAACAAAAGCAACTGGCGGGAGAACGCTTACAAACGCTCCAGCGTTTCTGGCGAGAGGTGTTGAACGAGGCTCCTGGGGAATTGTCATGGTTCACCGACTTTCCTCGCCCGGCAACTCAGACGCATCGTGGTAAGACCGTACGGCATACGATTACCGATGCGACAGTGAAGCGCGTAAAAGTTCTCTGTGCGGAAGAGCAGGCAACACTCTTTATGGTTTTGCTGGCAGCGTTTGTTTGCTTACTCAACAAACAGACGGCGCAAGACGACCTGGTAATTGGTACGCCCGTTGCACACCGTCCATCGATTGAGACAGCGTCACTCATTGGTCCATTCCTGAACATCCTGCCTCTGCGAGTGCGAGTGAGACAGGAGGAGACGTGCCGTCAGCTCTTACAGGCAATACGCCAGGTAACGCTGGCCGCTTATGAACATCAGGATATGCCCTTTGAAAAGGTAATAGAATTGCTCAATATCCAACGTAATTTGAGCTTTAACCCGCTTTTTCAAGTATTTTTTAACTTACTCAATTTTCATAAAACGCCGGTAACGTTGCAAGGGCTGATTGTTGAACCTTCCCTCTCATTTGATATAGGGGCAAAATTCGATCTTACACTATATGTGCAGGAAGAGGACACCAGCCTCTCTCTGACGCTGGTATACAATCCTGACCTGTTCATGGAAGAACGGATCGCTTTTTTACTCAGTCAGTACGAATATGTCGTCCAGCAGATCGTCGAGCAACCAGATCAGCAGATCCAGAATATCTCGCTTGTCTCTTCGGAGGAGCAGTCTTTGCTTCCTGATCCTCGCCAGCAGACCGAAGCGTTCTGGTATGGACCCATTCAACAGTCCGTCGTGCGGTGGGCGCTCAAGCAGCCGGAACGGATTGCGCTCAGTGAACAGGGAGGCATACAACTGACATATCGCGAACTGGAGGATATGAGTAGCAATTTAGCCTGGAAATGGTCTGCTCTCGGGTTGGGCAAAGGGGATATCATTGCTATTTATGGCTGTCGCTGCGCCACCTTGCCTGTTGCGATTCTTGGGGCACTCAAGGCCGGTTGTGCTTATACTATACTCGATCCTGCATATCCTGATGCACGCTTATGTACTTATCTTGACATTACACGCCCACGGGGATTCTGCCACATAGAGGCAGCTGGTCCGCTTCCAACGGTACTAACGTCTTGCCTGAGAAAACTACATGTGCATTTGCTTGGAATAGAAAGTCTCGAACAGTTGCGGGAGTCTGATGGAGGGAAAAAGAGTTTTTCCGTTGAAATATCCGCCAACGACCTTGCCTGTATCACCTTTACGTCAGGTTCGACCGGTGGTCCCAAAGGGGTTTTGGGCCGTCATGATCCTCTAACACACTTCCTGCCCTGGCAGGAGCGCACCTTCGAACTTGGATCGAGTGATCGTTTCAGTCTGCTCTCGGGTCTCTCACATGATCCCCTGCAACGAGATATCTTTACTGCGCTCTGGCCAGGCGCTACCATTTTCATTCCTCGCGAGAGCGATGCGCGAGATCCGCTCCGCCTGTTTACCTGGGCCAGGGATAAGAAAATCACCGTTATGCATCTAACACCGGCCCTGCTGCGCCTGCTTATAGGTGGAGCTACCGTCCAAAAAGACGTTCTACCATGCTTGCGCTACGTATTTGTTGTTGGAGATATATTGAAATATACAGATGCTATGGCTCTGGAGGCTATTGCACCGCAGGCTACGTGCGTGAACCTGTATGGCTCAACGGAAACTCAACGTTCTGTTGGCTATTATATCGTTCCGCGAGCGCATGAGCTGTCTCATGCACATTTTCTGCAACGTAAAGCGAGCATACCGCTTGGGCGAGGCGTTGAAAACGTGCAGTTACTGGTGTTGAATCATGGGCAAGTAGCAGGTGTTGGGGAGATCGGTGAAATTTATGTACGCAGCCGGCATCTCGCCGCAGGCTACCTTGCAGATCCCTTGCTAACGGAGCAGCGGTTTCTCCCGAACCCCTATACGCAGGATCGCGATGACCGGCTCTATCGCACAGGGGATATTGGGCGCTTTTTGCCTGACGGCAATGTTGAATTTCTCGGGCGCAGGGATCAGCAGGTAAAAATTCGCGGTTTTCGAGTTGATCCTGGTGAAATCGAGTTCGTACTAAGCCAGCACCCTCTGGTCTGGGAATGTGCCGTGTTGCCATCCCCTGCCAGCACGGATAGCCATCCAACTCTGCTAGCCTATGTCAGCGCAAAGCCCGGTCAGACTCTTGACGAAGAAAGGATACACCAGTTTCTCAAAGGGAGGCTCCCAGAGTATATGGTTCCGGCTGCTGTTGTGATCCTGCCAACCTTACCAAAAACACCTAACGGGAAGATTGATCATGCCAGACTCAGGGCAATCACACCTGTCCTGCAAAAGAAGCAGACTGAGATACAATGGCCTCAAACAGCGCTGGAGCGGCGCATCGCCGCTATCTGGTGTGAGGTGCTTAAAAAGGAAGCAATCGGGCTTGACGAGAATTTCTTTGACCTGGGAGGAAACTCGCTGTTGATTGCCGAGGCACATGTGAAGATATGCCAGGAGTTTTCTCTTCATCTATCATTGCTGGATCTTTTCAGAAATCCCACAGTTGCTTATCTGGCCCGTTCTATCAGCCAGAAAGAATCCAATGCTCTGCCGCGAGAGGACATTATAGAACGAGCCACGCGCCAGCGCGCGATACTTGCACAGAGGAAACCCGCCAGAGCAAAGGAGAAAGGGACAGATGAATAGGAATATGATTCCTGACGATACAACTTCCATCGCGATCATCGGGATGGCGGGACGTTTCCCAGGAGCGCATTCAATCGAGGCTCTCTGGGAGAATATACGTGAGGGAAAGGACGGCATCACGCGCTTCAACCATGACCATGCTCCAGAGGACGAAGAACTGCGTCAAATGATAAATCATGCGAATTATGTGAATGCCAGTGGTGTCCTGGCGGATGCAGATATGTTTGATGCGCCTTTTTGGGGAATGGCTCCTGGCGAAGTCGAATTGACCGATCCGCAGCATCGAGTCTTTTTAGAACTGGTCTGGGAAGCTCTGGAAAACGCCGCTTATGATGTAGAACGGCTGAAGGAACGCACTAGTATTTTTGCTGGAGCGGGGATAAATACCTATCTTCTTTACAATCTGCGTCACAAACTCTCGCAGTTGACACCATACAGCGACTATCAAATGGGCATTGGTAACATTCACGATCATCTGACAACACTGGTCGCATACAAGCTGAATCTCAAAGGGGCTTGCGTCACGGTGCAAACGGCCTGTTCAACCTCATTAGTCGCAGTTCATCTCGCCTGCCAAAGTTTGCTCACCTATCAGTCCGATCTTGCTCTGGCCGGTGGAATATCGATCCAGTTTCCCCAGGAGGCAGGCTATGTTTACACAGAGGGCAGCATACTTGCCCCTGATGGAGTATGCCGCCCTTTTGACGCGCAGGCACAAGGCACACTGAACGGCAATGGTGGAGGAGTGGTTGTTTTAAAGCGTTTAAGCGACGCCGTACGAGATAGAGATTTCATTCACGCGATTATCCGTGGCTCATCCATTAATAATGATGGATCTCTTAAAGCTGGCTATACTGCGCCTGGCTTACAGGGACAGGCAGAGGTTATTACCAGTGCTCTTGAATTTGCACAGGTCCACCCAGAAACGATAGGCTTTGTAGAAACGCACGGTACAGGAACAGCGCTGGGAGACCCGATTGAAGTAGCGGCGCTCACTCAGGCTTATCGGGCTTATACAAACAAACGCGCCTTCTGCGCACTTGGCTCAGTGAAGGCATTCATTGGGCATCTGGGCGCGGGGGCAGGGATAGCAGGACTGATTGTAGCGGTTTGTGCATTGAAAAATCAGATGATTCCAGGCAACCCTCACTTTCATCTGCCTAATCAGGAGATTGATTTCGCGTCAAGCCCATTCTATGTGCCAGATGAACCGATCACGTGGCCGGACACAGGGGTTTTGCGAGCTGCGGTCAGTTCTTTTGGCTTTGGGGGAACCAATGCCCACGCGATTTTAGAGCGTGCGCCGGTCAGAGAGCCCCATAGCGAGAGCCGCCCCTGGCAGATTCTTTCCTTTTCCGCTCGCACAGCCTCGGCGTTGAGAGAGGCGAGAGAACGTTTGCTCCAACATTTTCAGCATGCTACCCCAGATACATTTGCTGATAGCGCGTATACCCTACACGTTGGCCGGCGCGAATTTTCTCATCGTTGCGTTGTCTGTTGCGCAGACCGTGCCGAGGCCATCAAAGTCCTTCAACCCGGTAATGAACGAGGCGTCTTGACGATGTATCAAGAACAGAAGAAACGTGCGGTAGCGTTTCTTTGTGCGGGGCAGGGATCGCAGTACACGCCACTGGGACGAGAACTCTATGAGCACGAGCCAGTATTTCGCGCCAGCATTGATCGTGGCGCTCGTGAGCTCGGCCGGTGGCTCGATCTCGACATTCGCAAGGTGCTCTTCCCTGAACCGGAGTACCTGGAACGGTCCACTCAACTCTTAAAAGAGACCTGGGTGACGCAGCCCGCGCTCTTCCTTTGGGAGTATGCACTGGCCATGCTCTGGCGGGAATGGGGGGTACAACCGGTTGCTTTGCTTGGGCACAGCCTGGGAGAGTACGTTGCAGCGTGCCTGGCGCAAGTTCTTTCTCTCTCTGACGCTTTGAAATTGCTTGTGTTCCGTGGAAGACTCATGCAACGGACAAAAGATGGTCTGATGTTGAGTGTCATGTTAGCGGAAGAAGAGCTTTCACCTCTACTTCCGGCAGAATTAAGCCTGGGAGCTCTGAATGGCCCTTCGCTCTCTGTCGTTAGTGGAGCCAGGCAGGCCGTGTTAGCTTTTCAGAAAGAATTGTCGGATCGGAATATTGCGAACCGCCTGTTGTCCACAACGCGAGCATTCCACTCTTCGCTTATGGACGTGATCCTTCCTGAGTTTCGTTCTCTCATGCGCGAGATTACGTTGCATGCACCCGCGCTTCCCTACGTTTCTAACGTTACTGGCCAATGGATCACACACGATCAAGCAATCGACCCTGACTACTGGGTAGCTCATTTGCGCCAGCCAGTGCGTTTTAGCGCTGGCCTGCGTACCCTGGCGAGCGATTTCGACGGCATTTTGCTGGAAATCGGCCCAGGAGGCGATTTAACCAGGCTTGCGCGTGGCTCTCTTGAGACGACGAAGCAGTGGCAACTACTCGCAAGTCTACCTGCAGGCAAGGAGGAGAATGCAGAAAAGCAAATTCTGACGACTGCGGGACATCTATGGGCAAGCGGAGTTATCCTCGACTGGCAGGGCTTTCACAAACATGAGAAGCGGCAGCGCTTGCCCTTGCCAACCTATCCATTCGAGCGCAATCGCTACGCTATTGAGCCCCAGCCCGGAAGCGCAAGGAAGCAAGAAACTACACAGAGACTCTCTCTTGACAACTGGTACTCTCTTCCGCTCTGGAAAAGCGCTCCTCTCTTTGCGGTACAGCCCGGCGCACCCCCTGTACAAGCCTGGCTCGTTTTTACAGATACCATCGGAATCGGCGATGAACTGGTCCAGACGCTACAAGCAAATGGATGCGAAGTTCTGGTTGTCAGACGCGAATCACTTTCCGCTGAACTGGCAGAGGCAACGCTCTCTAGCCAGATGCGAGAGAATTGCGAGAAATATCTGAGCTTTTTGAAGGAAGCAGATCAACCTGCCGGGATTATCTACTGCTGGGGGCTGGACGAGGTAGAGATAGAAGAAGAGAATGTGTCATGCGCAAAATCAGAAGACCGCTTTTTTGCCTTTATTTCCTTGCTCCAGGCCCTTGATAAGCAAGGTATGGTGGAGAGCATGCATGTTGTTACTCTCAGTGATCGCCTTTTTGCCTTGCCGGGCGACCAAACGGTTCGGACGACAAATGCCTTACTGGCTGGATGCTGTCAGGTGCTGCCACAAGAGTATCCAGCCCTTTTCAGCCTGCACATTGATATCGATCTCACCCGGCGTAACCAGGCAGGTGACCTGGGCAAGCAAATTATACGCGAGATCTTCGCACAGCAGCGAGAGCGCCTGATAGTCTTGCGCGGAGCGCAGCGATACACGCGGCAGTTTGAACCGGTAACGCTTCACAACCAATCCTCTTATTCTCAGCTCCTCAAAGAAGGGAGAATCTATCTGATTCTCGGAGGTCTCGGGCGCATCGGACTCGCGCTTGCCTTACAGCTTGCCAGACTTGTCCAGCCTCACTTGATACTAACCAGCCAGATGGGTTTCCCGATACGCGGAATGTGGGAACAGTGGCTAAAGACGCATCCACCGGAAGATTGCATCAGCCAGAGAATCAAGGCCATAGAAGAGATAGAGGCGCAGGGAGCACGCGTGACAGTGCTTAATCTGCAATTGGGACGTGAGCACACGCTCTCGCATGCGCTCAGATCGGTGGAGGATCGGGTCGGTCGCGTGCATGGCATCATTCATGCTGCCGGGGTAGTCGGAGACAAAGCATTTTTGCCACTAAGCAAGCTCACGCCAGCCGGTAGTGAACCGCATTTTCTCCCAAAGGTATTCGCGGGTGCTGAACTGGCAGAACTCGTAAAACAGCGGCAGTTTGACTTTTGTGTTTTTATCTCTTCTCTTTCAAGCATTCTAGGCGGCTACGGATACGCAGCCTATGCGGCAGCCAATAGCTATTTAGATGCGCTGGCTTACAAACTGAGCCGCGAGACGACAACGCCATGTATGAGCATAAATTTTGATGTCTGGAATTTCCAGGAGCTGAGAGAGGGGCAAAAAGAATTGATGGAAATAACGCCTTCTGAGGGAAGGGAAGCCTGGTGCCGCGCGCTGTCGCTTGCACCGAGTGAGCAGGTGGTCGTTACGCCACGACATCTCCAGCGAGAACTTGAGTACTGGTTACACTTGCCTCAACCAGTCCAGCAGGCGAAAAGAGAAACTAGATCAACCAGTGCGTCAGGAGCCAGGAGTGCTAGCGAGCATATTACACCGCGTAACCTCCTGGAAAGAAAAATTGTCGAGATCTGGCAGAACATTCTAGGTATTCAGCAGGTCGGTATGCACGATGACTTCTACGCTCTGGGAGGCCATTCATTGCTTGCAATACAAATAGTAGCACGGTTACGCCAGCTTTTTCCTGTTGATCTGCCGGTGCATGAATTGCTACGTTGTACCTCACCAGAACAGACAGCGCGAATTATTGAGAAGACACTGACTAGAGCAGTGGCCGAACTTTCAGACGAGGAAGTCGAAGAGTTGTTGTAGAAGAAATACATTTATTTAGGAACAGTGAAGAGAGAAAAGCTTATGATGAACTCTGATGAGCAGACATTACAGCAAGGGGTATTCTCTCCCCAGAGACAGGCACTCCTTCAAAAGTGGATGCAGGGCCAGGAGCCTCAGGGGAGGGGGCAGCCTGTCATACCACCCCATCCTCCAGAGGAAGCGGCTCCTTTATCTTTTGCGCAGCAGAGGCTCTGGTTTATGGATCAACTGGAGCCAGGGAACCCTGCATATAATATGCCTGTTGTCATGCATGTTCGTGGTCCATTGAAGGTTTCAGTGTTCTTTCGGTCTGTACAAACCCTGGCCAGGCGTCATACTATTCTACGAACCAGTTTCAGGCGACAGGGCGAGGAAGTGGTGCAGATACCTCTGCAAGAAAAAGAGATTCCTTGCCGCGTTGTTTCCGTCGAGCAGCCTCTGGGAGAGCAGGAGCGGGCAAAGACTATTCAGCGTCTGATCGAAGACGAGATATACCAGCCCTTTCACCTGGACCAGGCTCCCTTAATGCGAGTAACACTACTCAAGCTCGATTCCGAAGAATTTCTTCTTGTTCTGTCTATGCATCATATCATTACCGATGGGTGGTCTTTGCATATCCTCTTCCGTGAGATTGGGGAGATATATACTGCGTATCTGCATGAAGAGACCCCTCATCTTCCGCCGCTGGAGATCCAGTACGCGGATTTTGCACATTGGCAACGTCAGAGGCAGCAAGAGAACGAGCAGCATATCGCCTACTGGAAACAACGCTTGCAGCAGGCTCCTCCTGTCACCGAGTTAACTCCCGACTTTGCACGCCCGGCGCGGCTGACTTTTCTGGGGAGAAATCACGTCTCCCGGATTGGCCCAGAACTGACTGCGAGACTCAAACGCTTGAGCCAGGGAGAGCATACCACACTTTTTATGACTCTGCTGGCCGCCTTTCAGATGCTGCTCTATCGTTATACCGACCAGACCGATATGGTAATAGGAACACGGGTAGCGGGCCGCGAAGTTCCGCAGACGGAGTCTCTCATTGGCTTCTTTGTGAATGCACTGGCATTGCGCAGCAAGATAGAAGGCCATCTGACCTTCCGGGAACTGCTAAAGCAGACGCGTGAACAGACGCTAGATGCCTACGCGCATCAGTCTGTGCAATTTGAACAGCTCGTTGAGGAACTTCATCCGGAACGTGATATAAACTATCCTCCACTGTTTCAGATTATGTTTGGCTTGAACAGTTATCCTGAACCAGAAAGGCGTTTTGGGGGGATAGAGATGCGGCCGGTAAACTACGAACGTAAGTATGTCAAGTACAACCTGGATGTGATGCTGACCGAGGAGGAAGGTACACTGGAGTGTGATATCCAGTATAATGTTCAGCTCTACAAAGCGAGTACGATTCAGCGTGTAGCGCAACTATACATCAGTGTATTGGAGCAGATTGTACGAAATCCTGACCAGGCGCTCGTGGACTATGAGTTTATGCTGCCGCAGGAGGCCAGACAAATACGGCAGTGGAATACCACTGCACAGCCTTATCCACTGGATCGCTGTTTGCCTCAGATCTTTGAGGAAGAGGTTAAGCGGAATCCGGAGGCAGTGGCTGTCTATTTTCAAGATCAGTATTTGACCTATGCAGAAGTAAATCAGCAGGCTAATCAACTGGCTACCTATCTCAGGGAAATCGGTATTGGGCCAGAGATACCGGTTGGTGTCTGCCTTGAGCGTTCTCCGGCTCTGCTGATCGCCCTGCTGGCCATTCTGAAAGCTGGGGGAGTTTATGTCCCGCTTGACCCTACCTATCCAGAGGAGCATCTACGTTCTATAGTGCAAGACGCGCATCTGGTAGTGCTGCTGACAACACAGGTGCTGCAACAAAAAGTCGCCGGAGGCATCCCAACAACTATTTGCCTGGACGAGGAAGAGACAACGCGCAAACTCAACGCACTGGCTACTGCGAATCTTCCGCCGAATCTCCAGCCCGCTAATCTGCTCTTTATCATGTATACTTCAGGCTCGACAGGAAAGCCAAAGGGAGTTGCAGTCGAACATCGGCAGATTCTCAACCGTTTTTTCTGGATGTGGCGAAGCTTTCCATTTACGGCTGAAGAGGTTGCTTGCCAGCGCACTACGGCCAGTTTTAGCGTTTCAATCTGGGAGTTTCTGGGGCCATTGCTCAAGGGAGTTCCGCTCGTCATCGTGCCGGATGCTATCTTGCACAACACAACACGTTTTCTCGAAACACTTCAAAAATATAATGTTACTCGTCTGGTTCTTGTTCCCTCGTTGCTGAGGCTCTTGCTAGAAAGTATGGAGAGCAGTGGATTACGGCTGCCGAGACTCAAGATTTGCTCCGTCTGCGGGGAAGCTCTCTCACCCGAATTAGTGCGGCACTTCTATGCCTTGCTGCCACAGGCAGCGCTGATCAATCAATACGGTGCCTCAGAAGTCAATGATGCTACCTACTTTGATACGCGTGCTTTGACTGAAGACCAGGGAAGTGTACCAGTGGGCAAACCGGTGGATAATCTACAAATTCATATCCTCGATACCCGATTGCGCCCGCGCCCGATAGGAGTGCCAGGAGAGGTTTATATTGCATCTCCCTTTCCGGCTCGTTGCTACATTGGCCTGCCCGATGGCACCGCCGAAAGCTTTATCCCTGATCCCTTTGGAGAACCTGGTACCAGGCTTTATAGAACGGGGGATATTGCGCGCTACCGCGAAGATGGCCAAATTGAACATCTGGGTCGCAGGGATCGTCGTATCAAGCTCCATGGTGTACGAGTGGAGCTTGATGGTATTAGTAAGGTGTTGCGGCAACACCCGGATGTCAAGCAATGCGCTGTCGGAGTTCGCACGCAGGGCGGGCTTGCGGATCAACTGATAGCCTATATCGTGCTTTTTCCTGGGAAGAGTGTGAGCGAGGGGAGTCTGCGAACTTTTCTGCAAAAGCAACTCCCGGCTTTTCTGCACCCAAATCTCTTCTATTTTCTGGATGCCTTGCCAACCACGCCTAATGGCAAGTTAGACTGGCAAACCCTGGCAAGGCTGGAACCGGCCAAAGGCTCATCCTCACCTGCCAGAGCAAGAGTCATCTCAACACTTGAAGAGCTCCTGCTGAGCTGGTGGCAAGAATTGCTGGAGGTTGAAGAGGTGGATGTAGAAGATAACTTCTTTGTTCTGGGTGGGCACTCGCTGCTGGCAATGCAGCTTATCACTCGTGTTCACGATTATCTCTATGTTGATATCCCCATCCGAACGTTTCTGGAGGCACCCACTGTTTCCAACCTGGCCCTAACCATCGAGGAGCAATTACAGACCGCGCAGGATAATCCCGTGCTCTCACTGATCCTCGCTGCGTCGGATATGAACGACGAAAAGAGCAGAGAAGCTTCTGCCCCCTATTTTCTGAGCAGAAGCCAGAAACACAAAGGTAGACAGGAATTTGACAAGAAAGGATGCATATGACAGAGAACAGATTGGCAATGAACGGCGGTCAGCCGGCAAAGACCAAACCATTTCCTGAGTGGCCTGACTTTGATGAGCAGGAAGTTGCTGCACTGACCAGAGTACTGGAGAGTAGAATGTGGTGGCGGGTACCAGGAACCGAGGTTGAAGCATTTGAACGCGAATTTGCCACCTACCAGCAAGCGCGTGCGGCTCTAGCCGTTACCAGTGGCACTCATGCAATCGAGACCGTTCTTTCCGGGCTGGGAATTGGACGGGGGGATGAAGTGATCGTCCCGGCGTATACCTTTGTATCCACAGCTTTTGGCGTGTTGAGTGTAAACGCGGTGCCCATTCTGGTTGATGTGGATCCCAGGACCTATTGCCTGGATCCACAGGATTTGCAGCGGGTGCTTTCGCCTCGGACCAGGGCAATTATGCCTGTTCACCTGGCCGGAAACATTGCCAATATGGACGCAATTATGGAGTTTGCCCGGCGTCATCATCTGGCCGTGATTGAAGACGCAGCCCACGCTCATGGCGGTGAGTGGCAGAGTCAACGTGTAGGCGCTCTTGCCAGTGCCGGTATTTTTAGTTTTCAGGCAGGTAAGTTAATGACTGCCGGGGAAGGTGGATGCATTGTTTCTCAAGACACCGATTTGATCGAACGTTGTTATCTCATGAGTTCATGCGGGCGCTCTAAAAAAGATCGCACTTACCAACATATGATGCTGGGAACAACGTGCCGCATGTCTGAATTGCACGCTGCGGTATTACGTGTCCAATTAACTCGCCTGGATAGGCAAATTAGCAGGCGCGAACGTAACGCGGAGATACTTGATAAGTTGTTGCAAACAGTCGAGGGTATTACGCCTCAGGGAAGAGATAGCTGGACGACGCGTCATCCTCATTATATGTATATGTTCAGATATGACTCCTCATATTTTGGAGGAATGCCCCGCACGGAATTTGTCGATTCATTGATTGCCGAGGGAGTTCCTGCCTTTGTAGGCTACCCGGCAATTCACCAGACGCCAGCATTCCGTGAAGGAAACTTTGCGCCGCGGTGGAAGGCACAGGATCCGCTCTTGCCAGATTACCAGGCCGTGCATTGTCCGATTTCCGAGGAGTTAGGAGAGCAAGTTGTCTGGTTGCATCACCGCACTTTACTTGGAGACGAAGAGGATCTTGCTGAGTTAGTAGGCGCGATTCGCAAGATCCAAGTGAATGCGCCGCGACGAACTGTGCTCAATTGAGCGCAGATGAGGTGTTTCCGGTGCTGAGCAGCGTAATTTTCGATCTCGATGGCGTGATAATTAACTCTGAGCCGCTCATGAGATATGCGTTTAGCGTCTGTTACCGCCAGGTGGTAGGGGAAGGTACCCCTCCCACCGAGCGCTTTTTAGAGCACATGGGGGAGTCGTTTCCCCATATTCTCAAGCAGTTGGAACTCCCACTCAGCTTGTGGGAGCCATATCGTAAGCTCTGCCAGTCGCACATTGAACAGATTCGCGTTTTTTCTGGGGCACGCGAAGGTCTGGAATGGCTGCGCTGCCAGGATATACGGATGGCTATCCTGACAGGCAAAGATCGCGAGCGTACAGAACAGATCCTGGCTTATTTTGACCTGGAGCATTTCTTCACAACCGTACTTTCCTCGGATGAGCTTAACAACCCTAAACCACACCCAGAAGGGATACAACTGCTGCTCAAAAGATTAGAGAGCGATGCAAAGGACACGGTTATGGTTGGAGATGGGGTCAGTGATATTCTCTGCGCGCAGAATGCCGGTGTCAGGTCTATTGCGGCCCTCTGGGGTACCAAACCGGAGCGGCTACGGCAGTTCTCCCGGCCAGATTATTTCGCGTCTGACTGGGCTGATCTCACGAGAAAGCTGCAAGCCCTACTTTAGCACAGCAGGACTATTTTTATGGGACAGAGTGAAGGAATACAAACCTGTAGCGCGGGTCTGGATATCGGGGGGACCAGAATTCGTCTGGCTCTCGTTGCAAATCAACATATCCTCTGGCGCCGCGATACTTCTTGGCCAGAGAACGTATCAGGGGAAGAGGAGCTAGATTTCTTGCTCCAGTGGACGGAGGATTGCCTGCGTACTGTCTCCGCTCCCCTGCATATCAAGAGCGTGGGGATAGCCTTTGCTGGAAACGTTGATCACGCTGGTACTGTCCTGATGTGGCCTAATCGGCCTGCATGGCGTGGTATACCACTTCGTTCTTCCTTTCAGGCGCGGCTGAATATGCCATTGCTCATCGAAGATGACGCAAACGCCGCTGCATTCGGGGAGCTCTCGTTTGGCGCTTGTAAAGGGTCCCAGAATTTTCTTTTTGCCACTGCTGGTACGGGCATTGGTGCTGGCATTATCTTACAGCGAACTATTTACCGAGGACAACACGGCTGGGCTGGTGAACTCGGACATCTGGTGGTAGAACCTCAAGGGCCGCTATGCACCTGCGGGAGGCGAGGCTGTTTGCAGGCAATAGCCTCTGGGCGAGCTCTGGATAATCTCGCACACCAGTGCGGGCTGGAAAGCGCTCGTGAGCTGGGCAAAGCGGCGGAATATGGCGATGGCTGGGCTGTGTACCACCTTGTTAAAAGCGGAGAAAGCTTGGGTAGGATGATCGCGAATATCGTTAATTTTCTGGATTTGGAGGGAGCAGTATTGGGGGGAGGACTGAGTACTTTGAGTGGTAAATGGTGGGCAGCTCTGCAGACCCATTTTGAGATGACGCTTTCACCAAGTCTCAAGGGAGCCGTCTTTCTCCGTAAATCCATTCTGGGTGATGAAGCCGGTCTGCTGGGTGCCGCTGCCCTTGCAGCGGAGAAACACTCTCAAAAAACCGGCTATCCTGGATGGGATAAAACGACGCGGAACGCTCTCAGGAGATGAGCGTGCTTTCATGATCTTGCATACGAGTTTTTTGAAAAATGGAGACGCAGAATAAACGGAGTATGAGCGATGTCTGAGCAGCAGTTTGATACACAGGCCAGGCGTAAGCAGCAGCTTTTGCGCGCGCTGTTGGAACAATACCGAAACGAGCACCAGTTCGAAGCGAAGATTCCTCGCCTGGAGCAGCGCGCTGTATTTCCCCTGTCATCGGCGCAACGACGTTTATGGTTTATTGATCAGCTGGACCCGGGACTGGCTGCATTCAATACAACTGTTGCGCTCATCTTGCATGGGCCTGTTGATGTAGAAAGTCTGGCACGCAGCTTCGCAGCGATTACACAGCGACATGAGATTCTACGCACCACCTTTCTCCTACGCGATGGGCAACCTGTACAGCACGTTCACGCTACCATAACGGGTACGTGGCACTACGAGGATTTGCGTTCTCTCGAACCTGCACGGCGGGAGAAATACGTCGCACAAGTGGTGCGGGAAGAACGGTGCTATCCTTTCGATCTGGCTATCGGTCCTCTCGCTCGCTATCGCTTGCTCCAACAAGAGGAAGAACTCTTTGTACTGACGATAACGTTGCATCACTGCATTTCTGATCGATGGTCCACATCTATCTTGCTCCGGGATCTGGCTCTCTGTTATAACCGCATGCGTATGAGTGCAGCGCCGGACCTGCCTGCTCTTTCTATACAATATGGCGATTATGCGTCCTGGCAACAGGAGCAGCTTCAGACTGAGATGATGCAAACGCACTGCGAATACTGGAAAAACATTTTGCGAGCTCCCTTACCTTTGCTGGAGTTGCCAACGTATCGCCGACGCCCTGTGCGCCAGACATATCGCGGGGCCAGAAGAACTCTTTCCTTGCCAGGGGACTTACTGGAGAGGGTGCAGAAATGCGCGCTGGAAGCTCAGTGTACCCCCTTTGTTATCTGGCTCTCTGCCTATGCGGTGCTATTATACCGCTATAGTGGGCAGGCGGAGGTTATTATTGGGACACCGGTTTCCAACCGGTCTACGCTTGCACTGGAGGACTTGATTGGGAACTTTACAAATAATCTGGTGCTTCCCATCAAGCTCCAGGGCACGCAAACATTCTTTTCTCTGGTAAAGAGCGTGCGGGAGCAATGGCTTCAGGCTCTCAGTCACAGTGATTTCCCATTCGAAAAGATGGTGGAGATTGCACAGCCTGAGCGCAGCCTGAGTCATGCGCCACTGTTTCAAACAAGCTTCATTTTTCAGAATACTCCCCCCTTGCGTTTAGCCCTTACCGATATTGATGTCAGTATCTATGACGAGGATATCGGAGCCACCACATCAAAATATGATCTCTCTGTGGAAGTCGATATAGCCAGAGAAGGGGGGCTACTGACGATTGAGTACAGTACAGATTTATTTGACACGCTATTTGCGGAACGTCTGGCGAATCATTTCCTCCTCTTGTTGAGGGAGGCTGTGACACACCCCGAAACTCCGATAAGCATATTACCTCTCTTATCAGAGGTGGAAACAGCGCAGATCGTCGAACAGTGGAATGATACACATCGTGACTATCGGCCTGCGTGTCTGCATCACTTAGTGGAGGCGCAAACTGCTCGAACTCCAGACCGTATCGCTTTGCAAAGCGAAGCAGAACAGATCACGTTCAAAGCGTTAGACTGCTGGGCAAATAAGCAGGCTCAGTGTTTAATAGACTCCGGAGTAAGACCGGAAACCCTCGTGGCGGTGCTGTTGGAGCGTTCATGTGCTATGGTAGTGGCGTTGCTCGCGATATTGAAGGCTGGTGGAGGATATGTTCCACTCGATCCTGAGTATCCTACGCAACGGATAGCAACCATTTTGCAAGACGCGCGACCTCACGTCGTTTTGACCACTCCTGAACTTGCAGTGCTCCTGCCCAGGGAGGTGCCTGTACTATTCATCGTCGACCCTGCCGATATATCCGCTGCTCCACAAGTTACCAGCTCTGTAACTGCTGCCAGTATTGCCTATGTTCTGTACACCTCTGGCTCAACAGGTGTGCCCAAAGGGGCAATGAATACCCATGCCAACATTTGCAACAAGATATCCTGGTCTGGGGAATACTATACTGCTGACATAGATGAATATATGCTTTGCAAAACCAATTACTGTTTTGATGTCTCTGTATGGGAGATATTCTGGCCGTTGAGTTATGGGATTTCGCTCGTGATTGCACCTCCACGCAGCCAGGGCGATCCATTTGTGCTGCAGAAACTTATACGAGAACGGGCAGTAACAATGGTACATTTTGTGCCCCCTATGCTGGCTCAGTTTGTAAATGTGATAGAGCCTGGAGCATGTGCGACGTTGAAGCATATTTTTTGTAGTGGCGATATCTTACATCGCGAGATCCAGGATCGTGTATTCGCCAGGCTTCCCCATGTCCATCTTCACAATCTTTATGGGCCAACCGAGACGGCAGTCGACGTCTCATCTTGGGATTGTAGGGAGGAAAATGAAATAGAACGTGTCCCCATCGGTTTTGCGATAGCTAATTGCCGGCTATATATTCTAGATCCTCTGCTTCAACCGGTACCCATTGGCGTTGTAGGGGAGCTATATATAGGTGGGAAGAATGTTGGTCGCGGGTATCTGCATCGTCCCGATCTGACCGCCGAGCGTTTTCTTCCCGATCCTTTCTCTGGTAAGGAAGGAGAGCGCCTCTATCGTACAGGTGATCTGGTACGCTGGCGTCCCGACGGTGCCGTCGAGTTCTTGCAGCGGTCCGACTTTCAAGTTAAAATTCGTGGCTTCCGCGTTGAACTGGGAGAGATAGAGGAAGTGCTTCATGCCCATCCTGCTGTCGAGCGTGGCATCGCCCTGGCAGTTTCGAGCGGTGAGGCAGACAAAAGCCTGGCAGTTTATATCCTGTTACGGGCCGGGGCAACCCTCACGGCGGCCGAAGTGCATCAGTATCTGGCTGCACGATTGCCCTCGTATATGTTGCCAGCTTTTATTCTTTTTCTAGATGAGCTGCCTCTCACGGCCAGCGGCAAGATCGCGCGCGAGCGCCTGCCCGATTATCGCCAGGCCATTGTGTTCCACGAACAGCAATTTCTCACACCAGAAACGGCGTTTGAACAGGATCTGGCCGCCATCTGGTCAGAAGTGCTTGGTATATCACAGGTTGGGCGAGAGGGTAACTTCTTTGCCTTAGGGGGCGATTCTATTAAAGCTATTCAGATCGTCGCAAAGGCTCGTGAACGTCATCTCGATGTATCGTTACAGGATCTGTTTCAATACAAAACATTGCGCGAACTGGCTAGCGTTGTGCAAAACGCCGAACAGAGCAGCGAACCAATGAACGCCTTTGCCCTGGTACGCGAGCATGATCGCGTCAAACTCCCGGCAGCAATCTGCGACGCCTATCCTCCCACCATGCTTCAATTGGGCATGCTTCTCGATAGTCTCTATGACCCGGAATCAATAGTGTATATAGAATCTTTCTCATATACCTTTACCACGCAGGCTACTTCGGAGGTGCGCCAGGAATATTTGTTTGCCAGTGTACGCGAAATCATGCGCCTGCATCCTATCTTGCGTACCTCATTTGCTCTTCACGAGTTCAGTGAGCCTCTGCAACTGGTTCACAAGGATGTTCCTCTTGCCTGCCGATTCGATGATCTACGCGGACTTTCTGCTGAGGAACAGGAACAACGCATTGCCCAGAGAAGCAGGGAAGATCTACGAGGATTTGATTGGCACTATCCGCCTTTATTTCGGCTCAGTTTCTTTCAACTCACAGATCAGACAGTTACCATGCTTATTGTCTTTCATCATGCTATTTTAGATGGATGGAGTCTGACTATCTTTTTAAAACAGCTTCTGACGATTTATGGGGAAATAGCCCAGGGAACTTATCAGGAGAGCGAACCGCTGCCGGTTTCTTTCCGCGATTATGTTGCGTTGGAGCAGCAGAGCATTGCGCTACCTGAAGCGCGCCGCTACTGGGCTGACAGGATTGCAGGGGGTGTCTTTACGCGCCTGCCACGTTGGCCTTTTGCGCCTCAGCGCGCTGAACAACGCTATCAGGCCCGGGAGCACGAATTTGAGGCTGAGATGTGTCAGGCAATATATATGCTTTCCCAGGAATTGAACATTCCGGTGAAAAGTGTCCTGTTAGCAGCGCACATCAAAGTGCTCGCAGCTCTCACCGATCAGCAAGAGGTGGTAACGGGCGTCATGGTACATGGTCGGCCAGAAGTTCCTGGTGGAGACCAGCTTATTGGCCTCTTCTTGAATATGCCGCCATTGTATCTGGCATTGCCGAAAGGTTCCTGGCGCGACCTGTTCATGGAAGTATTCCTGGCAGAACGCGCTCTGCTGCCGTTTGCCCGTTATCCCCTGGCCGAAATCCGCCGGCAAGCCGGTGGGCGTGAGCTCTTCGAGGTTGCGTTCAACTATATCCATTTCCATTCGTACCGTACTCTGCCAGAGTTGGCGCAGGTCACCTGGGTCAGACAATACGCGGAAGAAACGCCTTATCAGCTCTTTGTGTATGCCATCCGCGGGATTACTCAAACGCATTTCTCTTTAAAATTTATTTATGATTCCTGGGTATTACATCCTGAGCAAATCACTGCGCTTGGTCGCTATTATCAAAATGTAGTAAGCGAGGCGAGAAGCGACCTTGCAGCGCCTCACTCATCTTTTTCGTTGGTTCCCAAAACACTTGAGACACTTTCATTCGAGCAAAAGCAAGCGCTCCTTGCACAAAAGCTCCAGCAGAGACGAGGTGAATAATGCGTACTGAAGAGGATATATCGCTACTGCAATTTTTCACGAGACAGGTGCAAAACACGCCAGATGCCAGCGCAGTTATTATGGATGACGAACATCTAACTTACGCGGAAATACATCGGCGAGTGAACTACCTTGCCAGTTACCTTGTAAAACAGGGCGTGAGTGTTGATAAACCGGTTGGCCTTCTCGTCCAGCGTTCACCGCAAGCTCTCATCGCTATACTGGCTATTCTCCAGGCAGGAGGCATTGTAGTCCCGCTTGATACGTCGTATCCACGAGATTATCTAGCACGAATAGTAGGGTTATGCGCGCCAGTAATCCTGCTGACAGAAGATACTTGCCTCAATCTCCTGTCGGAAGAGGTCACATGCCCAGTGGTCAATCTCACCCATTTCCGTCTGGAAGACTCTGCTGCTAGTAAGGTGGAATCACCCTCTTTTCCCGATCAGCTCTGCCTTATTCTATTCACGTCAGGTTCAACCGGCCAGCCAAAAGGAGTAGCCATACCACACTTACAATGGGTTAATCGCCTGACCTGGATGTGGCAGCGTTATCCGTTCTCACCTGGTGAGCGAGTTTGCCAGCGTTCTCTGTTAAATACAGGGGCAGCCTTCTGGGAATTTCTTGGGCCGATCCTTCAGGGAGTTCCATTAGTCATTGCTTCCGATGAGATCACGCGCGATGGCAGGCAGTTTCTTACCTGGCTCGCACGGTATGGAATTACGCGTATCAAAGTTGTGCCTTCGCTATTAGCAATTCTAGTGGAATTGCTTGAGCACGACGAATCCCTCGCGCGTCACCTTCCAGAACAATGGACGGTTGGAGGAGAAGCTATCACGAGTGATCTTATTGCCCGTTTCCGAAAAGTGCTTCCCCAGGCTACCCTGCTCATTCAGTACGGTTGTTCAGAGATGCAGGCTATGGCTATGCGTGAGGTGCGTCCCGATGAACCCCTGCCGGCGGAGATCACCCTTGGAGAACCTGTGTTTCACACGGAACTCTACGTTCTGGATGAACAACTCCGCCCTGTTGCACCATTTGTGCCGGGAGAACTCTACGTGTCCAGCGCAGCACCAGCACGGGGATATCTTGATCAACCAGATCTAAGCGCCTGGCATTTTTTGCCTCACCCTTTCAGCAAAGAGCCGGGAAAGCGTCTCTTTCGCACTGGCGATCGCGCAGAATATCTGGCTGATGGAAGAATCAGGCTTCTAGGGAGAACTGATCATGTTGTAAAAATTCGCGGTTTTCGAGCAGATCTGGAGCATATCGAGACAGCGATATGCTCGCATCCCGATATTCAAGAGTGTGTAGTCACTCAGGCGCAAAAAGCTCCTGGTGAGGAACGGCTGATTGCCTATGTAGTAACTCGCCTGGATGCGGAAGAGCTTACCGTTCGCCTTCGTGCTTACCTTGAAAAGCGCTTGCCATCATTTATGGTCCCGTCTGGTTTTGAAATCCTTCAGGCTATTCCCCTGACTCCAAATGGGAAACGAGATCGTCGTCGTCTGCCTACGCCTTCCTGGGAAAAAATATCTTTGGCGGGTAGAGATAGAGAGGAGCCTGCGCCGCGTGATCCAATCGAAAGCACCATGGTGGAAATCTGGCAGCAGGTTTTTGGCCTTACTAAGTTGGGAAGGGAAGATAATTTCTTTCTCCTGGGCGGGCACTCGCTCACAGCTATGCGGCTGCTGGCGCGTGTTCGTGAACGCTTTGGGACGGAAATAACCTTTCATGACCTCTTCACTATGCCAACAGTGGCACAATTTAGCCAGAAGGTGCGCGAGAAACAAAGCCGCGGTTTGCTGGAAGCAGCTCCTCCCACTTTTCTGGTTGATGGAGATGTGCCGCTCTCTTTTGCTCAACAGCGGCTCTGGTTCCTGTATAAACTGGCCCCTGAGAGCCATGCCTATACAATACCTATACTTTATCGTATGCGTGGCAGATTGGATGTAGAAGCATTAGAGTGGAGCCTTCAATACTTAATTGCCCGCCACGAGTCGCTCAGGACGACCTATCACGAGGCTCCAGATGGCAAGCCATTCCAAAGAATAGCACCCGTGGAGGCCGCAAGACATTTTCGTCTCGCATTCAACGTTGTGCCTGAGAAGGAAGTAGATGCACGAATACAGGACTGCGTGCGTCGTCCTTTCCAACTCGATTCTGAGCTGATGATACGGGGTATGGTTTTTCAAACGAGCCCGGATACCTGGGCATTCTTGCTTTTGATTCACCACATTGCCAGCGATGGGTGGTCTTCTGATATTCTACGCCGCGAATTGGCGACTTGCTATAATGCAAAGATCACAGGCAATATGCCTCAGCTTTCTCCGTTGTCGCTGCGTTATCGCGATTACGCGTATCGCCAGCGCCAGTATATCGAGCAGGAGGAGCAGAATACGGCGCTGGTTACGTGGCTCCAGAAATTGAAAAATCCGCCTATCCTTTCTTTCCCTACCGATTCTCCACAGAATGACGAAAGAAATTTTGCCGGAACGAATTATCGCTTTACTATTCCGTCATCGATTATAGCAAGAGTTCGTGAATACTGCATAAGGGAAACCTGTACGCTCTTCATGTTCTTGTATACAGCATTTCAGGTGCTTGTTGCGCGCTATACAGGACAAAGAGAGTTAGTCATGGGCACCAGGGTAGCAGGAAGAACCTCCCGCGAACTTGAAGATCTGGTTGGTTTTTTTGTAAACATCCTTGTCTTGCGCACCGTGTTGGATGAGCGAGAAACATTTCGCGACCTGCTGTACCAGACAAAAGATGTGACATTAGAGGCATATATGCAGCAAGATATGCCTTTTGATAAGATTGTTGAAAAGGTTGCTCAAGGAAGGGATGGAACGCGTAATCCGCTGGTACAACTACTTTTTACCCTGGATAATTTTCCGCAGACGCCACTGCATATGGAGGGTCTATCGCTTCAACAGCAGATTGTTGATAGCGGCGTAGCCCGTTTTGACCTCGATGTCACCCTTTACGATCAGGGGAGTTCTGTAACAGGTATTGTCCAGTATAATACGGATCTGTTTTTGCCGACAAGAATTGAAGCATTTGTGCAGCACTATCAGACTCTCCTTGACAAGATTTGTGACAACCTGGACCAGCCGCTCCATCATCTCTCCTTGCTCTCAGCCGCTGAGGAGCAACGGATATGTGCGCAGGGACGCGGCGCGTATCTCCCTTCCTTATCCTGCTGTGTGCATCAGCTTATTGAGAGGCAGGCTCAACGAACCCCTGATACAATTGCACTCAGGCAACTTGATAATACCTCTCTATCCTACAGTGAACTCAACCGTCGAGCGAACATCCTGGCGCACTTTCTGCGCGAGCAGGGTATTCACGCGGAATCGCGTGTCGCTATTTATGGACAGCGATCCCTGGAGACGATTCTCGCCATTCTTGGCACCTGGAAAGCAGGGGGAGCTTATATTCCCCTATCCGCCAACCTGCCTAGCGAGCGACTTCGTGAACTACTTGACGAGGCGAAACCAGAACTCATCCTCGCATCAAGTGACATGTTGCCTGATTTCACAGCAAACGCTATCCCCATTTATCCTATTGAGCGTTGCTTAAGCGAACACGCAACCAAATGGAGCGGTGATCCCGAACCAATCAACCTGCCGGATCACCTGGCCTATATATTGTTCACCTCTGGTTCTACAGGCAGACCCAAAGGGGTGATGGTTACGCACAGAAGTTTGGTCAACGCAGCCCAGGCTTGGGATCGGGTCTACTGCTTGCGCGAAGAAAAGATTCAGACGCATCTTCAGATGGCTGATTTCACCTTTGACGTTTTCTGCGGCGATTTGATCATGGCACTGACAACCGGCGGTACGCTAACGCTGTGTCCCAGCGAACTGCTGCTTGACGCGCCGCGCTTGTATGACGTCTTCACCGCTCATAAAGTCGAGCGGGCGGAATTTGTGCCGGTTGTGTTTACTACCCTCGTGCGTTACCTGAAAAGCGTTAACAAACGTCTCGACCATATGAGAATCCTCATCATAGGTTCGGACGCCCTGCTACTCAGTGCATTTCATGAAGCAAAAGAGATTACCAGTCCGCAAACTCGCATTATCAACTCATACGGACTAACCGAAGCGACCATTGATAGTTCATGCTATGAAGAGGAAACGCTTACACACCCAGGCAGGGGACTCGCGCCTATCGGGCGCCCCTTGAGCAATATGGAATTGTACGTGCTGGATAAACAGATGCGCCTTCTTCCTCCCGGCATTCCCGGCGAAATTTATGTGGGGGGAGAAGGACTCGCACGCGGGTATTGGAAAGCGCCGGAGCAGACAGCCGCCAGTTTTGTTCCGCATCCATTTAGTAGGCTCCCAGGTCAGCGCCTCTACCGCAGTGGAGACCTCGGCCAGCTTCTGCCAGATGGGAATGTCGAGCTGCTTGGACGTAGCGATTTTCAGGTCAAGTTACGTGGCTACCGGTTTGAATTGAGCGATGTAGAGGCCGCATTGTGTGATATTGCCGAAGTTACGGAGGCGATAGTCACCTTTCAGCGCGATCTGGCTACCCCGGAGCGGGATACAGTGCTGGCATATCTTCTGTTGCAACCAGGATGCCAGCTATCCTATGAGCGAGTTTCCGAACACCTGCGCGCTCGGCTCCCGCAGTATATGCTGCCAACCGGCTTTGCCTTACTCAGTGCCTTGCCGTTGTTACCCAATGGGAAAATAGATCGGCAGCACTTGCAGGAATATGTCTCGACCTGGTTGCAACCTGAGATAAGGTCAGCGCCGCGCACCCCCGAAGAGGTTCAGATGGAACGCATCTGGTGCCAGGTACTCCATCGCGAGTCGATTGATATCAGCGCTAACTTCTTCTACATGGGAGGGCATTCACTGCTCGCGACACAAATTATGTCACGTGTGCGCGAAACGTTTCAGGTAGATTTGCCCTTACGGGTATTCTTTACCTGTCCAACAATCGCGGAACTTTCCGCTGAAGTTGTACATGCACGGCAAGCCGTGGCGCCTGCTCCCTCCGAGTCTGACGATGTACTTCAGTTACTCAGTAAATTGAATAAGCTATCTGAGCAAGAAATAGATCGCATGCTCAATGACCTATTGAGTGATGAAAGCTATCAGAGATAATGGGAGGTTGTATGATGGATTTGAGCATCATGTTTTTTGCCAGCCAAACACAGGTAGAAACGGAACAGCCATATCGACTGGTGCTAGAAGCAGCGAAATTCGCAGATACACATAATTTTTGCGCTGTCTGGACACCAGAGCGACATTTCGCAGATTTTGGTGGAATCTTTCCAAACCCATCAGTTCTTAGCGCCGCGCTGGCGGTGCTCACGACAAATTTGCAGATTCGCGCCGGAAGTGTCGTTGCTCCGCTGCATGATTCTATCCGTATTGCCGAAGAGTGGGCGCTTGTCGATAATCTCTCACATGGCCGAGTTGCTATCTCTTTTGGATCAGGGTGGAATATTAACGATTTCGTGCTATTTCCTGAACGTTACGACCAAAGGCGACAATTCATGCACAGGCAAATAGAAGAGATTCAGGCACTCTGGCGGGGTGAGGGTTTAACCCGGAAAAACAGTAAAGGCATTCCGTTTGAGGTGCGGCTCTACCCTCGTCCTGTTCAACAGCAACTGCCTGTCTGGATCTCGGCTTCATCCAGCATAACGACCTTTGAATATGCTGGATCTATAGGAGCTAACGTCCTGACCCACTTTATTAGTCAGGATACTACGCTGCTGGCGGAGAAGATCCGGGCCTATCGTGCGAGCCGGCACCGTCATGGCTTTGAGCCGCAGGCAGGAATAATCACTTTGATGCTGCATACCTTTCTTGGCCAGGAGGACTCAGTAGTGAAGGCTCTGGTGCGCCCACATTTGCGGGAATATCTTCGCTCTGCTGTGTTGTTGGAGAATAATTCCGCCAGCGGAGGTGGAACGATTAGTGGAGGGTTCCAGGTTGCTCCGCAGGATCTGGAACCGGATCTACTGGAGGAAATGCTCGATATTACCTTTGAGCGCTACTACAATGGCTACTCACTGCTTGGCACGGTGAAGAGTTGTCTGCCACGGGTGCGGCACCTGGAATCAATAGGTGTCAACGAGATTGCCTGCCTGATCGACTTCGGGGTTGAAGTTGAACAGGTGTTGGAAGCGCTGGATCCTCTCAATGACCTGCGCCAGATTGTGCAAGGGAAGGAAGGCCGGAATGACTGATAGACTGGCAGTTTCTCTGGCACCTATTGATACCGAGCAGTGCCTTGAACAGTTAAGAGCGCTTGCTCCAAAAATTGGCCTGGCCGAAATCTGCCTTGATATGATGGATTCTTTCGATCTGCCATTGATCATCTCCCAATCTCCTTGCCCGTTAATTATTACCTGCCGGCCGGTGCGTGAGGGAGGAGCATTTCAAGGTACCGAGCAGGAGCGGCTTGCCATTCTGGAATGTGCTATAGATGCGGGCTGTGCCTACATCGACGTTGAGTGGGATAGCGTTGCACTGTTGCGCAGAAGGCATCACAGACGAACGCAAATTATCGTCTCGCGCCACTGGCATGAGTGCGTCCCATTTTCTATCCTCAATGAATTGTACATGGAATTAAAACAGAAGGCTGAAGTTGTCAAGTTCGCGTATCCAGCACGCAGCGTTACAGAAATCATTCCTATCCTGCTTTTTATGCACCGGGCGACGAGTTATGTTATCGGTATAGCGATGAATCTGCCAGGACGATTGACACGCCTGCTTGCACCCTGTTTCCCGAACAGTCTGCTGACATATGTGGCTGCTGCCCAGGGAATGGCTACAGCTGAGGGCCAGTTTTGTCTGGATGAGGCCATAGAACAGTATCATTTAGAGCGTCTGGGCCTTCATACCAGGGTTTATCTGCATCTATGTGAAAACGAGGCTGAGGAGCAAATGGTGATAGAACGCAACAAAGGTGTTATGCCTGGCGAGACTGTACATTTCCCGCTACGCGCCACCAGGGCGGAATGGTCTAAACTGAAGCCTATTTTCAAGGCTTGCTGTCCCCGCTTAACTCTTGTCACTGGTGATGCTATAAAGAGGTAAAAATTTCTCATGGAGAAGACTGCTGATTGTTCTCCCCTGCGCATTGGGATCGTCGGTGCCGGGCGTATTGTTGCTCGTGTTCATCTCCCTATACTGAGTGCAATGCCCGGCGTATCGGTAGCTGGATTGTTTGATCAGGACCAGACACAAAGCCTGCTGCTGGCAAAGAAGTTTCCAGGTGTCCATACGTGTCTTAGCCTCGACGAACTCCTGGCACTACAACTTGATGCTGTTCTGGTAGCGTGCCCCAACTATCTGCACGCAAAACTGAGCATTGCTATGCTGAACGCGGGGGTTCATGTACTGTGCGAAAAGCCTATGGCCACAACGCTTGCTGAAGCCATCGATATGGTAGAGGCGGCTCAGCGTAATAGGCGAGAGTTGATGATAGCCTATGCCAACCGTTTCCGTCCTGAAATTCTTCTATTACAGGAACTCGTTCAACAGGGAAAGCTGGGGGAAATCCAGACCGTGCGGTGTTCCTGGCTGCGGCGAAATGGAGTTCCTGGAACGAACACCTGGTTCACCAGGCGCACACTTTCTGGTGGGGGGGCGCTCATCGACTTAGGATCGCATCTGATTAACATTGCGTTGAGCTTTTGCCCCGGTGCGCATCTGGTAAGTGCCCAATGCTCCCTGAACTACTTGCAGGAGCGTCCGGCGCGGGCGTCCTGGTATTTAGCAGAGAATCAAGAGGAAGTACGCGATTTCTGCGATGTAGAAATAGATGTGAGCGGTTCAGCTCTTTTCGTCGATCCGTCCTATCACCTCTTTCTTGAAGCCAGTTGGGATCGCCTGGTTGAACGTGACCAGACGAGTCTGACGCTCATTGGCACGCGCGGAACCGCCCGTATCGAAACGCTCTTTGGCTTAAGCCCGCATGGTGTTCGCCCGGATTCGCCGCTTACCATCTGGACCAGCGCAGGCCGAGAGGTTCCTCAGATTGCTCATGCAACCGACCTCTTCCTGCCATTCCAGAATCAATGGCGCTGCTTTCTCGCGGGTATCCGCGGCGAGTACGGTCTACATTCACTCCTGCAAGGTAGTTTAACAACAGTAAAAGTAATAGATGCAATGTATCGGTCTGCAGCTTTTGTCACTCCATCGCCTGATCAGCAATAGGCAGAAACAGACCATGAGAGCAAAAAAGTTCATCATCCACGTATACTTTACCGTCATTACGTAGATCGCAGACCATATCCCAGTGGATAGCCGAGAGGTTCTGTCCGCCTGTGCCAGCAAGGCTGCTTCCCAGAGCCAGGTGAAAGGTTCCACCTATTTTCTCGTCGAACAGCGTCTGTTTAATTCCCTGAGTAATGAGGAAATTCATCCCAAAAGCAATCTCTCCAACCCGGCACGCGCCTCTATCTAAGGCAAGCATCCGATGGAGAAAGTCCTGATTTTTCGCGGAAACGGCTTCAACAACTGCACCATTCTCAAAACGGAGGAAGATGCCTTCGACAACCCTTCCATGCAACACGGCTGGAAAACTTATACGAATGTAACCGTTGACGGAATCTTCTACAGGTGCCGAGTAGATTTCCCCATCGGGAAGATTCAAGCGCCCGTTGCCATTGACAAAAGTTCGACCCTTAATAGAAAAAGTGAGATCGGTTTCCTTGCCTACAAGATGAACATGCTGCTTTCCTGTGAGCCACTGAATACATGTGTCTTGAAGCTGGCTCTGTTTCTGCCAGTGTGCGAGGCTATCTTCTGTATCTACAAAGCAGCCCCGGTAGACAAAATCTTCAAATTCAGTCAGGGACATCCCGGTATCCTGTGCATAAGCCTGCGTTGGGTAGAGCGTAACACACCAGCGCAGTGTACCCTCTGCGCCGCGCTGTCCCATCGTATGTAATAGTTGCTGGTGGGCCAAAGAGAACAGTGCCAGGCGCGTTGGGTGGATCTGTTGTAAAGCTCTGGTGTTCTCCTGGGAGAGAATCAGGAGCCGTGCATCGTATTTTTCGATCATCATACGGTCTAAAGGAGAAATATCGATGAGTTGTTTGTCAGAACCTTCTTTGAGAAGAATTTCCTGTACCTCTGGGGCTTCTAAAAACACCTCCGGGTAAGCGTTATGGAGAAGCGCGATACGGTATACCTCGCTTGCCAGCGGCAGCGCTAGAGGTGTTGCTAGAATAGCGAGGCGTTGCCCTCTTCGCATCTGAAGAGAGTAGGTAACAAGAACATTTGCCAGGCGCTGGACACGTGGATCTATCATATGCTTTTCTAATCCTTCAGGTTCCAGGATACAGTCGAGTTCAGTTGCTGAACAATTCTTTTTAGAAGCTCGTTCCGGGCATGATGGATAAAGAAGTGTCCTCCTGGAAACATATGATAGGAGAAATTTTCTCTCGTATGTTTCTTCCAGGCGAGGATATCATGAACAGATATTTCTCTATCCTGTAGTCCTCCAAATGCTGTTAGAGGGCATTTCAAAGGACCCGACGGTTTCCATGTGTAACTTTCAACTATGCGAAAGTCAGAGCGAATGAGCGGAAGCAAGAATTCCACAAGTTCCGAGTGTTCTAAAATTTCTTGGGGAACGCCTCCAAGAGAGCGTATATGTTGAAGTAATTGTGGATCAGGGAAAGTGCTCCATAAGGGCTCTTTCCGTGGTAAATGTGGAGCTCGATATCCCGAAACAAATATATCTGTTGGTGTTCTATTTTCCCTGTCCTGGAGCGTGTGAGCGAGCTCGAAGGCAATAAGTGCTCCCATACTGTGCCCAAAAAGGGCAAAGGGTTTATTTAAGAATGGTTGTATTTCATTTGAAAGATGAAAAATAAGATCAGACAGGGTGGCCGGGAGAGGCTCTAGAAGACGCCTTTCGCGTCCTGGAAGTTGCACTGCACAAACCTCTATGAAATCTGGCAAAGCATCAACCCAGGATTGGTAGATCGAGGCGCTACCTCCCGCGTAGGGAAAGCAGAATAGACGAATTTGTGCATATTGCTTTGGTTTGCGAATATAAAACCACAAATTTTCCGACATAAAGCACCTCATCCAGTAGAATCCACAGGGATTTAGTTCCTTCGTTTCCCTGTTCTTTTCAGTTCGATGGATTCAGCGGTGTTCTGAACGTGTTCATCGCTTCTACCACGGCTGCTACCTGGCAACTCGCTCAGTTATGACGAAGCGAAGCTCGCTCGTATAATGGTTGCCCTGAGCGTCGACCAACCAGCACTGCTCAGGTAAGGGTAGCATTTCTGAGAACACGATAGACTGGCCTGCTTCAGGATCTGTTTGAGCCTGGTCTCGAATCCCCTGAATATGCTTCAGGAGCACTTCAAGGGCTACCGGGCTGGTAAAATCTATAAAAATCGGCTTTTTTTCTGTTGGAAACCTGACAAACATGGCGTCGGGCAAGTCTTGAGCCTTTTGCCAGCGTCTTAAGGTGGTCATCTCCTCTACGGGGTCGGTAAGATTCCGGCAAGGGATATCTGTGATCTGGAAACGCCAGGACTCGCGGTAAGCGACCAGTTGATCGATAGTGATGCGCGGGGTATGTGATGTTTCAGGAAACATACGGAAGTAGCGACTGGCTACCAGCCCGATTAATTCAGCAAAAACATCGGCAATATCAAAACGCAGGCGATGTGCGCGGTCGCATACGCTGAGACCTGTATCTGTCATCTCAACAAGCAATGAGCTAAGGGGTAACTGATGGTCTGTACGCACCACCGCGTCGCCGCTCAGGATGAGCCGATAATCTTGTGGACGGCATAAAGCGTAATGCGCCCGAACCGTGGCCTCAAAGTTTTTGGACATCACAGGTACAATACGCGGATGCGGATAATCGCGATCAAGAGCTGCATGGAGTTGCTCCGGCTGAGGATGCTGTGCCAGAAATACAGGAGTATCTAGAGCATTAATGCCGGTATGCATTTCGCCCAGTACCAGAAGGTACTCGCCCTGCTGAATGGCCTGCTCACTCGCGGCTGCGATCAGTACGTCGGGACTATGGTAACGTACCCGCTGGATGCGTTGGTGTGTTGTCGTAGGGATAAATGCTTGCCGGACTCGAACAGCAATTTCGTGAGAGCGATAGGTCTGATGGCGTTCTGTGAGAGACGGTTGGAGAACGTCCAGCCAACGCTGCTGAAATTCATGTATCACTGTCTGTTCAAGCTGAGTGAAGTCCTGAAAGAAAAATGGGTTGATCCACAACCAGAATTCGGCAAAGTTGAGGAAGCGGTTCTGCGTGCGCCGTGTTAGCTCTTTGTAAGCGTTTTGGAAAAGACGGAAGTAATAGGTTTCTATCTCCATGAGGAGCCACCGGGAGCCCGTAAGGATAATCTCTAAGGGTCGTATCGCGTCTTGCAGAAAAGCTTTGCCCAGCTGCACCTTTCCATTTCTCAGACAGTCCTCGTAGACAAGCATTCGTGCGCCATAGGTCTCGCCAGGGTTACGAGTCGCGGGAATACCGGTAACCTCTTCAAAAGTCATTTCCAGCAGAGATACTGCCTGATCAAGCTCGCCAGCCCGATTACGCGATGCCTCAATACCCTCTTTGGCATGTATAAGCCGTTCGAGGGGCTGTAAAGCCCGCCGGCGGGCTTCGTCGTTGTGGATAGCTAGGAACTGACGCTGCAGGTCGCATTCGGGGTAGATTTCCTCCGTCGCTACATCGAATGTCCAGTGAATACGTCGCGCTTTGACAAGCTTACGCAAGGCTGCATACACTTGATCCTCGCTGTCAATGCTGTTCTTTCTCTGCTGTACTAGATGTTCTGCGATGGTCTTGGCATTCTTGCTTCCATCACAGGCAGAAAGAACTGCCGCGTCAAGTGCTGAAAGCGGTACCGGGCTGGCAAACGGCAAGATGAGCTGTTGTTTCTCAACCAGGAGAAATGGTTGTCTACGTGGGCAGGCCCATATTTGGAGATCTTGTTCACGAGCTAGTACCTGCCCGACGGTGTCAATTGCCCATGTCTCAAAATACACTTTACGTAGAGCAAGCGGTTCATTCTCTACATCCATAGTGAGCGCTTGAGCGTCTGTGGTAAGATGTGCCCAACCAACAGGTCCAAAAAAACTGATAGTATCATTTTTCATGCATAGGCGCTGCAAGAGCGAGAATAAGAGAATACGGAGCCTCCTGGCCTGTCTCTCGGTGATCTGGTTCCTTTCGAGCATCTGTGAAAGCTGGCAAGCCAAACGGCGGTTTTGCCAGATTAGTACCTCTCGTATACGCTCGTCCTGGCTCAAGCTCTTGCACTGAACCATCATATTCGCACGGTAATCGGTCAATAAATGGCCTATCTCCCTTTTAACTCTTTCTATGAGTTCATGCCGGCTATTATAAGCAGCTATCACGTGTCTGTATGGCTCATCTAGTTCAGGGTCAATAGTATGTATTGGTTTGCGCGCGTTCATACGTTTAAGGGTGCGAGTAAGCGAGGAGCGTACATGCTGAATCTGGCTCTTTGTGCGCAAGGCGAGGAGGATCTGAATAGCCTTCTCATCTTCTGTGCCTGTACGGCTCTCTAGCTCAAGTAATTGATCAATTGCTGCTATGATCCGAGGTGCCTGAAAGCGCTCGACCAATGCCACCGGGAAGCCGGATCCGCGCAAACCAACCCATTCCCAGCATTCCCACAAAACAGCGTCATTAAGCGTGGTAGGTAAATTCACTATTTTTTCTCCTTGTATATATCAAGCACCATGCTATGCTTTCACAATTCTTCGCATAGTTTGTATAACTTCTTGTGCCAGGCTTCTGATCTCCTCAGAATCAAAAAAATCGGGGCGGAATTCAACCCGTATTACAAGCCTTTCTCCCAATCGCGCCACAAACCAGAGAATTGGCTGGGTAGGTTGCCAGGGAAGTCGGTCCTGGAGAGCAGTCTGGACACGCCAGAAAGGCAAGTACATGGCATAATGTAAGCGCGAAGAGATTTGATGCATATAATTTATTTTCACAGGCGGATCATAAGGTAAGAGGAGTTTATTTCGTATCTCCTCTTGTTGGCAACAATAGCAAAGTAATTCATATCCCATGCCTTGCTGCGGGAGCGTGCGAAGTTGCTCCTGAACAGCGTGCAGTCTGGCAGTAAGAGGCGCAACGCGGTCAAACGAGAAGCGCAGGGGAAAATATGATGAGAAATATCCCATCGTGCGCGTTACATCCAGTGATTTGCTTATCCGCCCGTGTGTTACAAAACGCATGAATAGCGCACTCTGGTGTGTTTCCTCGGTTAAGACATGTGCCACAGCTGTAGTCAGAACGTCATGTACTTGTATACCGGGTAAATGATGTAACTGATTAAGGAGATCATTGGTCTCGGTAGCGGAAAGCTCTATCACGAGGCGCTCTGGAAAACGTGGTTCGGGGTCCGCTTGCCTTCCCCGTGTAAAGAAGTACAGGGGATTGGGTTCATGTGGCTCTATCTGTGCCAGCCAGAAAGGGACTTCGTGATCAAGCGCTTGCGCACGGGCGTAGAGTTCCTGTACCCAGACGTGATAAGGGGCGGCACCGGTGGGCAAATGCATTGCTTCTTTCCTGGCCAGAGTGGTATAGGCAGTCCTCAGATCCTGTTTCAGAAGCGATTGCGAAACGCCGTCTGAAACCAGGTGATTCACCGCCACAAAGAGACCTGCTGGCCGTTCAGGTCCGAGCAGGAAATATCTAGCTGCGAGAATCGGCCCTGTGAGTATATTCACCATCTGCTGAACTGCCTGCGCCTCGCGGAATAATGCTCCTTCCAGTTCTTCATCAGGCAGTGCTGAGAGATCGCAAATGGACAGTGGCACTTCGACTTCCTCTGGCGGCATAATCCGTTGCCACCAGCGCCCCTCGCTCTGGTACAGGCGTACACGTAGCGCTTCATGATGAGCAATACATAGACGCATTGCTTCGTAAACCAGCTCAGGGTCCCCGGCGGGTAGCTCTAGAAAGAAGTTAATTGTGTATGTGTGTAAATACTTTAGAGGCTCCGACGCGAAGCGACGCGCCTGAGGAGCTGTTAAAGGTAACGGCTCGTCCAGTTGAATTGGGACCCTTACGGGTTCATTTGCGGTGGAGCCTGCTAGCGCAGCCAGATTTTCTATCGGAAGCTGCGAAATACGCTTATACAAATCGTCCAGCTTAATAACCTCATAGTCTTGACTATGCCAGAAACGGCCAGCCATCACTACTCATCCACACCCCAGATCTGGCGCATTTCCTCGCTACTCTTTAATAAAGAACTGAGCGTTCCCTGACTCTCCAATCGTCCATCTTTTAACAACAAGATCTGATCTGCCTGAGCAAGCACCGAGTGCCGATGAGAAACAATCAGAAAGGTTGGTTCGACCTCGAAGCGTTTCCCATAGTTTTGTACTCGCTCCCAAAAAATCGTTTCTGTTTCAATATCAAGAGCGCTAGAAAGATCATCGCAAACAAGCAACTCTGGATTACGCACAAACATACGCGCGGCTGCTACTCGTTGTTTTTGCCCACCGGAAAGCTTGACACCGCGCCGTCCAATAACAGTTTCGATGCCTTTTTCTAAACTCTTGATATCTTCCTCCAGTACTGCCAGATGCAACGCCTCCGCCAGATCTATTCCATTGTCTTTCTCAGGAAGTCCGAGCAGGATATTCTCCTTGAGAGTCCCACTAAAAAGCAAGGGAACCTGGGCGGTATAGGCACTGCGGGGCGGTACAAAGAATGTTGAGGGATCGACTACCCGTTCATCATTCCAGTAGATCGCGCCGCCCTGCGGAGTCAGAACTCCCAACAGAACACGGAGGAGAGTTGTTTTACCTGCGCCGATACGCCCTGTGACAACCGTGAGTGAACCACGTTTCAGCGTGAGAGAGATATTGGCGATACCTCGCTGTGTTCCTGGATAAGAGTAGCAGAGATCTACAATCCTCACGCATTCCAGACGATCCTGTGGATGACGGATGGGGACTTCGACCTGCGGCAGCGGATCTTGCAATGCGATCCTGCTATGCCTCACAAGAATATCGGGAGATGCTTCATTTTGCAAAAGATGAGTGAGCCGTTCGAAAGATACTCCAGTCTGATTGTAGTCAGTAAATATAACCCCCATGCGATTAAACAGCATAGTCATAAAACTCAAGTAATATGCAAAAAGCGCGAAATCTCCAATTGTAAACGAATGATTCTGAATTGCTGCACTAGCCGCAAGCAGTATTAAACCCGTACCAATATTTCCGGTACTGGAAAACACCGAACGGATACTGGAACTAAAAAGCAGTTCATGGAGCGCCGATTGGCGACGCACATCATTGAGTTTTTCAAGATGCTGGCTGACCGGCGACTCAGCATGAGCCGCTTTTATTGCTTGGATTGCGCCGATCATTTCCGCAATAAAATTAGTAATTGCGGCAGCTGCGCGGCGGCTCACTTTGCGGTACGTAACAATACGGCGCTGCGCGATTCTTGCACCGGTGAAGAGGAGAATCAGCGGCGTCAGTACCAGTAATGTAATGAACAGATTGATTCTGAGCATTTCGATTACAGCAAAGATACCGAAGAGAAAGTAGGCGAAAGCAAAGGTTAGATTATCCATAAAGTTTGCTATCTGATCAATATCATCACGAAACTGAACGATCGCCTCGCCTGGCGATCCAGGAACTGCCCTGGCAGCGGGTTGACTCAAAATGTGTTCAAGTAGCGCCTGGCGGATTAAGGCTCCAATAGAGAACAGCAGGGTAATCTCCTGTGCAATGTCAATGGAAACTACTACAGCTCGCACAAATGGGAGTGTAATGATCAGAATAATCACGCTCCAGATGAGCCGATAAGTATGTACATAATCAGGCAGACTATTGAAAAAGAACAAATAGATAAAGCCAATCCCCTGCACATACACACAGAATACAAGAAATTTAATAAAAAAGATACTGAGATATGTAAATGGACGGAACGTTGCTAATTTCCAAATATATCTATTATACCTCATAATAGAACCTCTTTCACTTCAGAGTGCATTAATTGAGCAAAACGCGAATCGCTTTGAGTGAGCAGATCTTCGCGTGAGCCAAATTCCTGTATCCGACCATCCTCTAGCAAGAGAATGTCATCGGCTCGCGCCAACGTCATCAAACGGTGGGCAATAATAATCGCAGTACGACCTTTCAGAAGCGTCTCCATTGCCATTTCCAGCTTGCGCGTGGTCGCGAGGTCAAGACGAGAAGAGGCCTCATCGAGAATTACGATTTTGGGATTCCTCAAAAAGACTCGTGTAAAGGCTAGTAGCTGCGCCTGGCCCGCTGATAACCCGCCACCTCCCGATTCTAGCATTGTATCTAAGCCAGCTGGCTGCGTTTTAAGCCATTCGTCTAATCCCATCAGATGCAATGCTTCCTGAACCAGGCTATCAGGAAGAGAGGAGTCAAAAAATGTCAGGTTATCGCGAATCGTGGCATTGAACAAATGGACATCTTGGGTGACAATGGCAATCGATTGTCTGAACGCATCCAGTTGAAGTGTCTCGATATCCTGGTCAGCGAAGTAGATCGTTCCACCATCAGGCCGATAAAAACGCAAGAGCAGATTGGTAATCGTCGTTTTTCCACTCCCAGTGCGACCGAGTATGCCGAGCCGATGACCTGCTGGCAAAGTGAAGGTCAGATCGTGGAGAACTGGGACACCTGGCGTATAGCTAAATGAAACATGCTCGAAACGCACCTGAACGGGTCCTTCCAGGTCAAGAAGTTTAGAACCCTCAAACATCTCGGCTGGTGTTTGCAAAATCTCTTGTACTCTCTGACTGCAAGCACCAATATTTTGCAAATCGTCGAACTGTTGCGTGATTGCGTCAATTGGGCGAACCAACATGGCTGTGTAATAGTAGATAAGATAGACTGTGCTGAATGAGAAGACATGCCGAATAAAGAGAATCGTGCCTATCGTGAAAGCTACACCGGTTCCAACGGTGATAAAGAGTACAGAGGTATTGATTAATAGAGCTGTTGCCAAACCTGCGCGCCGCGTAGCGCGATAGTACGCTCGTAGCCATAAGGCGAAACTGCGCAGCGTATAGGGAGTCGCACCGTTTGTACGAATATCCTCAGTACCTGCTAGGTGTTCCTCTAGAAATCCATAGATATCTGCACTGGCCTGGCGCTGCTGCCGCCAGAGCGGCTGCGCCTTCCGCCGGATCGTGAAAAAAGCGATAAAAGCCAGGAGTACGAAGCAGCCCAAACCCAGTCCGACTCGCCAATCAATGCAAAGCAGAATGAAGATAATACCCATCAAAAGAAGCAAGTTCCCTACAATCTGGAGCGTAAACTGCGTGAAAAAAGTCGCCATCTTGCTTGTATCACCATCAATACGCTCGATCATCTCACCAGGAGTATGTGTGCTGTAAAAACGTAAAGGAAGAATAAAACAATGCCTCAACAGATCTATACGGAGTTCGTTTGTTGCCTGCCACCCGATATTCGTTCCCCAGTAATTTGACCAGACGTTGAGTACCTGGCTCATGAGAGTAAAAGCGATAAATACTAATGCCGTAAAGATAAGTATGCGTAGGGGCTGCTGGCTTATGGCCATGTCAATAAATTTTTGTAGCACCAGAGGGCTAACAAGCTGAAGAGTCATATTTGCCAGGAACATACCAGAGAGCAAAAATAAGATTTTCTTACGTCTCAAGAGATAATGAGCGAGCAAGGAAAAATACAATTTGATAGAGCGTTGATAGAGGGAAAGGAGGGTCTTAGGGCGGAACACAGAGAGACGCCTGTGCAAGGAGAGAACTCCTCTTTTGCTATTCATGGTTATTCCCCTTTTTAGAGAATAGTTTGCGGAAGATATCTGAGATGGGCAGAAAAAGCTTTTCACATATTTTGAGTATGGGAAAGCCTTCGGGCTATGGTCATCGATAGTACGACCCTGTGGGTCGAAGTGGACAGTGGCATCAGAAACACCGCGAGTAGTGCCCACCAGAGACGTCGTGACTCCCCAACGCGAAGCGTTGGGGACCATCGTTATCTATCAGCTCGCTTTATTGTAGCGCTTTGAGCGCAACCTGCCCTATTGTGGCGCTCTCAAGACCTTTCTCAAATCGGCTGAGCATATGGGATCAGGCCCCGACGAGTTAGCTCTGCTATGCTAGCCAGTCTGCTACCTGGAGTGCCCAGTAGGTAATGATCATGTCAGCTCCAGCTCGTAAGATCGCCGTTAAAGATTCCTCCACGATGAGGCGCTCATCAACCCACCCCTGTTGAGCCGCGAGTTTGAGCATGGAATATTCACCGCCGATGTTATAGGCAACAATGGGAACGTCGAAACGTTCACGCACTCGACGAATAACATCCAGGTACAGCAGAGCCGGTTTGATGATGACTATATCAGCGCCTTCGTTGATATCCTGCTCGACTTCGCGCATGGCTTCACGAGCATTCGCGGGGTCGAGTTGATGACCGACACTGATATTGCCAACATGGGCATCTTGTGCCAGCGGTGAGGATGTTGACTTCATTGCTTCATGATAGGGGCCATAGAGACACGAGGCAAACTTTGCAGAATAAGACATGATTGGCGTATTTGCATGCCCGTATTGATCGAGTACCTGGCGAATTGCCCCGACGCGTCCATCCATCATATCAGATGGTGCAATTATATCAGCTCCCGCTTCTGCCACCGAGATTGCAGCTTGTGCAAGTAGCTGTAGAGTGTCATCATTTTGCACAATGCCATCCTTGACAATGCCACAATAACCATGACTAGTAAAAGTGCAAGGACAAATGTTTGCGATGATACACAGATCAGGTATCTCAGCTTTGAGAGTACGAATCGCTTTCTGCATTACACCATCACAGGCAAATGCCTGTGAACCTATCTCATCCTTCTCAGATGAAGCGCCTAACAACATAATGACTTTGATGCCCAGTTGTGCTGTCCGTTCTGCTTCCCGCGCTACTTCCTCAACTGGCCATTGCATAATGCCAGGCATAGAGGCTATAGCCTGGGGATGAGAAACGCCATCCACCACAAATATTGGATATATTAGCTGATCGATATGAAGGCGGGTCTCTCGCACTAAAGCCCGCATACGCGCATCCTGACGCGTGCGCCTGAGACGAACAAGGGGAAACGCACCGGGAAAATAGGAAGAGACCAGACCTGAGATGGTGTGATCAGTAAGATTCTGAACGTTTGTCATCTGTACTCCTCTTTATCTAGAGAAAGCATCGGCTTCTCTATTTTTGTCTACTGGGCATAGTAGCCATTTCGTGCTTAATCATAGCATATGATTTCTTTTCCCACAAGAGATGTTCCGAGTCTTGCTAGGGCATATCCGTTCTAAACAACCGAACAACGAAGGTGGAGAAAAGAGCATCTGTAATTGTCCCGCTTTGGAGGAACAACAACAGCCAATACCCACGCCGAACGCTGGTCACCAGACCTCAGACGCAGCAGGCCGCGCTTCAAGCTGCGTGCAAGCTCCAGCGGACCGAAATCTTCCAGCAGAGATAGGCTCTCCACAGCACTGGCAGGCGGGTGCCCGGCCCGTCCTCATGCCATGTTTTGGGATGACTCATAGTAGTAAAGAGGGCATTCAACGTCCTCCAAGCCATGATCATCAAATGATCTGAGGCTTTAGCTACCCGTTCAGCGGTGGATAGTGGCCATATAACCCTGGCATGCAGTCCGTGGTATCGGCATCTGGATACTCCGGACAGGGGTTAGTGATGAGCGTATGCACACGAACGGCGATACGAGGAATATGGTAAGGGAAGCCAGTTGGGGTCGGAATGGTTTTCGAGAGAAAGACAGGTAGCCTACGTGAGCTGTAGCCCTTTCTTTTGGTTCGGTGGTATGGACTGATCCACAGTAGAAGGTCCTCTTCCATACTGCGCTGGTTGTGCGCAATGCGGAGCCGCTCCCGCCGTCGGCTGGCCTGGGCCTCGCGCTTGCCTGCGCTCTGTGCCCATTGCTTGAGCCGAGTGAGACGTTGTTCCAGGCGTGCTCGTCTTTTGGCGACTTCCGAATTCTCTACCGCGATCCTGGCGCAGCCGTGATTCGTATCCAACCCCAAGGGGAGAAGATAATCCTTGATGACCTTTTCCTGCGCAGGCCAGCGATGAATGGAGGTCTGCGCAAGCTCGATCGCATTGATGGTCGGAGTTTCTTGTGCCGTCACAATGGGGATGAGTTTGGCAATCGTTTCTTGCGCAGGCGCAGCTGTGGCTTACCAGCCCTCACGCCACCAGGTCCGCTCATCAGGAGGGAGATCGCTGTCCCACCGTGCCGGGACCTCTGCCTCTTCTGGGTCAGGCCGAACCGGAACCGTCCTGCGCAAGTCGCGGATGAGGGCTACCTGCAAGCACAGAGGGTTGTCAGGATGGTCCTCACGTGGCAAGGTAATACGAGCCGGGGCCACTTCGCGGAAGACGTGTCCGTGGGCATCAGTGCTCAAGGGCACAAAAGTCCCCGCGTCAGAAAACGAGGAGAGATCCCGATACTGATTGGTCTGCAAGATGGTCACCACACGGCGTCCTTCGGCGTGCAACCTCGCCAGAAATTCGGTCGCCATACCCTCCCAGTCCACGATCATTCGTGTGACCTGGGTATTTCCCGTGTGCTGTTCATATCTCTTTCTCGCCATTACCATCAAGACAGGTAATTGCCACCGCCAGCGGCCAGGTAGTTGCCGGTCAGATAGCTGGCCTGGGGCGAGGCCAGGAGCAGGATAGCAGCGGCGACATCTTCGGGCTGGCCAACACGTCGCAACGGCAGCGCTTGGCTGATGGCTTCTCTGCGTGCTTGAATATAGGGGGCCGAAGCCTCGGTCTTGACTGCACCTGGTGCCACCACGTTCACGCGAATGCCATACGGCTCCAATTCCGGCACAAGCGCCTTGCATAGCGCTTCGACGGCCGCTTTGCCAGCGGCCACAGCGCCTGCACCACTATAGGGAGCGCGCGCAAGCGTGCTGCTGACGGCGATGAGATTGCCATGACCGCGCTCAACCATCAAGGGAGCGACGATGCGCGCTGGCACATAGACTCCAGCCAGGAGGCGCATCACGCCATGCTGGTACTGCTCCCAGGTAGAGTCGAGAAACAGGTTGAAGGTTGATAAACCGCGCGTCTCTGTCGGGTCGGCGGTCCTGCTGCGGGCGATGGCGTTAAGAACCAGCGTATCGATTGGTCCCAACTCCTGTTCTACCTGCTGCACCATGGCCTCGACCTCTTGCGCGTTCTCTACACTGGCCCCGATGGTCATGGCACGCCCACCAGATGCCCGAATGGACTCGACAACTGCTTGCGCCCGCTCAGCATGTTGATGATAATTGACGCCGATCGCCGCTCCATGCCTGGCAAGGAGAAGAGCGGTGGCCGCGCCAATGTCCCGACTCGCTCCAGTAATCAACACCACCTGTCCCTGCAACAGGGCAGAACGAGATCTATTTTGGCTGCTCTCGATGGACTCTTCCATTATGAAATCCTCTTCTAGTTCGATATGTCGTGATACAATGATGCCAGACCTCTGGTCGCTTAACCAGAAGGGAGATTATCGTGGTATAAAAACTGACAGGATCGGTGAGGGACGAGTATGAACGATCAGGAACGCCGGAAAGAACTGGCGCACTTCTTACGCACGCGGCGAGAACGCCTATCGCCCGAAGCCGTAGGGTTGCCTGGTGGTTCACGGCGCAGAACGCCGGGGTTGCGCAGAGAGGAACTGGCAGTAGTAGCAGGCATCGGAGTGACCTGGTATACGGGTTTGGAGCAGGGCCGCGAGATCACCGTTTCCCCGCAGGTTCTGGAGAGTCTCGCAAAGGTC
>DATGKW010000053.1:0-2876 GCA_035294465.1 Ktedonobacteraceae bacterium | reverse complement strand
CACGCTTACGGCCGTACTCACTATTTCGCGCTGGCTATACTCGACAGTCTGGCCAGTGAGGGTCACGATCTTCTCAGCTCGAATATCGCTTGAAGAAGCTCCAATACAGAAAGTGAACGCGCCTGGTTCGGTCACAAAACGCATCTGTGGATCGTAGAAAGCCAGGCGAGATGGATGCACGGTAAAAGTGACGCGGCGCTCCTGTCCGGCTGCGAGAGAGAGACGCGCGAAGCCAAGCAGCACGCGGTCAGGGCGGGCAACGGAGGCAACAAGATCGCGGCAGTACAGTTGCACAACCTCGTCGCCCGCGTGTTTTCCTGTATTGCGTACCGATACGGATACCTCAATTGGCTCGCTGGTGCTCGTTGCCTGCACATCAAGATCGCTATAGGCAAACGTCGTGTAGCTCAGTCCGTGACCAAAGGGAAACAGGGGAGTTGTCGGCGAATCCATATAATCGCCGAAGGCCAGGGGATTGTCGCCTCCCGCGCGATAGCCGGAATGGTTCGGGATCTGTCCAACCGAGCGCGGCATACTGACAGGCAGGCGACCACTCGGATTCACCCTGCCGGTCAACACATCGGCCAGACCATTTCCTCCCTCCTCTCCCGGAGGAAACATCTGTAACAACGCGTTGGCTCGCTCGGCAATATGAGCCAGCGTATGGACGCGACCGCTGAGTACGACAACAACCAGCGGTCTCCCGGTATCAGCAAGGGCATCGATGAGTTCTTGTTGAACGCCAGTGAGATCAAGATTCGTGGCATCGTTGAACTCCCCCACCGTGGCCGGGCGCCGGAGACCACTGCGCCCGGCCACTACCGCTATCAATACGTCTGCTTCACGGGCTACCTCTAGCGCTTCGGCGAAACCGGAGCGATCATCACCCAGAACCTCGCAGCCTTTAGCGTAGGCTATCTCTACGTCTGGTCCCAGGGCTGCGCTCAAGCCGGCCAGAGGAGTAATATGCGGAGTAAAGTACGGGCCGGGGGCATAGCTACCCGCTGCCTGCGGAACAGCAAGCTCCGTGTTCTCTGGATCTTTCGGCGCGGCATAAATTATTTCCAGGTGGGTGGGATAGTGATAATCGCCCTGCAGGAGCCGCTCGTCATCTGCGCCTGGGCCAATAACCGCTACGCGTTTCAGTGTGGGGGCAAGCGGCAACACGCCGTCATTTGTCAGCAGGATCACCGACTCAGCGGCAGCTTTACGTGCCAGGCTGCGCTGCTCAGGAGTCTGGAATACCGCATCGGCGGCCTCCGCGTCAACGTAGGGGTGCTCGAAAAGTCCGAGCTGGAATTTGAGGCGCAGCACGCGGCGAACAGCGGTATCAATCACTTCCTGGGCCAGCCGTCCGGCTTCAATTTCAGCTTTCAATGGTTCTCCAAAGCAATCGATAGCAGGGAGTTCCATATCGAGTCCGGCAGAGAGCGCCAGCCGGGCTGCTTCTCCAGGCGTTGCCGCGACGCGATGGCGCGTCAATAGCATCTTGATAGCCTCGTAATCTGCGACCGCAAGGCCAGCAAAGCCCAGTTCGCCGCGCAGCAGATCGGAGAAAATAGCGGGGCTGCCAGCGCAGGGCAGTCCATCGATAGATGCGTAGGAGTTCATCATCGTCGCCAGTCCCGCGTTGCGGATCACAGCGGCGAACGGTTCGGCATAGACCTCGCGTAGCTCTCGTGGACCCAGCTGAACCGGGCCCCCGTTGCGGCCACCCTCCGACAAAGCGTAACCAAGAAAATGTTTGCCCGTAGCCGCGACTCCATGATTGAGATCATCACTTTGCAGTCCTTGAACATAGGCCGTGCCAATCGTGCCAATCAACACAGGATCTTCCCCATACGTCTCCTCGACCCGGCCCCAGCGCGGATCACGAGCGACATCGAGAACTGGGGCCAGGGCGTGCCGCGCACCGACCGCAAGCATTTGCGTCCGAATCACTCCGGCTACCTGGTTGACAAGGGCCGGGTCCCAGGTCGCGGCCAGTCCGATCCCCTGTGGAAAGACCGTCGCATCGCGATGACAGAAGCCGCCTGTGGCTTCTTCATGAACAATAACTGGGATACCGAGTCGGGTTCGCTCAACTGCGACCTGCTGAATAGCGTTCATAAACGCGGCGCTCTCATGGGGATGCAGACCGGTTGAAGCGCCAATGCGCGTGACCTGCCCGATACCATGCGGTATCATCCTGGCCACAAGATCAGGATCGAAAGCACCTGAGCTTACGAAGGCGGTGCTCCAGAGGCAGCCGAGCTGGGCCAGTTTCTCATCCAGAGTCATCAGGGCAAGTAAGTTCTCGATACGATCCTCAAGAGAGGCATGTTGGTCGCGGTAAAGCGGCATGGGCATGTTTGCACTCCTCTATCGGCTAAAGCCTGCAATCAGGCCGCCGAGTAATTGACGCCTGCCAATGATATAAAGCAAGATGATGGGTACGGCCGAGAGAAAGACGGCCGCCAGAATGGCAGGAACGTTGACAGTAAACTGGCCCTGAAAGGTCCACAGGGCCAGGGAAAGAACACGAACATTAGGACTCTGCGTTAATACCAGCGGGAAGAGGAAACCATTCCAGACCTGGATTGTTTCGTAGATCACCACCGTAATCAACGCCGGGCGTGACAAAGGAAGCACCAGGCTGCGTACAATGCGAAAATGGCCGGCACCGTCCAGCAGCATCGACTCGTGCAGCTCCCTCGGGATGTCCCTGATATACGTTACGAACACCAGAACAGACAGGGGAATCCCAAAGGCCACATAAGGCAAAATAAGAGCAAAGAGCGTATCATACAGGTGCATATCGGTAATTAATGCATAGATCGGAATAATCGTCGCTTGCAAGGGAATCGCCAGCCCAAAGAGAAACAGATTGAAAACAA
>DATGKW010000052.1:0-3926 GCA_035294465.1 Ktedonobacteraceae bacterium | reverse complement strand
GGCTGACCCGGAACAGGGAGGATAGGCATCCCATTCCGAGCAGCAGATGAGGATAAAAAACGCTTGCCTAATTGAATGCACCTGTGCTATACTTCCTTTAATGAAGCGAGACGTTCAACTCACTTGAGTATGGCGTAATACTAGTTGAGGGCTGACTACACAGTCACCCCTGTTGAGAGAGGCACACATTATGATTGAGCATACCGAGCCAGCTACTGTGGAGACATCCATTATCCATATGACGCCCACCGCGGCAAGCAAAGTGCAGGAGCTACTGGCGCAAGAAAACGATCCGAGCCTCGGCCTGCGCATCTTCGTCGCGGGCGGTGGATGCTCAGGTCTGCAATATGGTATGACCCTTGATGAGCAGCAGGAAGGCGATACGATCATCCCTCTGGCAGGCTTCAATGTGCTGATCGACGAAATGAGCATTGGGTATATTAGTGGCAGTGAGGTCGATTATGTCGATAGCCTGATGGGTGCTGGCTTTACTGTAAATAATCCCAACGCGGTCTCTAGCTGCGGCTGTGGCCATTCCTTCCGCACTGCCGATGGCGGTGGCGAAGTTCGCGGTTGCGGCTGCGGGCATTAAGCTGCGAGAAGCATAAAAATACCTGTTTCTATCTGAAAGTCGGTGGGGATCCCGCCTGAGTTCGAAAACAGATTGAAACAAAGACCTTTCCATTCGTATGCCTATGTACAGCATCTGTTTAGATGGCTTGTGAACTGGCTTCTCACCAGAGATGGAAAATAGACTCTAATGGAAAGGTCTTTTTGTGTTGTCTGTCTGCTACTCTTCCGCTTCCCCTTCATCGATGGGTGAAGCTGCCGGATCACTGAGCATGCGTTTCACCAGGCCGGGCATGTCGCTGCTGAATTTAGAATTGGCAACGACGCGCTGTGCCCCGGCCTGGAGCGCCTTCGCGCGTGCGTCAAGGTCCATATGCGAGCCAAAGGCCAGGACCGGATAATCTCTGGCACGCGCCTGCCGGATAGCCTCTTCCCAATCGACGCCCGGCGCTCCAATGTGGACGATCACCAGAGCCGGCTTGCCTTCCCCGGTGAGCGCCAACATTTGCTCGAACGCTGCCAGATTGCGCGCCGTCCTGGCCTCTATCTCATGATGGCGCAGGGTATCGCGGATCTTTACAGCGAAAAAGAGATCCTTCTCCAGGGCCAGAATATGTGTCGTCACGTCTTTGCTTCCTCTCCTTCTTTTGCTCGCTATCTCTTGAAAAGCAGTTCACGAGCCGGTTGCTTAGTCGTCGGGCGGCTCGTGAACTGGATGGCGAAAGAGGTCGCCCAGTTCTTCGTTGATCACATCTACCTGGGTATAGAGATCTCTGGTCAGTACGTGATGCGTCCCGTTACAGTAGGGCTTACCGCACGGCTTGAGATGACTGGTCTCGAAAAGCAGATGGCCATCTTCAACGCTCACCCAGATGTGCCGCCGCGAATAGCCATCCCCCCACTTAAGCAACAGGCCATCTTTGTATTCGTCAAAACGTCCCTGACCATAGAGAAAATCGCGGTTAAACATGCGCAAAATGGTCAGGACCTGGCTCTGATCGACGACCTCTCTGGCCTCCGGCGACATGCTGGTCGTGGCTTCCTGAGCCAGATCCTCCTGCGGAATAAAGAGTTCACGCGCGGAATGCTGCTCTTGCCGGATCATTTGCTGAATGATCTGTCCTTCAACATCTGAAAGGCCATGACTCTGGCCCAGAATCGGGGCACGCTTTGGCCGCGTCCCGTTGCCCTGTTGTTCGTCATATTTCTGTGGCACGCTTTCGCCACCTTTCTTGTCTATGAAACACTGCTTCTTTTTTGAATTGTACAACGTATCTGCTTGCCGCTAAACAGTAGCCATTACCGCGTCTCAGGAGTAAACTCAACGACGCCGCTTTTGCCGCCGCTCTTTCTGGCAATATAAGCCTGCTCAACCGTAACCGTGTGGTCCACGCTTTTGACCATATCATAGATGGTGACGGCGGCAATGAGCACAGCCGTGAGCGCTTCTACTTCGACTCCGGTTTTATAGGTAACGCGAGCGCGTGCTTCGAGAGCAATTAGCCCGCATTCGCTGTCCAGAGCGAAGTGGATATCGATATGGGTCAGGGGCAAAGGATGACACAGAGGGATTAGCTGCGACGTCTGTTTGGCTGCCATAATCCCCGCGATTCTGGCAACTTCCAGCACATTGCCTTTGGCAACCTGGTTGGTTTCGATCAAGTGAAGCGTGTGCGGAGCCAGACGAATGCGCGCTCTGGCGACAGCCTCACGAACCGTCTCCTGATTCTCCGTGACATCAACCATCCGAACAGCGCCGCTTTCATCCAGGTGGGTCAAGCGAGCAAGCTGGTCTGCCATGAGGAAGCCTCCTGATAAAGAATCGTTACTTCTGTCTCCTATTCTATCATGTGCCAGGCCACTTCGAGCAAGAAACCTGCTGCTGTGCCTAAAAAAACCAGCCTGATTTTTAGCTCTGCCTCTCGCTTCTCACAGACCTGCCGCGTCTCAGGTTGTTTGAGCGGAAGCCTCCTTCGTTCATCCTGGCGCCTCGATCAATTGCAGGCGCATTCCTTTCTGACAACATTCCCCAAGCCCTAACATTCGTTCGACTCATTGCTTGACTTAAGAAAGACAGTCTGCTATGATTTGAATAATCGTTCTACTTTCGCGTAGTATAACTCAGGCGATGCGGGCCTATTTATTGAAAGGCGGGTAATATGCGGATGTCGTCCGAACAAGCCAGCGAGATTCAGAGGCGAATATACGACTTTATTGTGAACTACATACGACAGGAGGGCATGCCTCCAACCAATCGAGAGATTGGCCAGGCCATGAAAATTGCCAGCACCGGCCATGTCGATTATCACCTCTCGATGCTGGAGAAGAAAAATTACATTTTACGCGAGTCAAAAAAGAGTCGCGGCATAAAATTGGTCCAGCGCCCACCTGCGGGCATTCCTATCGTCGGCAGAATCGCTGCCGGTCGGCCTATCGAGAACTATGCGGAACCGGACCAGATGCTCGACGTTGACCACGATGTGGCTCAGCAGAATACCTACGCGCTTGAGGTCAAGGGCAACTCCATGATCGAGGACCATATTTGCGATGGAGATTACGTGGTGATCAAGCCCCAATCTTCTTGCCAGAATGGTGATATTGTGGTAGCTGTCCACTTCCTGGAAGAGAATAAAAGCAGCGCAACACTCAAACGCTTTTTCCTGGAGCAAGGCCAGGTGCGTTTGCAACCGGCCAACTCGGAGATGGAACCCATCTACATATCCAAGCGCGAATGGGATACCGAATGGCAGGTGCAGGGAAAAGTGGTGGCGATCTTTCGCCAGTATCGCGCCGCCTGATCTGTTTCTCTGCGCTCCGGCACGAGAGACGCTGAGCAGATCGTTTGCCAGATTAGAATAAGCGTGCCTTTCTTTGCGCTGGCTCGCCAGTCATACGCCCTGAATGATGTCTCTTTGCTCTGCCCGCTGCTCCCCGCTGCCAGGCAGAGCAGGGAGGTTCTGTCCGTTTTTCCCCATCACCCAATTTCCTCTCGTTATGCCTTCCATGTTTCTTGAATTTTGCGCTCACATCTGCTATACTCTCGATAAGGTAAGGAACGCCTTTCCTTCCTCCCATTGACAAGGACAGGTTCCAGGCGCTCTCGATAAATACGTGCCGGTCTTTTTGTCGGCATGGGAAACTCTATGCTGGTATGTTGTGTGATCAGGAAAGGACCCTGGGTCTATGAGAGTTGCCGCTATGGCGTTTGTGCTGGTTGTAGGGGCAGCAGTGGTGCTGGTTTTTGCGAATACACTGAATTCCTGGGTCCTTGGCGGTTTGCTCGGTGGCCTGGCTGCTATTCTGCTGAGTATACCTATTTCCCTGGTGCTTTTCACATTCCTTGCTCGTCGCCATGA
>DATGKW010000051.1:0-16283 GCA_035294465.1 Ktedonobacteraceae bacterium | reverse complement strand
GAAGCCGACCCCAAGAAGACGACTCTCGCTCTCCCGTGAGGGAGGGGAAAGGTCCCACCGAGACGAGGTGGTAGATAGCCGGCAGGTGGAAGCCTGGTAACAGGTGGAGCTGAGCTGGACTAATGACCGTACGGCTTGTGTGCCTATCAGGAGAGGTGGGGGAGGAAAGGTCTTCCCTGCGAGCCAGGAGCCAGAGGAGGGGAAGGAGCACGGGCTTGGTCTCTGTTTCTCTGGATTGCGAGGATCTGCATCGGGTGTATGAGTATTCTGACCGGGGCAAGGCTCTCGGCAAAATCGAGGTAAGTATTCTCTATTCGGTTGGACGCGGTACTTTGCGTCCTTTTCTTTTGCTTGTCTCTCCTATCTTTCTTCTCTTTCCAGCAGCCTCCGAGCATTCTCTCCCAGGATCAGCTGCTTCGCTTGTTTGTCTAGCCCTACTTGTTCGATATACTCGATATTGCGGCTTTGGCGCAGTAAGCCGTAATCGCTGCCAAATAAGATGTGTTCTGCTCCTACCAGACTTGCCACAACCGGGAAAACCTCTGAACGGTAAAGATAGAGCGTGGCAGCAGTATCATACCAGACTCTCCCGGCGGTCAAACGCTGAATCTCAGGCATCAGTGTATAAAATGGCAAACCACCGCCCCAATGAGCTGCAACAAAACGAACGGTAGGAAAGGCAGTCAGGAAAGTCACAATATCGAGAAGCGAGACGTCCCCTTTGCCGGGGTAGAGATGGCCAACTGGCTCGCTACAATGAGAGAGCACCAGAAGCTTGTAGCTCTCAACAACCTCTATAACCGGTCGGAGTAGATCAGTGTCGCTCAATCTATAGCCCTGACCGTGAGGCATAAGTTCGCCCACGCCTGACATGCCCAGCTGCGCGCACCGCTCAGCTTCATACACGGCCTGTTCTCCCGCCGTTGGCTGGAGCACCGCGAGGCCATAGATGCGGCCTGGATAGCGGCGCATCGCGTCAAGGATGTAATCGTTGCCCTCGCGAATTAAGCCGGAGTCGCTCCAGCCAAATGAAAATGCGACGGAGGCATCCACGCCCGAAGCATCCATTTCCGCAATAAGATCTTCGGCGCTGGCCATGCCAGCTTTGGGATTGCTATAGAGCTGGCCGAACCAGGGATCGCGTACGCAATAATGCTCGCGCTGCTGGCAAATCTCCGGCGGGAAGATATGAGTATGAAAATCGATACGCATAGGCCTCTTTGCCTTTCATGAATTGTTGTGTAGTCTTATTGTAGCATGTCTATCATGAGAGAAAGAGAAATAACCACGGAAACCGCCTCTGCGAGCCGGCTTTTGCGGTCATTTCTTCCCAGGCTTTAGGGTCTGATGAATTCAGGGGGAACAGGATCGGCTAGCCAGACATCTTCGTTGCCTGGGTAAAATTTGATGCCCTGCTCATACGCTTTTCGTGCATCAACGCGCAGAATTACCGGCCTGCCAGTGCGACGGAGCGCGACCATGCGTGCTGTTCCCTCATCTGTAGAGAGATGAACATACTGGCGTTTCATCGATCTGAGGCCCTCTCGGCGAATCGCAGCAGCCGCTTGCGCAGTTGTGCCGTGGTAAAGCGTCTCTGGAGGAATAGACGGCGGCTTCTCAACTCTTTCGGCTGTGGAGTGTCCATAGAATGCGCGAATTTTTCCGTTGTGAAGCTCGAAGCGCTGTTTTTCTGACTCAGCTATAATTCTTGTAATATCCGCCTGGCTTATAGTCCGCCAGGCGCTGCGACGCTGGCGGAGCGCGGCCAGCAAATCGTCTACTGGCACCCAGCCTTCAGAATCGAGTTTCAGACCATATTCTTCTGGTTTGTGGCGTAAAGCATGTGAGATAGTTTTACTGAAGCGCACCAGGTTTTCGTCCATGAGCCATTCCCTTGCTTTTTTCTTCTTGTAGTCAACTGCCCTGCAATTATAGCACTCACCTGGTTACTCGTACAATAAAAAATGGCCCTCCAATTCATTTTATGAGCACAAGCATAATACAGTTTCAGGAGACAGTAGAGGCTGGTATGCCCGCGAGATAACGGCATAACCAGTAATCGAAAAAGTTCCGAGCGGCCTGTGTGACAACAACACAGGCCGCTCGCTCTGTCTAGAGAGATGTTCAGTCGATTGTTTAGTGCTGTACTCGGCGTCTTTTCATGGAGTATTACCGGCGAGGAATAGGGTATTAAACTCAATAGGCAGCGTGCCAGACTTGAGAGCTGCGACAATAGCGCTGGCCTGCTGCTGCGTGAAGTTACCGGCGATAACAAATGGCCCGGAGATCGAACCTGCAATCACGGCTGATTGCAAGACCTTATCATCAAAGGTGACTGTCAGATAGTTTCCGATGTTCTGAGTAGTGTAAAGCCGAAAACGCTGGATGGCCTCGCCTTTCATCTCACCCAAAATTTGGGGTGTATCTGCTTGATCCTTGACGATTGATAACGAGTTAGGATCGATATCCCGACTGGTAAAGCGCGGCTGGTCGCCGGGATTATACTGGGTATACTGATAGGGGTTGAACGTTGTTCCAGCGGGAACAAGCGTATTACCTGTGCCCCAGAAAGCCAGTTCTCCAGTCCCTATAAGAATGTCGATAACTTGCCGCTCGTTGCCGCCAAAGCGCGGTAATTTCACGAGAATGCCGCTTTGGCCATTGCTTGTTGTGACCTGTACACTAAATCCTTGCAAGCCAAAGTCGCTGAAACGCTGAGAAAGGATGGTACTCGCTGCTTCCAATTCTGTGTAAGATGATGTACTGCCTTTCTCCTCTGGCACCAGGAAGACGCGAATACTGTTAGCAGGCGATCCCACACCGCCTCGATTGATGGAAAAAGCGAGTACCAGCGAACCAACCAGCAGTCCTACAAAGAGCACTGCCGCGAGCATACTGAGAGGCCGCAGCCATCTTTGTCTGGGTCCGTAGCGCGCGCGCAGAGAGATCACAGATACAGGCCATTGTGTCTGTGCGCGACTGGCGGCCTGGGCGGATTCAGGCAGGGGAAAGGAATGAGAATCCTCTGCAAGACGCTGGTGAACACGACTCAATACTTGCTGCTCTTCAGGTTTCATAAGATAGATTGTTCGCAACTCCTGAACCAGGCCAGTTGTTCTCCAGCAGGTAATGCGGAGAGATTATCGTGCTCCAATGCAGTTAAAAAGACTTCCAGGAGCAGATCTTCCGCGTCTTCCAGTGAGCGTAGATGCATACGTAGATAACCGAAAATGGCCTGTCCATGCCGCTCATAGAGAGTTGTCTGGCTGTTCTGCTCCCGCAAGTCATCCACTTCCTTTGGTTCTAGCGACATATTCATTCCCCGCTTGTGGCGTATTTTCTTCCAAATCCCTTTGGTGTTTCACAGAAGATAACACCGGTGATCAGAAAATGTGACATCACAGCGGAGCAGCCGATTCCTTGTAGAGCTACGTTTGTTCTTCTGAGGAAAGTTGAAAAAGAAACGAAGAGACGGAAGCATACAACGACACGCTTCCGTCTCTTCATCTCTTGCTGAGTAAAGAAGAGAGATTATAGATTGAGCATCGGAATCTTCGAGACGGCCCAGCGATGATTGGGGCTGGCCACCTGGAATTGCACCATCGAGATGGCATCCGTGGGACAGCGCACGATACAGAGGCCGCAACGGATGCACTTCTCCTCGTCAATGATCATATCAGCGCCGCCCCGCCAGTTCTCAGTTCCTCGGTGCATAGGATCACCTTTAACCACACGCGAGAGACCCTCCATGCTGATGCAGTCATAGGGGCAGATATCGACACAGCCAGAGCAGAGAATACAGATCGATGGATCGATCATGATATTCAACTGGCACTGGAGGCAGCGGCGAGCCTGCTCTACAGCCTGTTCGGGAGTGTAGCCGGTCTCGGTTTCGCGAGTGTTGCTATAACGCTGTTTAAGCGGCAGGCCGGGAATATTCTCATGTGCAATCGACTCGTAGTCATCGACCATACCGCGACGATAATCGGGCAACTCAATCTCTTCCGGTGGCTCGGCGGGTATATCCTGGCCACCCAGGTAACGGTTAATCGCGCCAGCGGCGTCGCGGCCATCGCCAATGGCTGAGATCAGATTGCGCGATCCCTCGGTATAGTCGCCACCGGCGAAAAGACCGGGATAACTGGTCATCCAGGTATCGCGATCAACCAGGGGTACGCCGTTGCGCTTATTGACCTGCACATTGAGTCCGTCGAGATGCAACCAGGAAGAGTCACTGTACTGACCGAAAGCCGGGATGATCGTATCTGCCGGGATAACGTACTCGCTGCCTTTCACAGGAATAGGGCGGCGGCGACCGCTGGCATCGGGATCACCCAGCTTGTTGCGGATTACCCTCAGTCCACTGACATGAATGCCATCGTCGCTTAGTACCTCAAGAGGCGAAACCAGGTATTGGAACTCGACGTGCTCGAATTCTGCCTCGTCCACCTCGTACTCGTCAGATCCCATCTCCTCTCTTGAGCGGCGATAGAGCACATACACTTTCTCCGCACCAAAGCGAATCGACGTGCGGCAGCAGTCCATTGCTGTAAAGCCGCCGCCCAGAACGATCACGTTTTTGCCTATAGAAGCCGGTTCGCCAAAGTTTGTCTTAGCCAGCAGGGCAATGCCATGCTCTACTCCCTTGAGATTAGCCCCGGGGATGATCTTATTATCGGGGCCAGTCAAATCGTTCGAGACGTAGCAGCCTGCGGCCAGGTAGACCGCGTCGTACTGCTTGAGCAAGTCTGTGATCTCTATATCGCGGCCAACACGGGTGTTGTATTTCACTTCCACGCCCAGGTCGTTCATATATTGGGTTGTCTCTTCGTAGGTGACGTGGCGCGGCAGACGCCAGACCGGGATGCCATTGACCATCACGCCGCCGGCGACGGCATCGGCCTCGTAGATAGTCACGGGGTAGCCCATCTGGCGCAGATCACGAGCGCATGCCAGGCCAGCCGAACCAGCTCCGACAATCGCTACTTTCTTTTCCTTTGTGATCGGAGGCGGTGTCGCACGATGGCGGAACTCGCGATGATCAGCGGCGGCGCGTTTCAGCCAGCAAATGGCAATAGGCTTGCCATCGATCTTATTGCGGCGGCAGACGGGTTCGCAGGGGCGAGCACAGGTGCGGCCAAGCACACCGGGAACCACGTTCGCCTCGCGGTTGAGGAGATATGCTTCGTCAAAACGAGCCTGAGAGATGAGGCCAATATAAGTGGAAACGTCAGTATGGGCTGGGCAGCCTACCTGACAGGGAATATTCGTCTGATACCAATCCGGTGTCGTTGTGATTGACTGGTATCGAGGTGCCAATTCACTATCTGGATCAATCATTACTTTCCTCCAAAGGAGCATGAGGCCGGGCAGCTATGCGTTCTCTGGCTTTACTTTTTTCAGATTATAGCACACGCACGGTAGGGGAACAAGCGCGCGCAAGCCGACTGCCGTCTCCGCTTGCTTTCCTCGCGTTCTAGTGGTATACTCGTCATAATCGATCAATATTTAGTTGATACGAGCTAGAGCCAGAACAAGTACTGCATCGACTCACAAGGAGCGTAATTTATGCCTCAGAACTATATTGTTCCCAATATCTACCAGGACATGAGCAACCAGGGGCAGGGGTATTTTGCCTTTCAGTTCCGTTGCCCAATTTGTTCCTGGTCAATCGAGACCAGTCCGATTCGTTCGCGAGTGGCCACAACCCAGAGTGTTATGGATATTGGGGTGGGTCTGCTTGGAGGGTTCTGGGGGCGGGCGGCGGAGGCTGGGGAGCAGATGTATGGTTCGAAATGGCACCAGGAGCAGGCTGAGGCATTGCAGAGCTCCTGGGCAGAAGTCAAGCACAACTTTCATTATTGTCCGAAATGCCATTCTACTGTTTGTACGCGCTGTTTCAATACTAAAGTCAATCTGTGTGTGAACTGCGCCCCTGATCTGAAATCAGACGCGGCTTCCTACCAGCATGAACTGAACATCGAGGCCCAGCGCTCGCAGATCCAGGCCAACTATCGCGCGCCACAGTTCAATACTGAGGCGGTGCCCTCCGCAGTCGATGATGATATGGTGCGTCCTCCCCAGGGCCAGGTGCAATCTACGCCTGCCAGCCCTGACGGCTATCCTCAAAAGGTGAAATGCCCGAACTGCCAGCATATGGGGTCTCCAGGAAAATTCTGTGAGAACTGTGGAACAAAATTGCCCTGGCCAGACCTGTTCTGCCCACAGTGTTCGAGCAGGGTAGAACTCACCAGTCGCTTCTGCCCTGAATGCGGAACAAAATTGCAACAGGCAAATTAATCTCCTGAGAATATTAAAGAATCGCGAATCCCTTTTCCTCCCTGGGAATTTTGCTGATGGTTGCCTTCTTTTCTTGCCGCCCTGCTTGCCTCTCTCAAGAGAGAGGTGATTTCATTGTCGATGGAGCCACCTGTATCATGCGTGAGTAACGGTTGCCATGATGAGCAATGGTTTTTGTTTAGCCTGTCCGCTGCTGGATAGAGGGCCGTTTGACGGACGCTCCGCTCATTTGATACCATCTCAGTAAATCGTCGAAACCATTCATGAGCATACCAGAGTGAGGAAGAATCGCACATGGCTATTCCTGAACGTTCACTGTCGAACGCGCGCATCATCAAAGCACCGCGTGGTACGAAACTCACAGCGCAAAGCTGGCTGACTGAGGCACCGATGCGCATGTTGATGAACAATCTCGACCCGGATGTGGCCGAGAAGCCAGACGAACTCATTGTCTACGGTGGCATTGGCAAGGCGGCGCGTAATTGGGAATGCTTTGACCGCATCATTGAGACACTGAAAAATCTAGCGGCAGATGAAACCCTGCTCGTGCAATCGGGCAAGCCTGTTGGCGTGTTCAAAACCCATGCCGACGCGCCGCGCGTGCTCATTGCTAACTCCAATCTGGTGCCGCATTGGGCAACCTGGGAGCATTTCCGCGAACTTGACCGCAGGGGTCTGATGATGTACGGCCAGATGACAGCAGGCTCGTGGATTTACATTGGCAGTCAGGGCATTATACAGGGCACATATGAAACATTCGTTGAAATGGGACGCCAGCATTTTGGCGGTGATTTGTCTGGCAAGTGGATACTGACGGCGGGTTTAGGAGGAATGGGCGGCGCTCAACCGCTGGCTTCAGTAATGGCAGGAGCTTCCATGCTTGCTGTGGAGTGCGATGCAGCCCGTATCCAGAAACGTCTTGCTACCAGATATCTCGACCGTATGTGTACCGATCTCGACGAAGCATTAGAGCTTATCAACGAATCTTGCAGGAAAAAGGAACCGCTTTCGGTTGGTCTGCTCGGCAATGCCGCCGAAATCTTTCCTGAACTTGTCAGGCGTGGTATCAAGCCTGATATGGTGACGGATCAAACCAGCGCACATGATCCGTTGAATGGTTATCTCCCATCAGGACTCAGTATGGCAGAAGCGGCCAGCCTGCGCGCACGCGATCCACAGGAAGCAGAACGTCGCGCACGCGAATCCATTGCTGTAGAGGTACGCGCCATGCTGGAATTCTACAAGCAGGGCATCCCGGTGGTGGATTACGGCAACAATATCCGGCAAGTAGCATATGACGCGGGCGTAAAGAATGCGCTTGACTCCTTTCCCGGGTTTGTGCCTGCTTATATTCGCCCGTTATTCTGCCGGGGTATCGGTCCGTTCCGCTGGGTTGCCCTCTCTGGTGATCCAGAGGATATTTACAAGACCGATGCCAAAGTGAAGGAGCTGATCCCGAACAATCCACACCTGCATCGCTGGCTTGACATGGCGCGGAAGAAAATCCAGTTCCAGGGCTTGCCCGCGCGCATTTGCTGGGTGGGACTGGGCGAGCGCGCAAAGCTCGGCCTGGCTTTCAATGATATGGTAGCATCCGGCGAATTAAGTGCGCCTGTGGTAATTGGTCGTGATCACCTTGATTCGGGATCGGTCGCCAGTCCCAATCGTGAAACCGAGGCCATGAAAGACGGTTCTGACGCGGTATCGGATTGGCCATTGCTCAATGCTTTGCTCAATTGCGCAAGTGGCGCGACCTGGGTGAGCCTGCATCATGGTGGAGGAGTTGGTATGGGGTACTCGCAGCACGCTGGTATGGTCATCGTCGCAGATGGCACGCCAGAGGCTGCAAAGCGCCTTGAGCGTGTGCTTACCAACGATCCAGCCAGCGGTGTCATGCGCCACGCCGACGCAGGCTATGACATCGCCATCGAATGTGCCAGGGAGAACGGCCTCAAGCTGCCAATGGTTTTTTAACGGCTGCCCTGCTTTTATGGGATAATCGGCAACACCACCGCCGAGGGGTGTTCGGCATCGTGATAGATCCGCTGTTCGGCACTGATGTATTCGCTGGTTCGGCCAAGCGGGGCGCCGGTATTCAGATTGCGATCATATTTAGGAAAGGAGCTGGACGAGATCTGGATGCAAATACGATGCCCGGCTTTGAAGACTTGAGAAGTATTCCAGCAGGACAGTGTGTAATGGTAAATCCGCCCCGGCTCTATGAGCGAGGGCCGGTCCATACCATCGCGGAAGCGCGCGCGCACCATGCCATCGCACAGACGCTGGCGGAAGCCATTGGGCCAGATATCAATCAGCATGGCCATAAAATCTGTGTCTGGCGCGGAGGACGAGGCATAGAGATCGACCCGAACAGGGCCTGTTACCTCGATATCCGCCTCCAATGGCTCGGTTATGTAGACCAGCACATCGTCGCGGCGCTGGATGGCCGCGTAGTCGTCGGGGCCACCAACCTGCGAGGAGGTGGGATCGGTCACGAAGGGGGTAGGATGGCCGGGATCATACCAATAGCTATCGGTCGGCTCGTCCGCGCCGGGAGCTGCCTCGTTGAGTTTACCATCCCCGAAGCGGCTATTGGCATGCCCGCCGCTGTGCAGATAGAACGGCGTCCAGCGCGTGCGAGCAAGGGGCCATTCCTGTTCATCGCGCCATGTATTCTCGCCCATTACAAAAATGCGCACAGGGCTGGAGAGCACGTGAATACCGCGTAGCCAGCGGTCGAACCAGCTGGTCACTTCGCTATACAGATCGATTACTGCCGACTCGCCGAAGTCGATTTCGCCGACTTTGGAGGAGGCGTTGGTATGGTGTCCCCAGGGACCCATCAGCAGGCGCTGACTGGCTCTAGCTTCGGGAGTCGCGCCGCGTGTGGTCATACCAATGTAGTTGAGAGGCGTGCCTATCTGTTCATCATCGTACCAGCCAGAGATATGCAGTGTGGGCACGCTGAGTTCCTCGAACCGCTGCTGATAGCAGAGTGGCCGCCAGTAATCGTCAAGCTGCGTGTGTTCAAAGTCAGCACGCCAGCGCGGGTTCACGCGTCCGGCCTGCTCGTCCATTGTCAGCAGCGGCAGGTGCCAGTAGACTTGCTCCCAGTCCACTGCCTCCATCGGTTGGGTCACGCGCCCGCTGACAAAGTGCAACCAGCAGAGGTGCATCGGGCTGGGCAAGCCGGTGGGCGTTTCGACAAAGGGATCGGAAGGCGGGACCAGCACAACCATTGCGCGCAGATGCGGCGGCTGTTCCAGGGCGGCCAGCCACTGAATAGCGCCCAGATATGAGCCGCCGTAGGTGCCCACGTTGCCATCTGACCACTCCTGGTTCGCGCACCACTCGATGCTATCGTAGCCGTCGCGCCCTTCGTTAAAGTAAGGGTTAAACTCGTCGCCATCCGAATCGCCGCGCCCTCGTACATCCATCGCCACATAGACATAGCCACGCCTGACAAATTCCTGAGCACGCTCAACCACTGCCATATCTGCTTTGAGATAGGGTGTGCGGCTCAGAATGACCGGGCGCTGGCGTGGTTCTCCCACGGGCAAATAGACATCGGCGGAAAGCGTCACTCCATCGCGCATGGGAACACGTTGATTAAAGAGAATACGGACTTTACGCGGGTCAGGTGTTTTCAAGGCCATAAAGGCTCCTTATTTAATAGAGACGCGAGCTTGCCTCTGCCTCCTGCCGGTCTTAGCTGTTGATGTTGTTGCTAGCGTCCATTTTCCAAGCGCCACTTTCATATACCAGTCGACCATTACCAGGAATTGTTCTTCCATCACCGAAGGTATAGGTCACTGATCCCGTTGCTGTTGTGCTAGAGGTTTGTTTGACAGTACCGACGGTGCAGTCCTTCAATCCACCTAGAGTAGCGAAAGCGGTCTGGAGAGATTTGGCAAAGTCTGACTCTGAGATCTGGCTTTGTGCCCGCGTTGAGAACTGGTTATAAGCGGTCTGATAGTCTCCAGATTTCAGGGCATTGCAGTAGGTTTGCAATGTTTGCTGAGGGCTGGAGGTAAACTGGGTGAAAAGTGGATTGGGGTTCACCCTGGTAAAGTAATAATAGGCGCCGCTACCTCCGCCAACGAGCAAAACTAAAATGATAATGGCTGCGATCCAGCAACCCGCGCGGCTCTTCTTTTGTGGTGGGTATCCTCCTATCGGCTGGCCAAAACCGCCGGGCTGAGGGTAAGCAGGCTGGGGATAGCCTGGCGGTTGAGGATAGGCTGGCAGAGGATAGACGGGTGGTGGTGTAACCTGTGGCTGCGCGGGCATACCGACATTACCGTAGGAGGCGGGAGTTTGCTGAACGGGCGGCTGTTGATAAGCCGGTTGAGCAGGCGGCTGCGGGTAGGGTGGCTGGGCAACTGGTGAGGCGTATACAGTGGGTTCGTAGTTTGGCGAACTGGCTCGCTCGGTTGGTGGATAGCTTGCTCCGCTCTCGTTTGCTGTATAGGTGAAATTTGTTGTACCAATGCGAATCACGTCGCCGGAGTAGAGTGGACGCGCCAGGTTAGGAGTAAGGCGCTGTTCGTTGATGAAAGTGCCGTTAGTACTGTTCAAGTCGGTAATTTGATAGCCATTCCCACCGTAGCCGGGTGCGATCTCTACATGATGTGCAGATGCCTGTGGATCGCTAATAACCAGCGTGTTATCGGGCGCGCGGCCAATCCTGAATGGAGTCTGGCCAAGAACGTTGCGCCCGAAAGAACTGCTCAATGCGGCTTCCATGGATGTATCTCCTTCTGATGCAATCCGTATGCAGAAATTGTGCAGGCCCATAATATCTGCGCATATTTTAGCATGCCTTGACAAGAATAGCTGTTGCCTGGTTCACAAAGGGCATCTCGTCCCTTTCTGGAGAGAGGCTCTCTAAAAACTCTGCAACGAGATCCTTCAGTGGCTTGTCAGAAGTGGGTTTCCATGCGATAATTGGATATTGGGGCAAGGATATACTCTAGGGTGAGCGGGCTGTTTTTGAGAGAAGCCTGGGTGGGTTTTGAAAGGTTCTATGCATATTGAAAGAGTATATTGAGGCTTCACTGCGATCAGAAGTTATCATCGGTACGAATCGTTTGACCAAAGCGTATGGAAAGCTGGTTGCAGTGAATGATCTGCATTTACAGGTGATGCGTGGGGATGTCTTTGGTTTTCTTGGTCCCAACGGAGCGGGAAAAAGCACCACAATTCGTATGCTGCTGGGCCTGGTACGCCCAACGGCCGGGCGCGCGATTATCTTTGGCATGGATACGGCTTACCAGATGCCGACGATTTTGCAGCATGTAGGGGCAATTGTTGAAATGCCGGTCTTCTATCCATATCTGTCCGGGATCGATAATCTACGCGTAGTGGGTGCAGCTTCCGGCATGGTTTCAGGACGCGCTAATCTGCGGCGCATTGAAGAAGTTCTTGATCTGGTTGAATTGAAAGCTCAGGCGAACATGGCCTATCGCAAGTATTCGCTGGGCATGAAACAGCGTCTGGGCATTGCCGCCGCGCTGCTGACCGATCCAGAACTGGTGCTGCTGGATGAGCCAACGAACGGGCTAGATCCAGCGGGAATGTATGAAATCCGCCGGTTGATCCAGCGCCTGGCGGCTCTAGGCAAGACGATATTTCTTTCCAGCCATCTGTTAAACGAGGTGCAGCAGGTGTGTAACCGCGTGGCTATTTTGCAGAAGGGCAATCTCATCAAGCAGGGGAATGTACGCGAGCTTTTGCGCGGAAAAGAGCAGGTGCTGGTGCGCCTGCGTGAATCTGATGAGCTTGAGCGAGCGCGGCTTGTGCTGGAGCAGGCCCGCGCGCGTGGTGCGGGCTGGATCGAGGCGGTACGCAGGGAGAAGGATTGGCTGGGCCAGGAAGCCTTGCGCATTGACGCGCCCAAGATGTACTCAGCCGAGGTCAATCGGCTGCTAGGGGAGAACGGTATCTTTGCCGCAGAACTGCATCCCTATGAAGGCAGTCTGGAGGAAGTGTATTTGCAGTTGACCACTCCTGATGTAGTTTCGGGCGAGCACCTGGGCATGGCGGCCCTGGCCGGCGGGAGCGAAGTTCGGGAGTGGTCCGATCAGCAGGGTGAGGTTGAAGGAGGTGTTGCCTGGATGTCTGGCGAAGGAAAGGTGGGGCGATAGTGGGCATCGTGTCAGAGATGGGTGCCAATGACCAAGAACGGCAGAGCAACGTGGAAAACGCTTCTCCCCTGACCACGCGTGTTAACACGGTAATCCTGGGCCGCATGGACTTTACCAGCGTGCTCCTGCGCCTGATCGGCATGGAATTATATAAAATTCGCCGGCGTTCGATGTCCAAAGTGCTGGGAACGCTGGCCCTGACTCTAGCTCTGCTCGTTCCTCTGGCAATCGGGGTGGAACTGGCCGTGAATGTGAATACACCGGCGCGCAGTTTTGCGCCCTCCTGTACACCATCATCTGCTGGCAGTCAGGGTTGCACGCCGCTTTCTCCTGCCGCGCTGCAAACGATCAAGCGAGGAGTTCTCGCGGGCCTTTCGGCACCGCTGCGCCTACCATCGGCCTTAGAGCTAGCGACTACGCAGGGCGAATTAAATCCGGCGATCATTCTGATGATTATTCTGGTTGGCTCGATTGCTGGTGGCGAGATGGGTACCGGCACAGTGCGGCTGATGTTTACGCGCGGGCCGTGGCGTGGGCAGTTTTTGCTGGCCAAGTATGGGGCCGCGCTGGTTTGTACGGTAATCGGTGTCCTGGGTATGGCCCTGACCGGGGTGATAGTAGCACAGCTTTTCAATCTGCTGAGTGGTGTACCGCAGAGCTTCGGGTTCTTCACCGCTAGCTGGCTCGGCCATGTCCTGCTCTACTTGCTGGCGACCATGCTCAACTGGTTTATGTACGCGGTTGTGGCGATTTTCTTCGGCGTGCTGGGCCGCTCAACATCTGCCGGCATCGTAGGGGCCCTGACGTGGTTCTTTGCCGAGCCGATTGTTTCCAGTATTTTGACGATTGCGGCCAATTTTAGCGTGGGCTTTGCCAGCGCCTTCTTGCGCGCTCTCCCAGACTATCTGATGGGTAACAATGCTCGCACTTTACAACTTAACCAGGCTCAATATCTCTTTGGAACCGCCGGTTCGCCGGAGTCAAATCTCCAGGCGCTCATCACTCTGGCGGTCTACCTGGGAGTGTTTATCGGGTTAACCTGGTGGTTGAATGAAAGCCGAGATGTCACGAACTGATACAGACATGATGGTAAGCGCGGCAGCAATTAAAGAGTACGCGCTTGAGCTGGGCTTTGATAGTGTGCGTATTAGCGAAGCCCGGGCTTTTGCAGGCGCGGAACAGGTGATTAAAGAGCGCATCGCCCAGGGGCTGATGGATGGTCTCCCCTGGTTTACAGCGGAGCGTGCGGCTGTCTCGTGCCATCCAGATGCTCTGCTGCCGGGAGCAAAGTCGATCATTGCTCTGGCGATGTGTTATCTTAGCGAACAGCCGGACGAGAGCCAGCAAGGGGGGCCACGTGGGCGTATCTCGCGCTATGCCTGGGGCGATGATTACCACGATCTGATCAAGCCGAAGCTGCAACAATTCGCAAGCTGGTTGCGCGACTATGCACGAGCCGAGGTGCCGGATCTGGAGACGCGCCTGTTTGTTGATACAGGTCGCATGGTGGATCGCGCAGTGGCTCAGCGAACTGGCCTGGGCTGGTACGGAAAAAATACCAATATTCTGACGCATAGCTGGGGTTCGTGGGTCTTTCTGGCCGAGATCGTTACCAATCTACCCATCAAAGAGGAAGAGTTTGATGCGCCGCTCAAGGCCAACTGTGGCAACTGCGAGATCTGTTTGCATGCTTGCCCCACAGGAGCGCTGCCCGCGCCTTACGTGCTGGACAATCGGCGCTGCATCTCGTATCTAACTATCGAGCTGCGCGGAAGCATTCCCCTGGAACTGCGTCCGCTGATGGGCAATCTAATCTTTGGCTGCGATATCTGCCAGCAGGTTTGCCCGGTCAATCTCGTGGCGGAGCGCCGGCTGGGATTGCGCAAGGATGGCCCGCCGTCCGTCCGTCCGCTGGTTTTTCACCCGCGTCGTGAATTCTCTCCTCGTGCCGCAACTGGAGGCAGTCCCGAACTCATTCCGCTGCTGAAGCTAACCGAAGAGGAGTTTCGCGAACGCTTCAGCCATAGCCCGATCAAGCGTGCGAAGCGGCGTGGTCTGCTGCGCAATGTTTGCGTAGCGTTGGGTAACAGTGGAGATCAGAACGCCGTACCTGCGTTGATCGAGGCATTGCATCACGAGGAGCCACTGGTGCGCGGGCATGCGGCCTGGGCGCTTGGTCAACTGGGAGGCACACAGGCCCGGCAAGCTTTGGAGGAGGCGTTACAGGATGAAGCAGATAAAGAGGTTCAACAGGAGATTCGGTGCGCGCTGGAAACCGGCCGTGGCATAGTATCGACGAAAGAGGCGGAAGGACCATGCGAGTAACCTCTCTGGGCAGTGGGAGTAGCGGGAACGCCTATCTCATCGAGGCCGGACCGCAGGGACGAACGCGCTTGCTGGTGGATGCAGGATTCAATATGCGCACGCTTGTAGATCGCCTACACCAGGCGAGATGCGCGCCGGGGCAGTTGCAGGGCGTACTGGTGACACATGAACACAGCGACCATATTCTTGGCCTGCCGATGCTGGTGAAGTACCATCACGTGCCGGTCTTCGCCGATCCACTTACTCTGATCCAGATACGTGCGATCCTCTCATCGGGCGAGTTGCGCTCCGAATCGGGCACGTTGATACGTCTGGAGATCGAAGCCAGCTCAGCGAGTACGGATGGCAATGGTCTTCTGACGCGTGAAGAGGTTACTCTGCTGCAAAGGCCGAGCGTGCCGAATGAAGACACATTCTGGAGACCGCTGCCAGTTGGAACAAGCTGTGTGATCGGCGATATCGAAGTGTACTCGTTTCCCGTCTCTCACGATGCAGTCGCGCCCTGTGGCTACGTTCTCAGCGCTGGCGGTTGCCGCGTATGCATCGTAACCGATAGCGGCGAGGTCACGCCCACCATGCTTGGGGCCATTGCTCAGGCCGACCTGCTGATCCTGGAATCAAACCACGACCGCGCGCGCCTCCTGGCTGGTCCCTATCCCTATTACCTGAAAATGCGCATTCTCAGCCCGACCGGTCATCTCTCTAACGATCAAGCCGCCGAAACCGTTCTGCGTACCTGGCGCCGCGATGGCCTGCGCTGGCTCTGGCTGGCTCATCTCAGCCGCACCAACAACACGCCCAAACTGGCCTTATCGAGCATGCAAAAAAACCTGCGGGACGCCGGAGCCAGCCTGGAACAAATTCATATCTCAGTGCTTTCTCCCGATGTGGGCAGCACCTGGGATTCAACACTCCTATGGAAAGATACGCATCTCTGGGAGATGTGAGCGTGGATTACTCTGCCTTTTTTCGCCTCTTTTTGCCAGTTTGTAAGAGATATTTTCTGGCCTCTTCAGCATCCTTTGCCAGGCTGATATTGATAACCAGAAGGTTTATGGCTTCTGGGTTATCTATGCTAGCTGCTTGCTTCTCGGCTAGATCTACAAGTGCAGGGAAACGCCCTTGAATGATCGTGGCAAGGGCTTGCCGATGGCGCGCCAGTTCTTCTTGCTGTGCCTCTCGCCGCTCTGCATCTCGCCCGATTTGCTGGATATGCTTACTCAGAGGTGTTTGACTAAGCACTTCATCAAGCATGTGAAACCTCCTGAACAACCACTCTTGATCTCCCTCTTTCCCAAAAGCTAACGATGCGAAATTCAAGCCCGCCGTCAGCAAACTCTTGCGTTTTACCTCGTCTTCTACCTGCTCGACACTTTCAATCATGTCTTCTACCACGCGCTGGCAAGCCCCATCCCTGGTCAGCGGCAGCAAGGGTAATAACCCTGGCAAACCAACCCGGCGTATGTCTTCACTGCCCATATTATACACTTCGATGGGATAGTAATTGAAGCG
>DATGKW010000050.1:0-34184 GCA_035294465.1 Ktedonobacteraceae bacterium | reverse complement strand
CGATCTCGTAGAGCAGTTGAGTCCCACGCCGCAGTTTTCGATTGTGGGCCTTGTTCTGGATAAAAACGCGATATTCATCCAGGTGAGGTGGGCGGATACGCGCGGTTTCTCCCAGAGGGAGACCAAGCATGATGCGCGCCTGGCTGCCCGTGAAAAATTCACCCGTCGCAATGTATTGCAAGATGATCTCTTTGCCGGGCTGGATCGTCTCTGTCCTTTTGAATTCGCAGAACCCCTTGCCCGTTTTGAAGATCAGCCCGTTGCGCTGCACAAAGGCTTTGATAGGCTCTGTCTCCTCAACTTCCAGCACCTGGAAGCGACCAGCAGGCACAGGACGCAGTTCTATCGGGCCTTCACCTATCACAGGAGCACGCCTCATGGTAACAAAGGCGCGTTTGAGCGATCGACTCATTTGTCCTTCGCGCTGAAGCTCTTGCTCATAGCTCAGAAGCTTGATATCGGTGTGCTGGCGATAGCAAATCGCGATAAGCATTGGAGTGATTTCGGAAAACTGGCCCAGGCTTAGATGGAAACCGCCGGTCGCCTCGGCCATCTCTCGATAGAACGCCAGTGCGTACTCTCTGTTGAGCGCCTGCACCGCGTAGATGCTAACGCCACGAGCGGCCAGCGCCGCGACTTCAGTGCGCCAGTTCAGATGCCGGGGATTGTCGTTCGGCTCGTGGGCAACGTCGTCGCCGATCATCACCAGGACGCGCTTCGCCTCCGGGCGCCAGGAAAGCTCCTGCGCCTCGTGAAGCACCAGTTCATAGCATTCGGGAGCGTCACCCCCACCTGTACTCGGAGTATGCTCAACAAAGTCCGTAATGCTTGCAGTATCTTGCGTCAGGTCGAGATGCCGCGTGACATAGGTTGAACGTGCGTCGCAATAATCTCCATGCACGATAATACCAATACGGATATCCGGCAATTCACCCATCAGCCGCTCGACCGTTTGTTTGACCTTACGACGGACCTGAGCAAGAACAGAAGACATGCTTCCCGTTGTATCAAAGCTGACAACAACATCAATAGGATCAGAGGCTTGTTCCATAGCGTATAGTCCTTTCTTGATGTTTATAATATTTTCTACCTTATATGTCCATTCTTTTTGGCTTCGATAGAAAAGGAAACCTCAGACAAGTTTTTTGATGTTCCCGTGAACACGATAGAAATTTCCACGCGCGGCCAGGTGAACGGAATCAACGAGGTAGCGAGCATGCTCCTCGCGAATGTTGCGTGGGAACTGGACGTGCAGGTTTGAGTCATATCCATCGGAAAGCACGCGCATACGCAAGCGGCCTCCCTCGCAGAAACACTCGAGAAGAATCCCCTCGCCTGCATTGGTTGTCGTTTCCAGGGTAGTTGGGGGAGGAGTTGCGCTAACCGGCGGAGCTTTGAGATCTCTAGCCTGGGGCAGCCTTCCCTCTTTCGCTGCCTGAATGGCCGCCTCACTCACATCAAGACAGGCCAGCATTCCAGAAGTAGTCACAAGGTAGAGCCGCTCATTCAGGTATTGCATGGAGTAAGCGGAGCCACAGCCCGTTCCCAGTTTCCAGAGCCTCTGCCCATACTGGTCAAAGCAATACACAGAAGAATAGTTATCCCCGGCAAAGACATAGCGGCCCTGCTCTGCTGTCGCGCACGAAAAGACGGCGGCATCACCGACATAGATCATTCCCGGCTCGCCCTGTTTGCTGAAACTATAGACTCGATGATCGCTTGTGCCAGCATAAACGCGATTCTCTGACTGCCAGCCAAAGAGAACCGGCCCGCGTGTGCGCTGCTGCCAGATTACCTGACCATCCAGGTTGTTATACATCGTGACCCCGGCGGAATGGCCATGATAGACGCCCTCTTCACCACAGCGCACCATCCAGCCGGAAACACCCACTCCTGATTTCAGCCACTCCGACTCGTCCTCGTGGTTAATCCGCGCAACGCGCCCACCGGCATCAGAAACGGCCAGCGCCCCATCCCGAATATCCAGCCAGAAGATATCCACATCTTCGGCAATCTGATAAGAGATGCGAGGAATTTTCCCGGAGAGATCATAGACATTGCCGTCATCGCATCCGGCATAGAGCCAGATGTCGTCGGCTACCAGGCACTTGACGCCATCTGGAAGGTGATAGTGCGCCCGCACCTGGCCATCGTGGTCAAGCCCAAAGACATTGCCAGCCTGATTGCCAACCCAACAGTGTTGTTCATCAACAAAAATGCCGAAGGCCGGGCTGCCGGAGGCAAATGTCCAGAGCACGGGAGCCTGTGTGGCCGTTGATCGATTGCTCACGATGACGCGCCTGGTTATCGGCCGCTTCTTCCTCACTCCCATCACTGCTCGTTCATATCCTTTGTTGAGTTTTTCGCGAATCTTTTTGTTGGCAAATTGCTGCGCCAGTTCAGGAGTCGCATAGGTGCTTGTCTGCGTCTGGCCCGGATCGCCAATCCTGCCAAAACGAATGCGTACCTGCGTATCCGCGATGACAAGTTCATAGAATTTGTGTGATCCCCCGCCCTCCTCCGATAATTCAAGGTAGGTTGTTTCTTCTGCCATAAGTATTCTCCCTCTTGAATTTTTCAGAAAAATGGCTGAATGCCAGAAAATTTACTCATGCTACATTCGACCGCCACACAGCGGGAATAGTTTCTTCTTCTCTTTCATAATAATCATCAGAATGAGGTGGGAATATATTATGCGGGCCGACAACCGAAAGCGCGCGTTCCTCATCAGAAATCAAGCTCAGCCAGACAGTCAACCAGTGATCTGCCTCCGGCACGTCCTGCCCGCGTACAATACAGAGATCCCGAACATATCGGCCATCGGTAAATACTCGGACGCGGCGTTCGCGGCGTTTAGCCGGGTCGCGCCTGACGCGATAGACACGTTTTTCGGATGCGTAGCACACGCTGGAAACATCCAGAAAGTGCTGCCGCTCTAGCTGAGCATAGAGTGACTCCCCCAGAAAAAGGCGCAGAGTGTTCTCGGCACGCTGGACCGGTGTATAGCCATCCCCCAGATTTACCTGATCGCCGACACGCAGGATATCGGCCAGTCCCAGGCGGCCGGCAGTTGCCGCTCGCCGCGTGGCCGTAAAATGTTCTGGAGGCTGGCCCGCAAGCGCGTAACCGGCTGCCCTGGCAACTTCGGCAGCGATGGCGTAGCCAGCCCAGCCAGCGACCCCTGCCACCATACTTTCCGTGGTGGGATGGAAGGACCGGGCAAAGGCTACCAGCCCGGTCGCGGTCGTGCCATTGCCGGTTGTTAGACGCAAGAGAACAAAGTGATAGAGCTGACCATCGATAGGGCTGGTGCGCTGCTCAAAAGACCACCTGCCGCCCAATCCTGGCCACTGACGACGTGTGGCCTGCACCAGGCGATTATTTTCGGCAGCTGCTCCGCCAGCCCGCTCTACCACCAGGCCGGCATTCTGGGCATTTACTTCCCCGGCCGGGTTCACTAAAAGCTGCGCGATGTGTGTATGTTTGCAGGAACGCCCTGCACCTGCAGATCCGGCCCCCTGGCGAAAGGTCCAGGACGGACAGTCACAGGAAAGCTGTCCTGATTGGCAATCGACCAGGACACGATACCAGGAATTGGCGCGTGAGGCCGATTCAATCGCCATGAGCAGGCGATAATCGCCACGTGCCAGGCTGCGCGGCATATCAGGCTCCTTTCCTTTACCTTTGCTTACTGATAACATAAGGAGCAGGACGAGAGCCGGAAGGCAAGCCCCCGGCTCTCCCGAACTTAAGCCTTCCGAGTTTCGCCGGAGACAGCGCTTTTAGCCGCCTCGCGTCAGGCTGAGAATGAGCATGTTCTCTAGCTTGGGATCAAACACCTCGACGACTGTGGGAGTAGGAGCTGCACCGGCCCGCGGCGGCTGCGTTGCCATGACCGGTCTGTTCTGATTCTGGGCAGCGGTAACGATCCCCTGGGCAACCTCAACAGCCCAGCGCTCATCTTCTTCCAGGGTTTCCAGGGCCGCAAGTGATTCGATACGAGGAAAGGTAACCGGGGCATCGCCTGAGCGACCAAAGACGCGAATAGTACCAACCCCAAGGACGGCAGGACTAAAATTTCCCTGCTGGCAACGCTCTTGCCACCGGCGCTTGAGCGTTTCCGGGCTGAGAGACCGACGGGTAGTAGCCATGCATTTCCTCCTCTGCTCAATGATACTTGAAGCTCAGAGCTTCAACTACCCTTCTATTCTTTTCGGAATCTTCTCGATCGGAAACGCATCAGGCCTCAGATGCCCATATCCCGGCGCCGCCAGCCAGCATTGCACCACACCCAGCAAGAAAGCAGGGTAAGCGGGTTAGTATCTGACAGAGAGGAGATTTGCCTCCTTACTCTGTGGGAGCTCGCCAATACCGGCGGTTGGCAAGGTTATCCCCAGGCTGGTTGGCAGTACTGGAAACCAGGCCGGCGTGCTGCAAGTGACGCAGGGCTTCCAACAAGACCGCCGGGCGGAGTTGCCGCAGTCCAACCTCCCAGGAGCGCAATCGCTCCTGGAGCTCTGCCAGAGTCAGGCCGCTCTCTGTGGGCAGCACCGACAGAACCAGGTTCGCCATCTGCTGTTGATTCGCGCGTCTGGCAATCTGCTCCGGGGTCTCCAGAGCCTCCAGAGGGCTGGAGGCAGGAGGTGTGAAACGCAGATCAAAACGGCAGATAGGAGCACCACGCTTCATACACGAAACCTCAACAACTTGGACGCGCTGGCCGTAACGCTGTGCAGCCCCCTCTATTGCCCCCCATAGCAAGGCACAGAGCCGGCGCGGGCTATCGTAAACCAGCGAGAGTTCATTCTCTGAAGTAGAAAGGGTCTCATACTCAAACAAGGGGGGCGTTAATCCATCAGGCAGACGACGCATCTGAGCATGAGCCTGACGCATCATCAGCAGGAGATCGCGCCCATTGCTCACTTTGGTAAGCAGATACGCGCATAGGTGACTGGTCAGGCCATTAAACATAAAATAGCGTCCATATTCCCAGAGCAGCGTATCAAGCGGCGTGCCAGTGAGCTTACAGACCGTTTCCACACCAGCAATCAGTACATCATCGCTATAAGTGCGGCTGGCCAGTGGAGACGTAGCAGGCGTTTCTCCAATCGCTTCGCGGTAGTCTTTCAGGAAGGTTTCACCAAAACGCTCAGAAAGATATCTTTCCCAGGTAACAAAAATTAAACCATGCATATCCAGCATCCTTCCATCAACTTCTTCTTTACTCTTCTTGCAATGGTGACTTATTTAGTATAACATATTTATCCTTATATTTCTACACTTTTCTACATAACGGTACTTTTAGATGTTTAGATGATACACAAGATCTTGTGCATTGCTTCGGACTCATCAAGCAGACGAAGGCCGCTCTCATCCCAACATATCAAGGCTCGCAAGCGGACCCGTGCAGGCTCATGCAGTTTTCCGTTGCGCCCTCGGCATTCTTGATACATATGAACCTTCTCTCTATACTGATATCCAGACAAGCCTGACAGACTTAGATCAGCTTATAAAAACAACTGAGCAATAGCACTGGCTCAGATTCCAAAGAAATGTGCCTTCCGAGCAACAGGTGTGCCAAAAGCGGTGAACCAGACGTTCAAGCATATAGTTAGCAGCATAGAACGGAACCCGTACCTCGTAGCGCTGGCCAGACGGACGCTTTCCTACCACTGCAAAGAAAACCGAGAACAAATTGCCTGGCCCAGAGCTATGATGAAAGCGGGTTATAAAAGTCCATAGGGAGCTTGAAAAAGGGCCTATGACTGTTACCCCGCCAATTTCAGAGACGTTATAGAGCCATGAGGAGAAGGTATGCATATTGGTATTAACGCTCAGTTACTCTCATTCAGCCAGAATTACCGTAATGGTGGGATCAGCCGTTACCTTCGTTATTTATTGACTGAACTGGCCCGCAACCCCGGCCAGCACGAATACACTATTTTTATCAATGGGCCTGATACCTTTGCCCGTCTGGGCGTGCAACATCCTCAACTCACTTTTGTGCCGGCCACCTGGCCCGAAGCGAAACCTGCCACGCGCGTAGCATGGGAACAGCTAACGCTTCCCTCGCTTATTCGCCAGCGAGGCATTCAGGTGCTGCACTCGCCGGCCAATGTGCTTCCCGAATTTTTGCCACGCGCTTGCTCCAGCGTAGTAACACTGCACGACCTGGCCTTCTTGCGTATGCCAGAAGTTCTGACTCGTTCCAGGCGCGTCTATCACCGCACGTTTACTGTGCGCAGCCTGCGCCGCGCCTCGGCAATTATCGCCGTCTCCAGGTGTACCGCCCAGGACTTGACCGAGCTCCTCGGGATTCCTCCTCAGCGCATCACCACGATTTACCCTTGTATAGACGAACGCTTTTCCCAACCGGTCGCGGAAGCGGAACTTCAGGCTTTTCGCAAGCGGCATGGTTTAGAGGACGGCTACGTGCTCTATCTGGGCACACTGGAACCGCGCAAGAATATTCCCACGCTTCTAGATGCCTACGCTCGCCTCCACCAGATGACGGGAACCCGTGTCAAACTGGTGCTGGCTGGAGGGAAGGGCTGGCTCTATGATACAATTTTTGCTCGCGTACAGCAGTTGGGATTGGAGAACGAAGTACTCTTTCCAGGATTCGTGGGCGATGCCGAGCAGCTCCTGTGGTACCGCGCGGCATCGGCCTTCGCCTACCCCTCTCTGTACGAAGGCTTTGGCATTCCTGTGGCTGAGGCCCTGGCCTGTGGGATTCCTGTGGTCACTTCCACTATTTCTAGCCTGCCAGAAGCCGGCGCGGGTCTGGCCCTGACAGTCGATCCCCATAACGTCGAGGCTCTGGCGGAAGCTTTGCAAAAGGCTCTGAATGACGTCTCTCTCCGTGAAAAATGTAGAGCCATGGCACCAGACATTCTTGAACGCTTCTCTGCCGCTGCTATGGTCAGGCAAACGATAGCCGTATATGAACAGGTTGCAACCATCTCGCGTAGCGCAGCGCACTATACCCGAAACGAGAGTAAGAAAAAATGGCTCAATTCGTGAACAGCAATGATATACCCCAAATAGCCGGACAAAATGGAAAAGCACTTCCGCCTGGTAGCCCAGAAATCCCCACACGAGGAACAACCGGCCAGATCACCAGGCTCATCTCTGCCCGCCGTTCTAACCGCCGGCAATGGCGCATCTTTGAAATTGCCTTAACAGTAGCCGTAGACGCCATCCTGGTCTACGCCGCGTTTCATCTCGCCTACTGGATGCGTTACGGCCTGTTCTTCCGCAGCGATTTTATCGAGAACCTCCGCAGAAATGTCTTCGGCAGCGGATATCCTCTGCTCAAAGGGGAAGATAGTTACACGCCTATCAACAGCTTTTTTCTCATGGAACTTGGTATCATCATTGGCGTTGTACTCATCTTCGCTCTACGCGGACTGTACTCGACTCGTTTGAGCAGAAACCTGTTCACCCAGCTAGGCCGAATCATCACCTCTCTGACCATTGGCCTCTCGATTCTAGTCGCGTACTTCTTCGTCTTTAGCCCGCCCTCGAATTCGCGCCTGCTGGTGCCCTTCGTCTGGATTGACTCGATTGTGATCCTCTGCCTGGGCAGGATGATCCTTTCCAGCATTATGGGCCTGCTGCACCGCCTCGGCATGGGTGAGTCGCGTCTGCTGGTCGTCGGCTCCGGGCGCTTGAGCAAGATGATCATGCAGCACATCGCAGCCAGCCCAAATCTAGGCTACTCGATAGTGGGATTCCTGCACGATACGCGCGAGCCGATTGGTGATTTTGGCCGCTTTAGTATGCTAGGCACGCTTGAAGATCTGGACCTGGTGATCCGCTCTATGCAGGTGGATGAAGTAATTATTGCTCTACCCTCCGAACTGCATCAGCAGACGATTCGCAGCGTGCGCCTATGCGAACGTCTGGGGGTCTCGTTCAGACTTGTTCCAGAGCTCTACGAGCTGAGCCTTTCGCGCATTGATATGGGAGATATCGAAGGCATTCCGCTCCTGGGGATCAAGCAGAAGCCGTTGAATAGAATCCAGGGCGCGATTATACGTGTCACAGACGTTGTGGGAGCGATCCTCCTGCTTACACTTGGCTCGCCGCTCTGGCTCTGTTTCGCCCTCTTGATCAAAATCACTTCTCCCGGCAAAGTGATCTTCCGGCAAACCCGCGTCGGCCAGAACGGTCGCCCGTTTATGTGTTACAAATTCCGTTCGATGTATCAAAACGCCGAACAAATGCAGTCTACCTTGATGGCGATGAATGAGGCGCAAGGTCCCTTGTTCAAAATAAGGGATGATCCGCGTATTACACCTATTGGTAAGTTTTTGCGCCGGACCAGCCTGGATGAGATCCCGCAATTGTTCAACGTTATCAAAGGCGACATGAGTCTGGTTGGACCGCGCCCACCCCTGCCCCGCGAAGTAGCGCAATACGATGAGCAACAGCGAGGCCGCCTGGCCATGAAACCCGGCCTGACTGGCCTCTGGCAGGTGCGTGGGCGCAGCGATATCTCGTTCGACGAGGGCGTGTTAATGGATCTCTATTATATAGAAAACTGGTCATTGCGCCTGTACTACTATATCCTTTTGCGCACTATACCGGCAGTGCTTTTCAGTCGAGGAGCATATTGATGAAGGTTGCATTGGTTCACGATTACCTTAATCAGATGGGAGGGGCCGAACGGGTTGTTCTGGCACTGCACGAGCTTTTTCCAGACGCGCCTCTCTATACATCAATGTATGATCCGAAACGCGTAGATCCGGCGTTTCAACAGATCGATATTCGCACTTCGTTCATGCAGAAGTTTCCTTTTGTCATGAAGCACCACCAGCCTTACCTGCCATTTTATCCATCCGCGATGGAAAGCCTGGATCTACGAGGATACGACCTGGTTTTGAGCAGTTCCAGCGCTTTCGGCAAGGGAGTTATCGTCAAGCCGGGCACGCTGCACATTTGTTACTGCCATACGCCCATGCGTTGGTGCTGGAACTACCAGGAATATGTCGAACGCGAGCGGTTAGGCAAGATGACGCGGAGCATCCTGCCGTTTTTGATCACCTGGTTGCGCGTCTGGGATACGACCAGCGCGATGCGCGTGGATCATTTCATTGCCAACTCTCCGGTTGTGGCCGCACGCATTCAGAAATATTACAGGCGCGAAGCCGTCGTCATTCCTCCCCCGGTGGAGGCTGACCGCTTCCCCTTTGATCCTGCCGCCCAACCAGGAGATTACTTCCTCACGCTTGGTCGCTTCGCGCCCTATAAGCGCTTCGACCTGGCCATTCAGGCTTGCAATCGCTTACGGCTTCCCCTGGTAGTAATCGGCAGTGGACGCGACGAGAAACGCCTCAAGGCTATGGCCGGGCCAACGATTCGCTTTATGGGACGGCTTTCTGACTCCGAGGTGTTACAGTATCTCGCTCATTGTCGCGCGTTCCTTTTTCCAGGCGATGAGGATTTTGGTATCACGCCACTGGAAGCTCAGGCTTGCGGCCGCCCGGTGATCGCCTATGGCTCCGGTGGCGCTTTGGCCTCAATCATTGAAGGAGTAACTGGCACGTTTTTCCATGAGCAGACGGTCGAAAGCCTGGCTTCCGCCCTGGCTTCCTTCGATGAACGTCTCTACCAGCCTCAAACTATTCGCGATCATGCGTTAGATTTTGATAAGCCTCGCTTCCAGCGCCGCATTCTCCAATTTGTTGAAGCGAAGATGAGCGCGCACATCCAAACGCAAGGATGGGCGGCTCCATCCAACCAATTCGTCGGATAGCTGGTACGCCTCTCCCGGCATCCGCCTGGATGAGGCCTGGATGGATATTCGCCAGAATGCGAGAAGCCTCCTGGCCCCGCTTTGACGCGGTGGTACATACATATTGAAAGGGACAAATGCAGTGGAACTGCGGATGTATGCAAAAATTATCTGGCGTTATATCTGGCTAATTGCTCTGCTTGTAGGCGTGGTGCTGCTCTACGCCGGCTACCAATACTACAAACTGAGCAAGACGCCAGGCGCCCTGAAAGGTTATGGCTCCAGTATATCCATGCAAATCGGTCTGGTCGCGACGAGCAACGGAGATACCAACCCCGCTGATGCCGTCACCGTCTCACAGCAACTCGCTGATACGCTGGTGAACGGCCCTATTCTCACATCCACAGCCTTCTGCAGCGATGTCTCTCGCCAGATCGGACAGGATACGAGCCAGATACAGCAACGTTTTGGCTTGAATGCTAACCTCGGTAACTGGCAGGATCCCAGCGCGATCGGAAGCTCCCTGAGCATCTCACGCGTCGATAGCCTGGTGACAATCAATGTGAACTGGAGCACAGCGGCAGGCGCCTGGGCCATCGCCAATGCTATCGGCGAAGTGAGTACGGCGCGGATCGGGCAATACCTGGATTACGTGATTGCCACAAATTATGCCCATAGTACGCCCTCTGGTACTTCTACTCTGCCAGAGGTGTCAGCGCGCGTCGTTGCTCCCGCGTCCAATCCGGCACCCGTACCCGGCACGTCCGCCAGTAAACTGACGCTGCTGGCGCTGCTGGTGATCGTCGCGCTGGCCATTGGTATCGCGCTGGCTTTCCTTCTGAATTATCTCGATGATCGTATTCGGAGCAAAGAGGATATCCGCGATCTCTTCCTCCTGCCAATTTATGGGGAAGTACCTCGTGCTCCTGCTCCCGGCCACTCTGCCGGGACGCGCAGCCGGTCTGCTTCCTGATTTCCTTGCTTGACAGGATTCTTGTATGGCGCGTATAGTAGAGAAAACAATGCACAGGCACGAGCACAGATAGAGGAGTGGCATAGTGGGATTACCTGCACAAGAGCAATATGCCTTGCTCACCGACTATGATACGACAACCGCCTATGCCCAGGCGTTTTATACCCTTTTTGCCAACATTCGCTTCCACTGGGAAGACGAGCAACTATCGCCCGAACAGCCAGGCACGCCGCGCGTGCATACGCTTCTCATAACCTCTGCCTCAGCGTATAAAGACCAGGCAACGGTGGCCGCTAATCTGGCAATCGTTGCGGCCCAGAGCGGCGCCGAGACGATCCTGGTGGATGCCAATCTCCGCTCTCCGGGCATGCGGCAGCGCTTCGGGCTGGCACCCAATGCCGGCCTGAGCGACCTGCTGGCAGAAGGCGAGGTGACTCCCCAGAAGATTACTGCCTGTTTACAGCCAACCTTTGTGCCGGGTTTGCGTATCCTTGAGGCGGGCACAAAACAGTCCCAGGGGCCAGCTCTCTTGCTCTCGCCTCACCTGGAAGAGGTGATAACGGGCATCCGCGCAGTTCTGGCATTGTCTGAAAAATCACCGGGTATCGCGATCTTTCACAGCGCGGACGCGCTGGCCGGTGCGGACGCAGCTTTAATTGGTACACACACCGAACAAACAGTGCTGGCTATCATTATGGGGCAAACAACTCGTGCGCAGGCCAGACAGGCGCAGGAACAGTTCGAGCAAGCTCATATCAAACTGGCCGGCGTGATTATGCTTCATCCATAGAGTTTTCTCTCGTTCATTAATGGGGAGGTTTTCTCATGCAAGGACGAAAAGGACAGGGTGAGAATGGGCAAAACTCCCTGGACCATTCTTCAACCACGGGATACCGCTTCGCTGATAAGACAGGCAAGTATCAGAGCGTCAATGGGACGGGGGCATACCGCCTCTCTGATCTGACTGGCAGACAACCTGTTATACCAAAGCGTCCTCCTGGCATGGAGCGTCTGGACCAACCACCCTCAATGCCACGAGTCGCTCGCCCAGAACCCAGGCGCCGGGAACGCAAGCCCAAAACCTGGAAGTGGTGGCTGGGAGCGCTGATTCTCTCCGTGTTCGTTCTGATTGCTATTAGCGGCATTGCCTACGGAGCGACAAATTTCTTTCTCGCCGTGAGCGTCAGCGCAGGCTCAGCAAACACTGCCAGCGATTTTCTCTCGAATCTCCAGGATGCCAACTATGCTCAGGCGTATAACGACCTGGGTCCGAACATCACCGTCCAGCTCAGCCAGAGCAGTTTCGCGCAGGCAGCTACAGCCGATGACCGGTGCTACGGCAAGGTCACAAACTATACAGAGGTGAACGGCAGCGCAACAAGTTCCGCCGACGGCAATACCCAGAGTTTTACATACACGATTACGCGCAGCAAATTGACAAAGCCGTATCAGATGCAACTGACGCTGCAAAAGGATGCCACTGGCAACTGGTTAATCACCAGCTATGGGAACGATCTCGGTCCCGCGCCGCCACCCGCAAGTTGCAAGTGAGTTTCTTTTAATGGGAAGAAATTGTGAGAGGCATCTTGATCCCTGAGAAATGTGGTTCATGCATTTTCTCAGGGATCAAGATGCCTCCTCTGCTCAGCGCAGCCGTGCGAGAGAAGACAAAACCTCCGGGAAACAGACAGGTTCTCAAAACGCATGGGCGCTTCCCTGTGAACTTTTGTAGGCATTCCTGCTACTCATTTTCTAGAGTCAAGAAATCAGTACAAGCAAGTATGTATGCTCTGGACAGAATGAGTGACAGGACGTGGAATCTCTACTAGCGCAAGAGGCCGGCCGAATGACCACTAGAACGAGCGCCGACGACGCCTGGCTGGTCAAACAAATCGCATGTGGGAACCGGCAGGCCCTCTCAGAATTGTACACACGCCACCAGCATTCGCTTTTCTCGTACCTTCTTCAGCTCACGCCCGATTACGGCCTGGCTGAAGAGTTGCTTCAAGATACGCTGGTAGCCGTCTGGAAAAGTGCGCGCAATTTCGAGGGCCGTTCGACCGTGCTCACCTGGCTCATCGGCATCGCTCGCCGCCAGGCGCATAACACGCTGCGCCAGCGCAAGATTCCCTTGACGGATATTTCAGAACTGGAGCATCTGCCCGCGCCAGAACTGGAGCCAGAGGAGCGCATTCTGGCGAACGCGGTCCGCGACGAATTGACCCGGGCCTTTCACCAACTGGCTCCCGTCCATCGCGAAGTGCTGCTGCTGATTTTTGTCCAGGAACTGTCCTACCAGGAGGCAGCAGATGTTCTGGAAATTCCTGTTGGAACAGTCAAAAGCCGTCTGAGCAACGCCCGGCGCGCGTTACGCGCCCTCCTTGACGCGAAGGAGGATACAAGAAAATGACAGCACAGATCCCTGAAGATCGCGAACACGTCGCGGACTTTCTGCCAGCTTACCTGAATCAGCAGCTAGACGAGGGCCTCACCAGGTGGGTACGCGAACACCTTACATCTTGCGAGACCTGTCGGCTCGAACTTGCCGGCTGGGAAGCGATTAAGGGAGCAGCCAACCAGGTCTTCGCCCTGACTCCAGAGCCTTCCACCCACCTGATGCAGCAGGTCTGGGAGAAAATCGACGCGCCCGCAGAGACGCAGGTTAACCGGCTCTGGTTTCCGTTTCACACGCTGCGCCAGCTCTGGCTAGTTTTCCGCTCACAGATCCCTTTGCTTCACAAAAGTATCTGGGTAGTCTCGGGCGCAGTCTGCTTTCTCGGCCTGGTCCTTACGCTATTGATGGAACCGCAAACCCTTGCGCAGAAGCACTTTGCCGGGAATTTGCTGTCGCTCTTCATCGTGGTTGTGGGCGCGTCAGGCAGCGCGTTTATCTACGGTTCATCAATTGATCCCGGCTTTGAACTGACCATTGCCACGCCAACCCCGATTCGTCTGGTCATGCTCTGCCGCATGGCGCTTGTCCTGGGCTATAACTTTCTCCTGGGGCTGCTGGTCTCGGCCGCGTTTGCTGGCGTATATGGAGGAAGCTTGTGGGGATTTATGCAGCTCTGGCTGGAGCCGTTGTTCTTTCTCTCGTCGCTCTGCCTGGCGATCTCACTTTTCATCGGCTCAACCTTTGCTCTGCTCTGTACGGCGGTAATTGAAGCGCTACAGTTTATTCCCGACAGACTATCCCATCTGGTTAGCCTGCCGCTACCAGCACTGGGTTTGAATCCAACCAGCCCCGCGTTGGTAATCGGGGCGCTCCTGCTGATCGCTTTCGCCGTGATCTTTGTGCCAAGACAGCCCAGACCAGCTACTCTCTAAAACCTTTTGTATCAAAATCGCATATAGACGTTTACGGAGGCACTATGACTTTTGATCGTTTGCGTTATGAACTGCGTTTGCTCGGGAAGCCTGTCTTTCTCACCCCTGTTCTGGTCGTGGTTGGCTTCGCCCTGCTACTCTTTCTTGTGAACCGCAACGCGTACAAGGTGGCTCAGTCGATGGGTGGCAGCCTGGAGGTTCTGCTACCGATGGCCGCCGGTGTGGTAGTAGCAACCATCGCTACGTATGATCGGGCAATAGAATTGCAGTTGACGATGCCGCGCAAATATCACCGCACCGCAAACACGCGCTTTCTGTTCATCCTGCTCTGGAGCGCCCTGGTTTCGCTGCTGACCAGTTACTTACTCTATGTTCTCAACTTCTGGCGCCTTCCTGCACAGATCGCCAATTGGAACCAGCCCTGGCAATTCCTCGCCTGGCAGCTCACCTGGCTTTCTCCAACTCTCTGTCTGGTCGCACTCGGTCTGGTGCTCTCGCTGCTTCTCCGCAGCCGTTCGGCCAGTGGTGCGCTGATTTGCGTCATCTCTGTCGGCGAACTGGTCTTCCATCAGACGATGGATCAGGACCCCTTTTATCACCCGGTCTACCTTTTCCCGCTGACCTTCTCACCGGATGCCAGTTACTGGCTAAGCAACCGATTCGAGCTGCTTGGCATGGCAGCGGTCTTGCTCATTCTTGCCTGGTTCCTTCTGCGCACGCCAGAATTGCTGCTCTCCCACGCTCCAGGAGAGGAATAGGCAGTAAATTATGAACAGAAAAAGAAAGGAGTATGATATATGAACTCTCTCAAAATCACGTGGGGAACGCTACGTTACGAGTTTCTTATGCAGATCCGCCGATCCTCGCTCTGGCTAACATTCCTCGGTTTTGCGCTTTTGCTCGTCCGATCAGCCATTGGCAATCTACGCAATCCCGAACTCAACACCCTGCATTTATCACCCTTGCAACTGGCAGCTACCGTGACGCTGCTGACCAATTGGCTGACCCCTCTGGGCGTTGGCATCTTTGTGGCTGACCGCCTGCCACGCGACCGGCGAACCAGAGTAGAAGAGCTTCTGAATACACTGCCCGGTACATTACGCATGCGCATACTGAGCAAGTACCTGGGAGCCACGCTTGCCACGCTTATCCCGGCCTTTCTGTTATACCTGCTGATCCTGGGCCTCGCGGTCTGGCAAACCGGCAACTTCTTGTTAGTTCCCCTAGGCCTGCTCTGCTATGTGGTGATTGTCCTGCCCGGTATGTTTTTTGTCGCAGCCTTCTCCGTTGCCTGCCCCGCTGTGATCTGGGTACCGCTCTACCAGTTCCTCTTCTTTGGCTACTGGTTCTGGGGCAATCTGTTGAGCCCTTCTTCTGGTCTGCCCACGCTGAACGGAACGATTCTGACGCCGATGGGCAACATGATCGGGTCCAGCCTCTTCGGCATTCCGTTCGGCAAAATTGGCCCCGGACCATATCCCCCTATCAACGGTGTGGCCAGTATTGCAGCCCTGCTCGGCCTTGCAATCCTGGTTCTTGTAGCACTTTACCAGTTCTTGAAATGGGAGCAAGCCCGGCAATGAACGGAGCAACATTCCGTATATAGATGAGGAGTAAAAAGCTATGCAAATCGATATCGACCATCTCAACAAAGTCTATCGCGGCGGCGTCCGCGCCCTTACCGACATCAGCCTTGTTATTCCCAACGGCATGTACGGCCTGTTGGGACCCAATGGCGCGGGCAAAACAACCTTGATGCGTATTCTGGCCGGCATCCTGCGCCCGACCAGTGGAACTATTCAGGTAGGAGAGTACGATGGCACCACCGAACGCGGGCGCACCGCGATCAAGCGCATCCTGGGCTATCTGCCGCAGGATCTGGGCGTTTACCCTGATCTCAGTGCGCGCGAGTTTCTCGACTACGTGGGCATCCTCAAAGGCATGGACGAGCATAAAGCCCGCCAGCAGCGCGTCGAGGAATTGCTGGAACTGGTCTCGCTCGCCGATGTGGCCGATCGCAAGCTCAAGACGTTCTCAGGAGGCATGAAGCGCCGCATCGGTATCGCTCAGGCTCTACTGAATGACCCGCAACTGCTGATCGTCGATGAGCCAACCTCTGGCCTCGATCCCGAAGAGCGCATCCGTTTCCGCAACCTGCTCTCAGACCTGGGTGGCAATCGCATCGTCCTGCTCTCCACGCACATCGTCGAGGACATAGCTCAGACCTGCCGCCGCCTGGCAATCATGCACAAGGGCCACATCATCTTCCAGGGAACCGCCGAAGAGCTGGTCAACGAAGCTCGTGGCAAGGTCTGGACGCTCACCACCGAGGCCGGCGCTCCAAAACCCGCAGGAGATGTCACGGTCATCTCTACCATGAACATGGGCACGACCGTGCAGTATCGCGTTGTCGGAGACCTGTCTAATCCCAACGGAGCTTTCCCTGCTCCCCCGAGCATGGAAGATAGTTATGTCTGGCTTATGCGCGAGAAGCGCTCACCGGTGCTGTCTGGATCATATTAGGCTGCCTGAGCGGGCCTCGGATTTCTTCCTGGCCCGCTTCACCGGAAGAATAGCCCCCGCGGCCAGCACAGAAGATCCTGTCAGCAGCCAGAAGACAGGAGGATAGGCTCCCAGGAGATCATACAGAATACCCGCCCCGACAGGAGCAATAGCCCGTGCGCCCGTGATAAACAGCCCCAGAATGCTGTTGATCCTGGCATAGTACGTTGAACCATAGTGGTCGGCTACCAGGGCCGCACGGGCGGGGGTAATGGCCCCGAATCCCATGCCAAACAGGACGACAAACCCGAACACGCCGATAACGCCGGGTACGACAAGCAGCACAGCCAGTGCGATAGCCTGGGATACAAAGAGCAAGGCCACGCTCAGGCGGCGAGAAAAGTGTTCGCCCAGCGGCGTGAAGATCAGGCGACCAGGCAGAGCCATGATGCCAATCAAGCCAACCATACTCGCTGCAAAGCCGGCGGAATATCCACGATTGATCAAATAGGGAACCAGATGAACAGTAATCGCTCCCGAGGTCAGCATAGTAAGCCCGAAGGCGGCAGCAATCCACCAGAAAGCAGATCCACGGAGAGCCGTCCTCGTTGGCACGCTCCGCTCCTCAGCCACGGAAGCGAGAGATGTGGCAGCCAGCGCCTTATCCCCATCTGGCACCAATCCCAGGTCCTCCGGCCGCCGACGCAGGAGCAGCGCGTGCAAGGGAATGGTGACAAGCGCCAGCAACGCGGCCAGACTCACCAGGGCCATACGCCATCCTTGCAACTGCACCAGCCACTGCGCCAGGGGCACGAAGATCACGCTGGCAAAACCGGCGATGAAGGTCAAGATGGTCAGAGCACGAGCGCGCATCGTCCGAAACCAGGTGGCCACCAGAGCAAAGGCAGGATCATAGAGCACAGCAGCCATCGCAATCCCGATGCCGATCCAGATAAGATAGAACAGCGTGAGGTCGCTCACCGCTGACCAGGCGAGAACCAGTAGAGATGCAGCACATGATCCGCCGGTCATGAGCCAGCGCGTTCCATATCGGTCTACAAGATGCCCCATCAGCAGCGCGGCCCCGGCACTGCACAACAGGGCGAGTGAAAAAGCCCCCGTTAATTCAGCCGTAGACCAGCCAAGCGAGGATTGGATTGGCTTCAAAAATACGGTGAAGGCGTAATAGAGCACGCCCCACGAGGTCATTTCGGTAAAAGAGACGGCGAACAGCATTACCCATCCGTAATAGACGCTATGCGGAAACTTCCTCTGCTCACGTGTCTGTTCCATCTTTTCGCTTCCAGGCAGCGCACGCAAGGGTGTCGCTACACACCGTGGGAGTATGCACTCTCCCAATGGACTTCATAACTATCTCATGCTCAACGCAGAATTTTCTCCATCACGATCACATCCACCCATTGACCATCGAGCATCCCCTGTTCGTGATAAATCCCCACTGTGCGAAACTCGTGACGCTCATACAGACGCATGCCAGGCGCATTTGTAGGAAAGGCCGCCAGCACCATTTTATGATAGCCAAGCGCACGAGCCCGCGTCTCCAGAGCACCCAGCAGCGCGTCACCGATACCTCGCCCGCGCTGCTCCCGCGCTACGTAAACGGAGAGATCTGCGACGTGATCGTAGACCGAGCGAGGATTGAAGGAATTGAGCGAAGCCCAGCCGACTACTACTCCCGCGCCATTCTCTGCAACAAGCACTGGGTGCCGGGCGCTACGCGACACCAGCCATTCCGCCCGCTCTTCCGGCGTACGCAATTGCGTCTCTAACGTAGCTGAGCGATCCTCAATCCCCTGGTTATAAATATGCGCAATGGCCGCTGCATCCTCATATGTCGCATCACGAATCTTCATCTCATACTCCCTTTGAGTCTCCTTCACCAGCTCTGTCCACGAACGCGCTCGCTGCCCAAGCCCACTGAGATAAGCCGCGAGAAAATCAATGATCGATGGGTCCAGGCAATAATAGCGATTTGGCCCATCGCTGCTGACCTGCACAATACCGGCTTCACGGAGAAGCGTCAGATGATCAGAGAGGCTGGACTGCGCAAGCGGCAGCGCTTCAGCCAGTTGCCCGGCGGTGCAATCCTTGCGCTCAGCCAGCAGCGTAACGATATGAAACCGCGCCGGATTCGCTAGAACACGCAACAGCCGCAAAACACGCGTCTCAACCGTCGTCGGGGCAAGTTCGTTCGTTTTCATCATGGCCCTCTCTTGCCTGGCAGATTTTTCCGATAAGATTTATTCGGATAATCGGTTTTTCCCGATTATCCGAATAATAGCTTTTCTTCACAAGAAAGTCAAGTAGACAATTCGGGATAGCGCGGGTATTTTTCCTGTGGCATGTCGGAAGAAACATTCTGCCTTGACAGTCAGAAAAGGAACCCGAAGCAGCATTTGAGCCTGCCAGAAAGAGCAAAATTGAAGCAGTTTTGGACAAAAATAGACTGGCCCTTTTTTTCAAGAGATGCTATACTACACATATTGGTAAAAGCGGCGAAGAGCCGCTCAAGGAAAAACACAACAAATAAATAGAACTGCCCGCGTTGAGCGAAAATAGTACGAGGAGCAGCGGCCTGGAGCGATCCGATGATTGGTGCAAGTTCGGAAGGTTCCGCTTCCTCGGAACCGCGTCGTGAGCGGTCGTCTGAAGAAAGTCTCCATACACGAGGCAAGTAAGACGGGTGGACGGTTCCCACGCAGGAGTTGAACCGCAAATGAGTGGTCACGACCTTTCGTCACAATGAGGTGAAGAAATAGCAGCGTTGCGGGTGGCGGCAATCTGGGTGGTACCACGGGAGTCTTGAGAAAAAGAGAGCTCTCGTCCCATGAATGAAGTTTTCGACGTGGGACGAGGGCTTTTTGTTTGGCTGCGAGGTGCCCTGCCAGGAATTCATACGGTTTTCCTGGCGCATCTTTCCACTTCGCCCCGTCCCATCCACTAACAGATTAGAAGGTGGAAGAAATTGATTACGGTCTCAATTGTGAACGTCACAAGCTACACGGGCCTGGAGCTGCTGCGCCTCCTGGCGAATCATCCTGAATTCGTGGTGACATCGGTAAGCGCGCGCAGCTCGTCAGGTCAGCGCCTGGACACGGTCTTTCCCCAGTTCTCTGCCGGGCGCAATCGTACCACGCATAGCACATCTGTTGGAAATTTGCTGATCTCCGAAAAACCTGAGCAAACCGACCTAGCCTTTGTCTGCCTGCCGCACGCCGCTGCCGCCGAAACGGTGGTCAAGCTACTGGCACAGAACGTCAAGGTCATAGATCTCTCGGCAGATTTCCGCCTGCGCGATGCCGCGATCTACGAGAAATGGTACCAGCACACGCACCCGGCGCCCGCCCTGTTGGAAGCTGCCGTCTATGGTCTCAGCGAACGCTATCGCACGCGCATCGCTCAAAGCTCGCTGGTTGCCAACCCCGGCTGCCACTCTACTACGGCGATCCTGGCACTGTTGCCCGCGATATCCGCCGGCTTAATCAAACCTGACATCATTGTAAACACTATCACAGGCATCAGCGGGGCCGGGCGCAGCCTCAAGCTCAGCTCGCTTTACTGCGAACAGGACGAGGATAGTAGCGCCTACGGATTGGACGGGCATCGCCATTTACCCGAAATCACCCAGGAACTGGAAGCGGCAGCGCGCGAGAGCGGTCATCCCTTACCAGATGGTTTGCGCCTGACCTTCGTTCCTCACGTCGTGCCAATGAGCCGGGGGCTTCTTGCGACCTGTTATGCTGATCTCAAAGAGTCATCGTTGACTATTGAGGAGATTCGCGCAGTGTACGCCGCATATTATGTCAATGAGCCATGCATTCGGGTACTCGATACTGCCCCGCACACCAAGTGGACGACCGGAACCAATCTCTGTCTCATCTATCCAACGCTTGATCAGTCCACCGGGCGGTTGATGGTTGTCAGTTGCCTCGACAACCTGGTTAAAGGTGCAGCCGGGCAGGCATTGCAAAACGCAAATCTAGTCGCGGGCCTGCCCGAAACAGCCGGTCTGCCCACAGTCCCGCTTGCTCCATAGATCGGAGCGGGCAGATTGCCAGTCTCATTTACACGAAAAAAAGCAGAACAGCAGTAACGTCTATGAGGAGGAGCACAAATTACTCATGGCCATGACCTTTCCAATGTCATCCGATGGCGACATCATCGCCGATCACCATATAATCGCCCAGGTCCTGCGCGAGGCGCTTCCTTATATTGATTTTCTCAAGGGTAAAATTCTCGTAATTAAGCTGGGCGGCAGTACGCTTGAAAATCAGCGCATCATTCTGCAAGATATCATCTGGCTGCGCGCTCTGGGAGCCAATCCCGTTCTTGTGCATGGCGGCGGGCCCTATATCAACGAGTGGCTGGACAAGCTACACATTCCCGCTATGTTTAAAAATGGCCTGCGCGTCACCGACGCCCCCACACTCGAAGTCGTCCGCATGGTGCTGTGCGGCCAGGTTAATCAGGGCCTTGTCTCGCTGGCCGCGCAGATGGGCGGCAAAGTGGTTGGCCTGTGCGGAACCGATGGGAATATGGTTCAGGCGCGCATCGCCGATCCCGAACTGGGCTTTGTGGGCGAGATCGAGTCGATCAACCCGGAGCTGGTTCAGGCGCTGGTCGCGCAGGGCTATATCCCAATTATCGCCCCCCTGGGCAAGGGTCCCGACGGCATCAGCTTGAATATCAACGCTGATCTTGTTGCGTCCCACCTCGCCGGGGCGCTCGACGCCGAAAAACTTATCTTCCTCAGCAACGTGGTAGGCATCTGCCGCGCCGATGGTTCACTGATCTCCGAGCTTAGCGAGGTTGAAGCCCGCCAGCTCATTCAGGAAGGTGTGATCAGCGGCGGCATGATCCCGAAAGTCTCGGCCTGCCTTGACGCGCTGGCCGCCGTGAAGCGTGTGCATATCGTCGATGGAGGCGAGCCGCATGTATTACTGCGTGAACTCTTTACTGATCAGGGAGCCGGAACCATGATTGTGCGCGAAAGCGCCGAACAAAGCGTGGCAGAAAAGGCCCCAGCACACGCCATTCGCCAGGGAAAGGAGGTTCTCTAGAGCCTAATCGTTCACGTAGCGCAGTTCGCCCTGAACCTTGTGCCGGCAGAGCACCCCCGTACCGGCCAGGTGTTCAAGGGCAAGCATAGCCGCAGCCCGCTCTTTGCGTCCTGGTCCCCGAACTGCGTTTGGCGGTGCGAAAAGCTGCGCGACTTCCACAGGTTTAAAGACCGCCAGACCTCCCGGATTCTCGCGTAGATAGCGGGTAATGGCTTCCTCGTACCAGGCCACCAGGTCTGCAGGCCGCTTTGCAGAGGGAAGGGATACGATCAGTACCGGGCAGGTCGCGCCTTGCAAAACCCGGCGAGACTTACTCCCCAGAAAGAAGCGCCGCATACGGTCTCGCGCCTGATTGCCATGGCTGCCGACAATGATCATATCCGCGTGAACCTCGCCAGCCAGTCTGAGAATCTCATCAGGGGGCGAGCCCAGGCGAATGCAGATTTCGATATGCAGCACATGGGGGTTCTGCTCCTGGAGCGTGCCGCGCACAGTTGTCAGCACTTTCTCCGCTTCCTCACGCTGCTCAGTAGTAATCGTCGTTGACTGGATCTGCCCGGTATACATCCCAAGCGTTGGTGAAGTTACATAGGGGATAGGAATCACATGCAGCAGTATCAGACGCACACACGGCAACATCGGCTCAAGAAGCTCTTTGATCGTGCGTATAGCCTGCCGTGTCGCTGGGGAAATCGGAGCATCGACGCCCAACACTATGCACTTGTTCATGGCCGTTCCCTGTTAGGATGAGTATTGCTTACTTTAAACTGGTCGGCCCGACCGATGGACAAATTGGAGTACACGATCACTTGACACTTATACTATACAAGGTTTTGCTGTAGCAAGCAAGCCCTGGAACCAAAATATGTGAGTTATCTCTCAATTCTCCTTCTCCTTATTTCACACTTCTCTCGTGATTTCTCTCACACTTTTTCTGTGAAGTATTACCTCTAACAAGCATGTCCTATTCTCTCTCTGTCTCGTCATACAAATATGTGATTTCATATGCCATTGGAAATCAATTCAACTAATACGTTTATCACAACATCTTTACCGGTGAGGTTCTATTACCACCCGCTCACTTGCAAGTGGTCTACGCGGGGAAATAGTCCTCCAGTACCGATACCGACGAAAATGGGGGAACCAGCGATGGGTATTAGCATGGAAGATCTGGCAATTCAGACAAGTAGTGTGGCACTGTCCGGACGATATAGTGAGAGCAGCCCCGGTCATTTGAAGGAATCCAGGCAGAATCAAGAGGGTTTAGAACTTTTCCAACGCGCTCTTTCTCACAAAGACGACGAAGCCTGGAACCTTCTGGTTGAGCGTTTTCAAGGTCTGGTTCTGGCCTGGGTGCGTGGGCACGCACGCCGCGAGCTTGCCTATCGTTATCACAATCCCGAATATTATGTGGCTCTGGCATTCGAGCGCTTCTGGCAGGCCACCGCGCGGAACCGTTCACTCACCTTCACTACCCTGGAAGCAGCGCTGAGCTACTTGAAAGCCAGTTTGAACGGAGCAATCCTTGATACGCTCCGCACCTATGCCCGGCCAGAGGTGCCCATACCTGAGCCTGGCTACTTCTATCCGGTTGAGCTATCCAGCGAAGAACACGCCTACGAATATGATTTCTGGGAGGTCATCAAAAATCTGATCCCGACTTCTCGCGAGCGGCGCCTGGCGTACTTGCTCTTCCATTGCGGTCTCAAGCCCAGAGAAATCGTTCAGTTCTGTAACAGCGAGTTTCCAGATGTACGAGAAATTCATCGCCTGCGCCGTAATATCGTCGAGCGGCTCTTACGGCAGGCCGATACGATCCGCTGGCGCTTAAGCGATGAATGCTAGTATGCTCTTTTCCGATGAAGCCGGTCGCATTCCCCGGCTTCATCAGGAGAAGAAGCTACGGCCTTCTCTGATCCCCCCGCAGCGCCTGCAAGATGAAAACGAGGACACAGGCTCCGAGGAACGCAATGAGGAGCGTCCCCCAAAAATGGAAGTACCCTGTGATGTCTAGCAGGCTTGCCAGATATCCTCCTATCACAGCACCAATCAGGCCCACGATAGTATTGCCAAGGCACCCGTAGCCGCGACCGCGAACCAGCACACTTGCAAAGAAGCCGGCCAGCCCTCCGATAATGATCCAGCTCAAGAGATCATAGACAGCAAAGTGAACACCCGGCAATGTAGTTGCCATATCTATCTCCCTTTATTGTATAAGCTCGTACCTTTTACTTATATTGTATCGCATACATACCTGCGTGCCGTTTTATAGAATCAATGTGTATACGAATGAAAAACGTTGAGGTTACAGGTAGCATAGGAAGATGGTCCATCAATGCGTAACATCGAGCTATTTCTTTCGATTGAAATAGTGTACACTTAGAAAAGCAGGAGAGAATACTTGTATCTTATCAAATATGCTTATCCAGAAGAGAGCCAGGAAGCCTGCACGTGAAACATATTCTATACTGATTACAGGATTTTTTACTAAAAACATTGTGCTTGCTCAAGAACTATCAGGAGTACATTAATGCGGTCTAGCTTGATTGAGCCTCGTTCCGCGCCCAATAACAATATCTACTATGCCCAACCAAGCTCGAATTTTCGACTTCCACCCTCGCCTTCGCCCATGCCGGTTGCGCAGCAGCAGCGCCGGTTCCCTCTAGTCCCCAGCGAGGGCTGGCTGCCGTTACTGCTGCTCTCCATAGCAGTGTATAGTGTTGTTTATTCGGTTACTGCCGCAATTATCATCGATCACAGTAATATTCTCTGGCTCACGACAGCGCTGGGTCTGCTGTGCGGACTGGCGATCTCGAAAAGTCGCTACTTTCAGCAAGGCATGCTCCATGTTGGAGCCTGTATCCTTGGATACTGGCTGGCTCTCTTCGCAACCAGCCTCTTCGCCTACCACGTTTCCGTGCTCGAAGTACTTGCCAACCTGCGCGCGGTCATCTCAAGCGGCTTCTCGCTTGCAGGAGCGCAGAATAGCGAAATGATCTTTCTCTTCTATCTTGCCTTCCTCTGCTTCTTTCTAGGCTATTTCGGCTCCTGGCTAACCTATCGTGCGCATCTGCCCTGGCTGGTAGCCCTGGTTTATGTTTCGATCATGCTTGTTAATCTGAACTATGTTGCGAATCGTGATCTTTCCTTCCTGGTAGTCATCCTGGTTGGCTCGCTGATCCTGCTCATCGCGCGGGTGCAACTGGCCGGCCAACTGGCCCGCTGGAAAAGCGAGGGACTCTATACCGACCAGACCTGGCTGCGTCATCTCACGTTCCGCTTCCTGCGAATTGCGGCGCTCTTCGTCCTGTTGATCCTACCTCTGAGCTGGTTCCTGCCAACTGGGAATCAGCCGCCAGCAGGCACAACCTTCTGGAATAACCTGGATAACGCCTGGGCGAATATCAGTCATGGCAACCTGTCCGCCCTGACAAATCCAAATAGCCTGTTTGGACCTTACGATCCACCGGCCAACTTCTTCAGCGACCAGCTTGCTATCACGGGCAGCGTCAATCTGCCCCATGGTCCAGTGCTCTCCTATATCGCGAACTCGACCACGCAGGGGCAATACCTGGAGGGGTTCACTTTCAATACGTTCGATGGCCACACCTGGACCCTGCAAACCAGCAGCACTGGCCAGAGCTACTCGGCAAATACCCCCATTCCACAGGACAGTTCTACCGCGTCCTATACCCCCTTGACGACTATGGTGACGATTCTCCAGCCACCAGAAGGCACAAGAAACTATATCTTCGCGCCCGCCGACCCCGGCAGCTTCACGGTCCCTACCACAGTGTTTACTGATGCAGCCGGTAGCTTTATATCAGTATGGACACAGAATTCTCCTTTGCGGCAGAATGAACGCTACCAGGTCCTTTCTGAAGTTCCCAACGCCTCGCCTTCCGATCTCGCGACCACTCCTTTTCCCGATGCAGATCCAGATGCCTGGCAGAGCGACCTGAACTACAACGCGCTCAGGCAATATTACATGCAAAAGCCAGCAGATCTCTCACCCGAAGTCCTGGAGACCGCGCGGATCTGGACGAAAGGGGCCAGTAATGTGTATACAGCAGTCCTGGACTTGCAAGAGCATTTGAGCAATCCCAACGATTTTACCTACTCTGTAACTAATCCGCCGGTGCCCTCAAATATCGATGCTGTCACCTGGCTTCTGCATACCCACAAAGGCTACTGCACCTACTATGCGACAGCGATGGCCATTATGGCTCGCTTGCTTGATATCCCGGCTCGCGTGGTCAGCGGCTTTAGCCAGGGAACCTATAATCCGCAGCAAAAAGCCTGGATCGTGAATGGCAACGATGCTCACAGCTGGGTTCAGATCTACTTCCCCGACGCCGGTTGGGTTAATTTTGATCCCACCCCCGGTTTCTCAACCATTGGTGCGCGCAATCCAGTTGCTTCTCCCACGCCCGGAGCTACTACTCCAGCGCCCTCAAACAGCCCGACCGCGACCCCGCGCAAGCCTGTTGGAACACAGCCCACACACGCGGCAGGACAAACAGGAGGTACACCCTCTTTATTCTCAGGCGGGAGTTCCAGCGTACAAAATCTCTTCCTGGCTTTTTCGCTGGTGATTTTGCTCTGCTCGTTTATGGTATTGGCCGTGGCAATCGCTCGCTACCGAGTCAGTCGCTCCTCGCGATCTCGCATTACAACAATCTATGCTCGCCTCTGCAAGCTTGCCGGCCTGGTTGGCTCACCGCATGCAGCCTGGCAAACCCCCTATGAATATACCTTCGCGCTGAGCCAACGTTTTCCGCAAGCATCCGCGACTCTGCGCCGGCTTGCCGACCTCTTTGTTCGCGAACGTTGGGCCGCGCCCCACCAGGCCCCTGGCGCACGCGAAGAGCAGGAACTTGTACGCCTCTGGCCGCGCCTGCGTAATACGATCCTGCGTTCGTTCGTTTCTTCTAAGCACTGAAACATTATTCCACATATAGATGCTTCAACACCCGTTACTTTTATCTACATGTAGCGTTCTCTTTATTAGTTGAAGTACTCATTTTAACGCGTATGTCTGTGTGGAACGATATGTCATATAAACATATCTGGATGGATGGGGAGGAAAATGCTTCAATGAGTAACCAAGAAGCTCTACTTACCTGCTCTTTTGGCTGGGGAAAAATCTGCCGCTTATATCTGGACTCTATCGAAATTGCTGGGAAATCTTATCACCTGGATGATCTTATCTCGGTGCGTCCTAGTTATCGCAATCTATTTGGGGTTCCCTCCGCGCGCCTCGAACTCTTTTTCGGCCCACGGCGGATCGTCCTGCGGGGCATCACAGACCCGGAAACTGCTCGCCTGATGGTCTCTCATCTTCGACCCTATTGTTCTACTCAACTGGATACTGCTTGCTCACGCTCGCGCGCCAGCAGGACGCGCGACCTTGTCCGCGCTCAGGCCAGGGCATGGGAACGCACCAGCAAACTACCTGCGATTCCAATCTCACCGGAGGAAAGCCTCCGCTCTTCCTCCAAAGATCCTTCCGAGCAGCCCAGGCGTTCCCACGCCTCTCAGATCTCGCCGCTCTCCGCTCTCCCAGCACTCGATCTCTCTTTCGACGGTCTGCCGCTCGTAGGCTCTTCCTCTCTTTGTGAACATCTGTCGCCAGAGAGCCTGTTCACTACTGCCGAAACACTGAAATCGCCCGCGCAGATCCAGGACGAACTCATGGCGCGAGCCTGCCCCTGGCTAACCTCTTACCCAGGGCCTTTACATATGCCGCGCTTTCAGCCTCCCTTACGCTCGATACATCTTGTGCCACCGGAGCAAAAAACGCTGGATTCTGGCTCGCAGCCCATACCAGCCATTACATCGAGCGTCCTGCCGGTCATCCACGTGCCTGTACGTCTCCAGCCGGGCGAATGCGCGCATTATAGTATTGGCGCTACCCTGTGCAGCGACCGCATCTCTGGCTCGGATCGCGCTCCGTACCCGCCCCTGGACCATGGCTTGTTGATCCTCACAAACCGGCGCCTTCTCTACATCGGCAAGCGCAGCCAGCTCGTTCTGGCCTATACCTACCTCTGGTACGTCTCACTGCTGCACAACGCCATCGCGCTCCACATTGAACGGCAGTTTCGCCGCATCATCATTGAAGTGGAGCACCCTCAGGAATGGGCCGGGCGCATTGAACAGCTCTCCTTTATTGCTCGTCGCTCACGGGCGCGAGCGGAACAGCCCACGCTTTTGATTCCGGCGCTTCCAAGGCCGGTGCTTTCCTCTCCAAACGCAATAACCCTCAAACGGCCTGCTCTCAAAATTCAGGCAACCGAGAATCGCGCAGCTCCAACAGTCGCTCAGACTCCTCTACTGGCTGAGCGGGCCGAATCAAGGATAGTAGGGTCCGAAACGCCTCCGCTCAGTGAACAAGCCAACCAGCAGTCGGCGCATGAAGAATCGCATGCTCCCTCGACTCCTCCAGATCCAGAAGAAGAAATTATTACTCAGGCTCTCTCTCAGTCGCCCAATCTGGACGAAATCACGACTCAAGACCTGTCCCAACGGCCTGCTTCAGGAGAAAAAAAGACCGAAGCCCTTCAGCTTTCACCAGCGGAAGCCGAAGAAGTTGAGACAGCGCTTCTGCATGACTCAACCGCTTCGCATACCAGGAAGCAAAGCTATTACGAGGCCATCAATACGCTTCCACTCATTGGGCAAGAGAGTGTGGATGAAGAAGACGTGCCAACCATCCGTCTCTGCAAAAGAAGAGGCTTGCAGCCGCGGGCAATCTCGCGAAGCAGGCCGGTATCGGGCAAGCTTCCCGATCTTGATGCTACACCTCGACGCTTCTCACGCGTATGCAGGTCGCGTTCCTACGCAAAAGAAGAGCAGCACAGCTAAAACATTTTTACTTAGAAAAAGAAATAAAACAGGCTATTTTTAGATCATTACCGCTCTGGTTAGAAAGGGATTGATGAAAGGTGATCGATACATTGATGGTTCTCTGGACGCGCGGCACCTGCATTCGTCTCTTGCGCGCGCTGCTGGTTTTCCTGCTACTCTTTATGGTAATCTGTGTCCTGCTGTTCCTGGTAACAGCCAGCGAGGCCAAATGGCCCGGCCGGGCTGTCACAGCCCCCTCCCCTCCAACCACTACCCAGCATACTCTCTACCAGCCTCCGATCATCCTGCAAAACCCTACAGCTACCCCGGTTGCCCCCACCTCCATATACGGATGGGCTACTGCCCCAATTGCGACATATCGAGCTAGGCATCGCCACATATTCAAAATGCCCGTACCTCCTGCCACGGCTACACCTATTGCGATGCCGTAACCTCACGCGATACGCACCAGGCGGGCACACCACATAAGGACGAAGCGTTTAGGCCCGGCTTCCACAATTATTTTACAAAACCTTGACACTTTTCTCATCTTTATCACTTATTCTGGACCTATCAGTATGCTATATACATATATAGCAATAGAAACAATTATCTCGTGAAACAACCGAAAATGAGAGCAACCTCATGAATAATCAGAGCGAAGTAAAAACGAATCGCGCGCCCGCGCTTGTACGCCCAGTCATCCGCGTGGAGAAGCTCGGCAAGGATTATTATCTGGGGCGCACTGTAGTTCCGGCATTGATAGAGGTAAACCTGGAGGTGGCTCGCGGCGAATTCGTCGCGATCATGGGACCATCCGGCTCAGGCAAGTCCACGTTCATGCATCTGCTGGGCTGCCTGGACCGCCCGACCAGGGGCGAATATTTCCTGGACAGCCTGCCGGTGAGCCAGCTAAGTAAGAACGATCTGGCCACAATTCGCAACCGCAAGATCGGCTTTATCTTTCAAAGTTTTAATCTGCTCTCACGCATGAGCGCAGTAGAAAATGTTGAACTGCCGATGGTCTACGCTGGTATACCAGCTGCTGAGCGGCGAGAGCGTGCGCTGCAAGCCCTGTCACTGGTTGGTCTGGCTATGCGCGCAAACCATCGCCCGACGGAGCTTTCCGGCGGGCAACAGCAGCGCGTCGCCATTGCTCGCGCCCTGGTAACGCGGCCTTCGATGATCCTGGCCGATGAGCCAACCGGCAACCTGGATAGTCGCACCGGGCTTGAGCTGATGGCGATGCTGCAAAGGCTCAACGAGCGCGGTATCACGATCATTCTTGTCACACACGATGCCACTGTCGCCAGCTATTGTAAGCGCCTGGTCATGCTGCGCGACGGGCGGCTGATCTCGGATACACCAAATGCCGCGCAGGTTTTCGCGTATGAGCAGCTTCCTCACAAAAAGGAACTGGCTGAGCGAGTTTCTAACAGGGAAGTAGTGGGCATGCCTCACGAAACTGGCTAACCATCTGCTCAATATTCAGCGAGGGACGGTGCATGCTGGCCGGAGCGGAGAGGTTGAGTGTAAGAATCTTGCGGTTGAGTTCGCCAAGAGTCTTCTCATATTCGGCCAGGGCCCTGTTCACCGCAGTATTATAGGCTCGCTTCTCGCTGGGAAACGGCGGGAGAGAGCGACGGCGCAACTCTCGGCCACGTCGGCTCAGAGCAGCTCGTTGAGCCTCCAGCCACTCCAATTCCTGGCTAATCTCCCGCGCAAGCTCGACCTCGGGAGGTGCGTAGCCATTGCTCTTCAGCAGACTATAGCCAAGCGATTTTTCGCCCGCGTAGGGATTGACATCGAGCTTGAGCGGCTGCCCCATCCCGCGCAGATTGCGAAAATCACCGCGCTCCTCAGCAATGCGAATCTGTTCCTCGATATAATCCGAGAAGCGCCTGCCCTGGTATTTATTAGGGGCCTCATCTCCCGTTACCGGACGCGTTGAGGACTTACGCCAGTCTTTAAAATCCATTGCGGTGTTCTACCTTCGATTACTCGCTGCTTTCATCCTTCATCAGTAGATAGTATAGTGCGAGCAATTACCTGGTGTGCAAGCCCATAGACCTCCTCCAGAGGCACCTGGTGTGAATGGGCCAGACGCCGGCACTCCTCATATTCGGGAGCCGCGCTGATGACGCGCTGGCCCAGGCGCTTGACTTTGACAAGCACGGGTCCCAGGGGCGTGATAATCTGCTGCTGCTCGCGTTGCGCCTTGCGCCGCTGCATCTGTTGCAGGCGTACGCCAAGCGTGCTGGTCTCGACGAGAATATATTGAGCCAGACGTTCGGTATCTTCGGCCCGGCAGACCAGGGTAAGCATAACGGCCGGGCGATTCTTCTTCATTTGCAGAGGCAGATAGCCAACATCCAGCGCCCCGGCGGTCAGCAGGCGCTCCATCAAATCGCCCAGCAGCTCGCCGGTCATGTTGTCAATATTGCACTCAAGCACGCTCACCCAATCAGTCTCGGAAGCTTCATCTACAAGCTCGGAGGAGAGAGCAACGCCCAGGGGGCGTCCAAGGCAGGCGCGCAGGCAATTGGGCCAGGGAAACTGTTTGCTCCCAAAGCCGTAGCCGATGCGTTCGATTGCTATGGCTGGTTTCTCGAAACGTGCGAAGGTGGCCAGCAAAGCCGCACCGGTCGGAGTGACCATCTCTCCCTCCGCAGATGAAGGAGTCCATGGCGCGGAAACCCGGCGCAGGATTTCGAGGGTTGCGGGAGCCGGGACCGGCAGAAGACCATGAGCAGTCATGACCTGCCCGCTGCTCAACGGGAGAGCCGAAGCGTAGATTTGCGTAATGCCCAGGGTTTCAATTGCCCAGGCGGCGCCTACAATATCCACAATTGCATCGACTGCGCCCACCTCGTGAAAATGGACCTCTTCGATATCCGTACCATGCACCTGCGCCTCAGCCTCGGCCAGGCACTGGAAAACAGCCAGCGCTCGTTCGCACACCCGCGAGGGCAAGGCAGCTGCTTGCACAAGCGTTTTGATATCGGCGAGATGGCGTGATGGCTGCTCCCGCGCAGACAACTGCACACTGAACCGCGCGCCACGAATTCCCTTATCGCTGAAGCGCTCGTATGCCAATTGATAGTCGCCCAGCGGAAGTGAGCTTAGAGCCTGCTGCAGATCCGCAAACGAGAGGCCGAGGTCAAGCATGGCCCCAAGAAACATGTCGCCACTGATGCCGGAGTAGCAATCGAGATAGGCTATGGCTTGTGACATAGACGAAATACCCTCGCTGTTTCCGTTTTTTCCTGGAGAGAAAAGAATTCCTTAGTGTTACTGTCCCTCCCCACAGGGCGCTACCGGGCCAGTCCTTCTCCCCAATTGGGGCTGTTCCCCGGTAGCGCCCACCCCAACAACTTTTTCAATTATACCACATCCTTTGCCACTTTTCTGTCCCAACAATGAGTATATCATAGAAAGAGAGATAAAAACCGATTATGGCCGTTTTATCTCTCTTTCTATGATATACCGTTATAATATATAGATATTTTATAATACTAAAATACGTATCTATTGCCTCTTGCGTTCTAATACATCTTGCCAGTAATTTCTCTGAGCGTCTGAAAGCTGCGAACTGGCCAAAATTGCCTCGCGGAAGCTGATCTGGTGCTGCGTGTGATAGGCGGCGCGTTCCTCGGCCAGAAACGGCGTTGAGGGCATTTCAGGCAAACCCAGAGCCTGGCGGACCACGCCGAGAGATTGGGAAAGCGCGCGGGCCAGGCGCTGCAATAGCTCGCCCGGAAGGGTTGCCGGATCAAGCTGGCGCCTGGCCAGTTGCTCGACAAGATCGACGCTGAGATTCAGTATTGAGGCCAGGCGCGCAAGCGAGTAATGCTTGCGGCGCGCAAGCGTCGCTAGCGTTAAAGTGCTGCTGGCAAACGGCGTATCGATGCGCTCCCAGGCAAGCTCCAGCGCCGCACGCGAGCCGGCAGAAAGCGATGGCACCGACGCCGTATCTGTCGGCAAACCTGCTTCCATGGCGTAATAATAGGTCACAAAATCAGTAATTTCATCCACATATTGCGGATAGCGTCGCGCGTAATCTTCCAGGCGCGGCCGTTGGCCAGCTTCCTGCTCAGCCACAAACTGCGCCGTAATGCGCATGATCTCTTCTTCACGCACCTTTTCCATCTATCACCACTTCTTGCTCATTTTCAAGCACCTGGCGCAATCGAGCCAGCGCGGTTTGCAGCCGATTGCGCACTGTACGATCCGAAATATTGAGTAACTTCCCCACTGCTTTCGTCGATAGATCCTCCCAAAAAATGAGCCAGACAACCGCGCGCAGCCTCTCAGGCAAGCGGAAGAGTAGCGCAGCGATATCTGACTGCTCCACAGCCAGCAACGCCTGTTCCGCGCGTTCGTCTGGCACGTCCTGCTCATCAGGAGACCCGGCTCGCTGTTCAGAGCGCTCCAGGCTCTCCAGCAGGACTCGTGGGACGCGATAGCCGCGTCCGGGCGTCAACTTTTGCCAGCGCCCCTCGCGACGCATAAAGCCTTCGTAGACATGCTTGCGCGCAAAACGCAAAGCTTGCTGAAATGACTCCTCCCAGAAACGCTGCCCGTCGTCCAGCAAAGCACGCAGGAGTTGTTCGCAGAGATCGGCGTAGAGGTCGGCAGCAAACATATGACGTTCGCCGGGAAGAAGATGCGCGTTGGCAAGCGCCTGGCGAACCCATTGCTCGTTCGATGTCTGCAAGCGAGCAACGATTATCTCGCAGATACGGTGCTGCGCCTGTTTGTCCGCGCGGGCCAGCGCCTCCTCGCGCAGCACCCTGACCAGCACCTCTAGAGGGAGAGCCTGATCTTTCTCCTGGGTTCGCTCCAGCAGCTCCCAGAAAGCAACAGACCCATAGGGAGGAAGAGAACGGTAGATTCGTGCCAGGACAGCACGTCGCTCAGCAAATAGATCGCTCAGAGAAGCGTCACCTGTTTCATCTGGCGGCCTCTCATTCCTTATCTGCTTCTTATCCTTCTCCACGCAGCCAGCAACCTCCTGCTCTACACTTCTACGCAAACCGGAGGTAGTATAGCGTTTGAGATGCGCTGAAGTCAATGCCTTAAACTATTAGGCTATATTCCCACTGAGGATAGATAATTCTCTCGCGCTCGCTATTTGCCACTTTGATGAAACTCTCTCGCCTGCTGATAGACCTCGACGTAGCGCCTGGCCGAGGCTTGCCAGGAATGGTCGGCAGCCATACAGCGCTGCTGAAGTACGCGCCAGGCTTCCTTGAAACGATACAACTCAATGGCGCGCACAATCGCGGCAAAGAACTCCCAGGGATCATAGTTGGTAAACGTGAAGCCGTTGCCCGAACCGGTATTGGGGTCATACTCCTGGACGGTATCGGCCAGGCCGCCTACACTGCGCACTACCGGCACGCCGCCGTAACGCATGGCAATCAACTGACCCAGACCGCAGGGTTCAAAACGCGAGGGCATGAGGAACATATCGCAGCCGGCGTAGATAGCCTGAGCCAGTTCAGAATTAAAAGTCAGGAAAATCGCCACCTGTTCAGGATAACGAGCCGCAAGCGATTGAAACAGCTCGTGGTATTGCTGCTCGCCAATTCCCAGCACCACGAGCTGCACGCCCTGAGCAAGCAGCGGCTGAGCGATCTGTGCGACCAGATCAAAGCCCTTCGAGTCGGCCAGGCGCGAGATCATCGCCAGCAGCGGCACATCAGGTTCT
>DATGKW010000049.1:0-21832 GCA_035294465.1 Ktedonobacteraceae bacterium | reverse complement strand
GTTTCTAGCAAGATGGTCAGAGGCAGCGTGGTGGGCAAAGCCATATGGCGACCATCCGCGAGCTTGATCCGGCATGGGGTGCCGGGGGGCATAAAGGTGGAATGATACGTTTTGAAGGTAGCGCCGGTTGCCCGGATAGCCTGCTCAAAGTTTTCCGGCGCGTAAAAAGCTACCTCGGCTCCCCGGCTGATAAGTTGTTCGATGACTGCCAGGATGGGATTGATATGCCCATAAAGTGGAGCGCTGAACACAAGTATTCTAGTCATGACCGGAAGCCCTCTTTCTCTCATTATGACGATGCGATACCTCAGGACATCAGGCCAAATTGATGAGCGAGAACGACAGCGTGCGCGCGATCTCTGGCGCCCAGCTTGGCGAAAAGATGGTTCATATGCGTTTTCACCGTTGTATGGCTGATATGGAGCGTAGTGGCGATTTCCTTGTTGGTATATCCACGCCCAATAAGGGGGAGGATATCTCGTTCTCGCCTGGTCAGCGCGAAAGATTCAACAGACGTCTGATTTGAAAATGGAGTGTTGAGAGCAAAGTGGGCAAACAAGTGAGTAGCGCTACTGACGTGTAACACGTGTTGCCCGCGAGCCACAGCTCGCACGGCGCTGCGTAATTCTTCTGCACTACACTCTTTCAGAAGGTACCCCGTTGCGCCGGCGCGCATCCCATTCACGACCAGATCAGGAGAGTCATAGGAGGTCAGAAGAATAATGCAAATATTCTGGCACATCTGTTTGATCTGAGAGGTTGCTGTGATGCCATCCTGAACCGGCATACGAACATCCATCAAGATAACATCGGGTAACTCTGCTGTTGCCAGCTTCACAATAGATGCGCCATCACTGGCCTCTCCAACGACTACAATATCAGGAGCGGCCTCTAGGATGGCGCTTAATCCTTCGCGTATCAAACGCTGATTATCTGCGAGCATAACACGAATCTGAGATTCCATCTCTTTTCACCTTATCTTTCTCTCCTCTCTTGCTATTATCCTTCTACGTCTCAGCAAGAGCATGACAGATGCTTCCCCTGGTAGATATTCCCGTTCTGATACGGCTACGAGCCGTGAGGATGGAAAGAAAAGATCAATGATGACCATTTCCTGTCACGAAAAGCATACCACTGGGCCTCTTTGCGCCGACTTTGCACTTCGCGTGCCAACACTTCGCATTGTTCCTCTCTCTGTTGGCACTTTATTTGCAACGTTTAGCCGTTTGATTGACAATCCGTGCGATAATTGTGTATATGTATTTATAGAGGGATAGTCAGAAGCGTGGAACCATCTGACTTTTCCAGTATCGGCTGGATTTCAAGCTCTTCCTTATCTGATGCTGAGTCCGGCGCTTTCTTTCCTCTAAAAAGACCTGGTCCGTGAATGGGTGATCGGCGCCGGTTCATGCGGGTCTTTCCCGAAAATACCTTGCATTTGCAAATCTGCGAACTATTCGCTTTTGACGGAGAGGGATCTTGCAAACTACTCATTATCTCAAGAAATTCGGGCACCCTCCACTCCCCACGGTCATTCTCCATCGTACTCGTCTGATCTCAGCCCTGCGAGAAGCCATTCTGAACGAAATCGAAGGAAACATCCGTAGAACACCTCGCAAGCTTGTGTTACTTTGTGCTCCTGCTGGATATGGCAAGACAACGCTGCTCGCAGATTTCGCTGCTTCCACGTCGCTCACCTGCTGCTGGTATTTTCTAGAGCATACTGATGCTGATCCTTCTGTTTTTCTGCCTAACTTATTTACCAGCCTCGGCCAGGTTTTTCCTCAGTTGAGTGCATCGCTCGGAATGGCCTCTGTAAATCAGCTCACTCAAGATACGCATGCTTCCCGCGAGAGCTACCGGCAGGCCATTGACGCGCTTTGCCAGAGCCTGGAATATGAGGTTTCCGGGCGTTTTGCTTTCTTTCTCTGCAACTATGAACAGATCAGTGAGAGTGAGATGCTCGCTGATTTATTCAGCTATTGGCTCACCAGATTGCCACCGCAGGTTGTGCTCGTCGTTGAAAGCCGGGCATACCCGAATATAGCTCTTGCTCAATTGATGATTCATGGTGAACTGTATGTATTGAATAGTGGTGTTCTTCGCTTCTCTGCGACAGAAATTTCTGAGCTGGCGCGACTGCGTGGCTTGGCCGCTCTAGCTCCGGCTGACGCCGAACGGCTGGCCACTTTTTTCGATGGCTGGATTGCTGGCATTTTGTCAGGCACGTATCTGGGAGATGTACGCAGCTTGCTCTCTGATCAGCACCGGGCTAGCGGACAGAATTCTCTCTTTGCTAGTAAAGATACGCTGATTCCCAGGCAGGATAATCTCCTCGCCTATGTCGCCAATGAAGTATTTCAGCACTATCCAACCCTTTATCGTTTTCTGCAATCTGTCTCGCTTCTTCAATGCATAGATGCGGAAATGTGTGACGCCTTATTAGCAAGTACCGGCTCGGCTGAACGGCTGGCTCGTTTAGAGGAACAGGGGTTGTTCGTCTCTTCTGATCAGCAGGCCGTCTACATCTGTCATCAGGTTATTCGCCATCTTCTCAGTACACAACTTCGCCACCAGGATGCGGACCGCTTCTTTGCTTTGCACCGCCGAGCAGCGGAACTCTGGCTCGCTCGTCAGAATTATGAGCAGGCCATGTATCACGCGCTCGAAATCCAGAATTACGAACTGGCGATACAAATACTTCTTGCTTCTTACCGGCAGCTTTTACAACGAAGGAGTTTAGATACTCTTACCACCTGGTTCGATGCTCTTCCCCTTGCCATCTGGGAAAATACACCTCATTTGCTTTTGATCCAGGCCAGTGTTGCGCTTGCTCGCAGGCAGCATGCTCCAGCCCTTCGGCTCCTGGAAAGAGCTTCGGCCTTGCTTGCTAACCAGCCTGCAACCTGCGCTACTCCTCCATCGCACCGTCTGTCTGCTGAAATAGATCTCCTGCGTGCCAGGGCGCTCTGCCAGGCGGGAGACTATCACCAGGCCCAGGCTGTTTGCCAGCAAACGTTGCAGCGTCTGCCAGAGCAGGAAAGCGATTTGGGGATAGCAGCCCGCACAATGCTGGGTATTTGCGCAGTCCACCTGAGAAACACTTCCTCTGGTATTCCAATCCTGCAAGAAGTGCTTTACCAGCAGAATATTCCTCTTGAGGAACAGCAGATAGAAGAAATACGTGAGGCTCTAGGAAGAGCCTATTATCTCACCGGCAATTTTGCCCTGGCAGAGCACCATCTTACGCGCGCGCTGAAATGCTGCGAGCAGTTACGGGACGAACAGGGTATAGTGAACAACCTGTTGTGTAGAGGTGATCTTTATAGAGAGCAGGGAAGATACGAGGAGGCTGAGGCGGTGCTTCAGAAAGCTCTGGGGCTGGCCAGGATATCAACCGCTGCTCCCGCTTGCCAGGGATATGCCCTGGCCCATCTGGGCCTGCTCCATCTGGAGCAGCAGAGATACCCGCAGGCCCTTCCTTTCTATGAAGATGCTCTGGCTCTGGCATATCGTTGGGAAGATGACAACCTGAAAAATCTCGTTGTACCGGCTCTATCCATGGTATATCTGTTTCTAGGAGATGCGGCCAGCGCCTTTCTCTTCCTCGATCAGATGAATCTTCAGGAAACAGGATTGCAAACAACGGAGATGAGACGCGCCGAACATGCTCTGGCCTATGGCCTGATCCTTCTCTATCAAGAGCGTTACACCATGGCTTATGAGCGCTTGAAAGAGGCTGAGGCAGCGCTGCATAGCCGCGGGCTGGAGCAGAGACTCCTGGCGGTTCGCTTGCGTCTGGCCGCCTGCCAGCTTGCGCTCGAACATACTTCTGAGGCGTTGCGCTTGTTGGAAGAAGTTACGGCCAGACTGGCCGAACATGTCCACTATAAACAGTCCGTGCTCGTCGAATTACAATGGCTTCCCGCGCTTTTTCAAACGATCAAGCGTCTGCCTCAGCTTGCACGCTTGCGGGAACTGCTTTGTGTGGAAGCTGAGAGTTCACAGAAGGCGGGAGACCTGCCCGCCGCCAGCAAACCGGGAGAACCAGAGCTTCCTACGCCTGGACTCACCATTCGAGCATTCGGCGAGCCTGAGGTGCTGCTGAACGGTCGGCCTCTTAAACGCTGGCGTATGGCGCGGACAATGGAACTCTTCTTCTTCTTGCTTGATGCCAGCCATCCGCTGAGCAAAGAGCAAATTGTCACTGAACTGTGGCCTCAGTTTGACGAACAAATCGACCAGACTTTTCACTCAACGCTCTACTATCTGCGTAAAATACTTGGGGCGCCCTGCGTGGTTTTCCAGGCAGGAGGCTATCGTCTTCATCTTGCTGCTTACTATGGTGAGCAGATCTGGTATGATGTGCAGATCTTTCAAACACGCTGCACAGAGGCTGAACGCGCCCTGGCTCTTGGAGATGAAACCGCTGCCAGAGCAGCGTTCCTTGAAGCGGTCGAGCTCTATCGAGGCGACTATGGACGGCCATTCTATAGCAACTGGTGTAGCGTTCGCCGGGATGAACTGCGCACTGCCTACTTGCAAGCTCGCCGCCAGTTAGCCCGCATTGCCTGGCAGCGCCGGGATTTTGATGAAGGGGCCGAGCACTGGCGCCGTATGCTTCAGATTGATAACTGTCTGGAAGAGGCCCACTTCAGCCTGATGCAGTATTATCGCCTCCAGGGGAGGCGCAGCCTGGCGATTCGCCAGTATCGAGATTGTCAGGAAGCGCTCCGGCAGGAACTGGGCATTGAGCCGGGATCTGCTCTTCAGCAGCTGTATCAACTTCTTCTCAGTTCACCGAGCGCTTCAGACTGAACGAGAACGCAGTGTCTCGACTTCCAGGGTGTCAGGCGGTCTCTGTGATGCGCTGATAGAGGGACTGAAGCATTTGTCCGGGTGCTCTCCCTCGCTCGCTTTGCAGGATAGCCACGCACCGGTTATATTGGCGCAGAGCCAGGTGGCGGTGTCCCTGCTGTAAATAACAGCGGATGGCTCCTGCGTGAGCTGCCTCGATGGTATGATCCCTGTCCAGGATATGCTGCCAATGGGCAAGGCTTTTGTCTGGCTGTTGCAGCTTCCAGGCCCTATTGGCAAGCTGGTGGTGCGCATCTATATACATCCTGCGGAGCTCGTCGCGACGAGACATACACCAGCTATGAGAAAATGGCGCGACAAAGTCGCCTTGATAGAGATCGACCATGGCTTCAAATGCTTGCCCGGCCGCTTCATCATCTCCTCCGTGTTGCGCTATCTGGGCCTGAGCATACAAATCTTGAAAATGTTCTACGTCATATCTTATCGTGTATTTCGTCTCTAACTGCAAAGTATACATGCTATTAAGCGATTTCACACATTCTGTTCCAACCACATTACGGAGATAATGAAGCGTGGAACGCCAGATCTGGTCTGTGGGTGCCTCTTCATCCTGCCAGAGAGCAGCAATAATCTGCTCTTTCGGTAAAGGGTAAGCTGCGTCTAGCAGAAGGAAAAAAAGTTCCATTGAGCGGGAGGAACGCCAGTGTTTGATCAACATATCGTCCTTGTACATAACCGGAGATCCTAACGCCTGGATGCTGAGGGCCGGAAAGTTCTGGCGTGATGAGATCACGGACAGCGTTTGTCCATCTGGAGAGACAGTTGGAGGAGGCTCTGTTTCCTCAGAGGCGATTGTTTGCGCCAGGTGAGTTGTTTGGACATATGCCAGTAAAGCCGGGCTACGTATAAGTTCTTTCTCCACAAGCTTTTCATAGCCGTACTCCCTGGCCAGGTGGAGCGCGCACTCCACCTGGCGTAATGCCGCCTGGGTTTTCTTCTGTGCGAACATACACGCTGCTCTCCGCATCATTGCTTGCAGGCACTCATGTTTTGTCTCCGAGAAGGCTGACTCAGCAGCAGTGAGATAGTCGTAGGCTTCTGCCGTCTGTCCTTTTTGCAGAAGGAGCGTTCCTAAGGTAAGAGCATACAGCGCCTGCTCATAACTATACGGTTTCCCCGGCTCTGGAGAAAGGCCATTCTGTTCAAGCTGGGTAATAATGTGCAGGGCGCTCTGGGGGTCGCCCATCAGTTGATAGGTTTGAGAAATTTGGCAGAGAAGATAATGCGTCAGATAGGTTTCGTTCAGTTGGCGAGAAAGCGTGAGACTGTCATCGAAAGCGGCCAGTGCCCGGCGAAAGTCGTCTCGATCCTGGTAAACATCGCCCAGGCTGGCGAGAGCGTAAGCCTCTCCGCATTCGTAATGAATAGCTCCTCGCGAGAGGGTAAGCGCCTGCGCAAAAAGCTGTTCAGCTTCCGCGAGCATTCCCTGGCGCTCTTTAATTGCGCCCAGACCGATCAGATCATCTATTTTACCCCATCCATCTTGTATGTTTTCCCAGCAGCAGATCGCGCGAGTACGGTGATGCTCTGATAATGCATTATGACCTGTCATACCATAAAAATTCGCAAGCATAGAATGAAGTTTGGCAACCTGGCGGATACCAGTATTGTATCTATGCAGTTGCAGTGCTTGCTGTAGTTCTACAATGCACGCGCTAAAATTGTTAAAGTAAGCCGCGCAACTTCCTAGAAGCTGGTGTACCGCCGCGAGCGTTTCGACCTCCTCGGGGGGTAAGAGAGCCAGTGCTTGCCGGCCCATAGATTGCGCCTGAGCATAGTCTCCCTGTTGCAGCAGTAGTTTAGCCTGCGCAAGAAGAATTTCTGCTCGCAGCGCTGGCGTTGCTTCGGTACTTTGAAGGGCCTCTAGCGCCTGTTCAAGGAGTTGCTGAACTTTTGTTAGAGCGCTTTCTTCGAGGAAAATTGTGGCGCGCACCAGGAGGAGGCGCGGGGAACTGTTGAGAACTTCGGGGGGAAGAGAGTCAATCCAGCTGGCCAGGGTGGTCAGGCGTCCCTGGGCGAACTGTTGCGTGGAGGCTGTTTCGATCAGCCGAACCGCGATATCAAAGCTCCTGGCGGCCAGAGCATGGGCAATCGCTTCATCGTCATCTATTGCCCGAAAAAGCTCCACGGCTCGCAGGTGAAGTTCAGTAAAGCGGGCAGGATTCGTGCGTCGCAATTCATCAGAGAGGAACTCACGGACCACCGGATGACAAAGAAAGAAGCTCCCTGAGTCGGTATTGTAGTGTGTGATAAACAGCCCTCGCTCCTCCAGATAAATCAGCCGCGTATCTGCATCTGAGATATCGAGGAGCGCGTTACAAAGCGCGGGAGTCATCTGACGAAGGATGGCAGTTTCCATCAGAAAAGGATAAATGTCAGATTGATGAGCAAAGACATACCTCACCAGGTAGGCGAACAAATGCTCCCGCCGCCTTTTCAGTGGCAAAGTGCTCACATTGCTGCTATTTGAAAAAATAGATAAATGTCTATGAAAATTCCCCAGATGTGTCCCAAGGAGGATGCCTGTTATCCACCCATCAAATGCTTCTTCAAGTTGCTTTGCCTCCTGCTCTGTCAGATCAGCCTGCTGTAAGTGAGCAAGCCTGCGGATTTCTTCCTGTGAAAAACGCAACTGGCTGATGCCAATCCGCAAAATATGCTCATCGGCCTTTAAGACGGTCAATCCCAGTCGTGGCGTTGATCGGCTTTCGAGAACCAGTGTGCAGCGTGGAGGCACACGCTGCACAAAACGGTTGACCAGGTAATTCGTCGCTGAGTTTGCGCCAATCTCATGATAGTTGCAGAAAAGAAGAATGAAGCGCTCAGGAATTTCTTTCTCTATCGTTTTTGCCAGAACATCTATAAAAAATTCAAGATATTGGAGCTTCTGTGCGGAGTTCTCGACTTCAACTATGTTTCTCAAAGAGGAATCGAGTGAAAGACCAAAAGCAGAGAAATGCTGGCGAATGCTTGCAACGAGGAGTTGTAAGAATGTTGTCGGCTGCTCATCGGCAGCATCGAGAAAATACCAGCAGCAAGGAAGAGAGAGATGCTCGGCGACATCTGCCAAGAGCGTTGTTTTACCATAACCGGCGGGGGCGCACAGCAAGACGATTCTCGGCATTCTCCTTTCAACCTGATTAACCCACTCGGTAATCGTCTGAATGAGTTCTTGCCGATGAAGTATGGTAGGAGGAAGTGCCGGATGCGTCAACTTGTTGAGTAACAGTCTATCCATTCCGCGATTTGACTCCATGAGTAAGCATCCGTGTCCATAACTTATGCGGAGATTGTGGATAACAATTCCCGGTGGTGACCTTTCCGTAGATAGACAGCGATGCTTATTATTATAGAACAATATGTGCTCCTGGTAAAGCTTGAGCGCGGCTTGGCCAGGATTTTCCCTTTCTAGGAAAGGGGACGAACAGGTATCCGCTGCCTGGGGTCGTTCGGCTCTGATCACGGTGAGTGAGGGCCAGCCAGCCGGCATCACGAATATGTGTCTGTTTCCAGAAGCGAACCAGAACCGGTTTCCCCGAATGGTCGAGGACGTTTCCTTTCGCATCCTGCATCACTATACTTCATGGGAAAGGCTCTCTCCTCTCGGTCGTGCTGGCAGGGTAAACGCGAGTAGCATGGTCGCGATGGAGAGCCAGAACGTAACCCGGTAGGCGTCGTTAATCCCCTGGAGAAAGTCTGTGCGAAAGATGAGCCCATTGGGATTGAAAATCTCGCCGAGCACCTGCCCCATAGCCGCCTTCGCCGCGACAGTCATCGGCAGGCCATGTTGGATGAGCGATTGCATCTGGTGGGCAAACTGCTGGCCGAGCGCACTGTGGGGATCATGAATACTCTTCACTGTTTTGTCCTGATAGGCGGTGAACTGGCTCGTCACAATTGTTCCCAGGATCGCGATACCCAACGACTGGAAAATATTGCGCGAGGCGTTGAGTAGCGAGGTAGCGCGCGGGAATTGCTGGGGCTTGAGACCGACCAGCGCGGCAGTCAGCGTGGTTTGGAGTACGCAGCCCAGAGCGATGCCTCGGATAGCCACTATCTCCATAATGATTAGATAACTGGTATCCAGGCTGATGTTCGCCAGTTGCCAGGTATTGAGTGCCAGCAAAAGACTGCCGAAGGCGATCAGCCAGCGACCGCCGACGCGGTTGTAGAGGGCCCCGGCGATAGGTGTAGTCAACCCGGCTCCAATAGCCAGCGGCAGTACCAGCAGACCGGCCTGGAGCGGCGTCTGGCCGCGCAGAGTTTGCAAGTAAATAGGCAGGAGGAATTCAGCTCCGAAGAGAGCCACGGCACTGACCCAGCCCAGTACGCTCGCACTGGCAAACGTGCGTTTGCCGAACAAGCGCAGGTCCAGCAGGGGTTCTCTGACCAGGAGTTCAACGACGATGAATGCAAGCAGGGCGGCACCACCTACTATCAGCAGGACCAGAATCGGCGCCGAGGTCCAGCCATCGGTCTGCCCGTTCTGGATGCCGAAGAGCAAACAACCAAAGGCGACAACCGAGAGCAGGATGCCAGGAATGTCCAGGCGAGCGGTTGCTCCGCGCCTGGATTCACGAAGCCAGAGCGCGCCAATAATGATACCGATGATGCCGATGGGGATATTGATCAGGAAAATGTCGTGCCAGGAGAGATCCTGCACAAAATAGCCTCCGAGCACCGGGCCGCTGGCTGGTGCTACGACCAGAGGGATACCGTAAAGTCCGAAAGCCAGGCCCCGCTCTTTTTCCGAGAACGCGCCGGAGAGCAGTGCCAGACCGAGTGGGCTGAGCAGACCGCCACCGAGGCCCTGAAGCGCGCGAAAGGCTACCAGCCAGAGTAACGAGGGCGAAAGCGAACAGAGGGCCGAGCCGGTGACAAACAGGCCCATGGCTAACAAAAAAATTCGCTTAATGCCAAAACGTTCCGAGAACCAGCCCGCCAGCGGCGTGATAATGCCCAGGGCCAGGATATACGAGGTCAACACTGCGTCAACCTGGTCTACCTGCACGTGAAAGGCTTTTTGCAGCGTTGGCACCGCTACATTCACCGCTGTTGAGTCAAGAATGGCCATGAACGTACCGAAGATGACGGCTGCCATGACCTTCCACTTATAGTTCGGGTCTTTGTTTCTCTCCTCGGCGACAGTATCGGAAGGAAGAGGAGTACTTGCTGTTTCCATATAAGAGAATCACCTTTGCTGAACTTGCTTATCGCAATATAAGCAGAAGAAAAGGTCAGAATACCACGAAGCCTGCACAAAAAGGGCAGAACTCTCTGTCAGATCGCACAGCAACTCGCAGCCAGTTTTCACATGCTGAGAAAAAGACCGTGATTGTGCGGTCATATCATTTATCTTTGATAAGTAATATAGCCTTCCCTAGCTAGCCTGTCAAGATCTACGAGGCAGGCAATTGAACTTGACATTCTTTCTTTCTTCGTATATAGTAGCTATCGTCTGATAAATAAGACGTGTGAGACGTCAGAAGAAGGATACCCGGTGATGGCCGGAAGAAAGCGCCAACCAGTCACACGCGAAGCGGCTGAGGAGACTCGTCAGACTATTTTGCGTGTGGCCCAGCAGTTGTTCATGACCTATGGTTACCGCTCTGTCACGACGCGTCAACTGGCTGAAGTCTGTGGTTTAACTCAACCGGCGTTGTATCACTACTTTGCAGATAAAGAGGAACTCTATCTCGCCGTTGTCAGCGAAGAGATTGCCAAAATCACGGTCGCACTTGAACGTATCCTGCGGCGGTCTGAGGAGGTGTCTGAGCGCTTAAAAGCAGTGGCAGGGTTTCTCTTGAGCCGAATGCATTACGATCTCAGTTTAATGCTGCATGATGTCCGGTATGAAGTCTCCACTGAGACCCGCGACAAGCTTGATAGCCAGTTTCGCAACGGCTTTATTGTGCCTATCGCCGCCATTTTCGAGGATGGTATTCTAAAAGGAGAGTTGCGTGATGCAGCGCAAGGGGGGCTGGCACCTTTTCCGGCAGCGTACCTGTTTATGACGATGCTCTCTGGTTTTGCCGCTCGGCGTCAAGAGAACGCTACGGCCCGCGATCAACAAGCGTATCAGGCTGCGTCGGCGGAAACCTGTGTGCGCATCCTTTTGCACGGTCTTGGCCGCCCAGGCCTGTGATATTTTTTTGATCTAGACTTATCAATCGATAAATGGAAGGAGCATCCAGGTTCTTTCATAGCCTCCCTGTATGTACAACAAGAATTCTGCGGAGGTATAGAGCCTGTGAGCGCTCAACAAAGAAGGAGTGACGTGCTCATGAACAAAGTTTCGCCCACGAAGACACCGGGGGGGAAAGAAAGAATTTCCTGCCTCACTGAGCAAATGAGCCAACCTGATGTGCTTACGTCCCGTCGGGCGGAGCAGCTTTTTGCAATGCATGGGAAAACCTTTCATTTCGCATCACACTTCTTTCCAAAACCTATTCGCCCGGCTGTCGTGACCCTCTACGCCTTTTTTCGCACGCTGGATGATCTGGTCGATGAGCGACCAGCAGACTGGCAGACCGCTCCTGTTCGGCAGGAATTGGACGCCTGGCAGGAATGGTTCCAGCGAGGCTGTAGCTCCGTAGCTCCGCGTGAACCTTTGGGAAGCTCGCTGGCAGCTATCCTTTCTGATGCTCAGATTCCTTTCTCTCTCTTTGAGGAGTTTTTGCAGGGCCTGGGTTCCGATCTAGAACCACGCGTCTTTGCTAATTTTCAGGAGCTCTCGCACTATTGCTACCAGTCGGCAGGTACTGTCGGACTGGCGATGGCCTATGTCCTGGGAGCGCGTTCCGAACAGGCCCTGCGCGCAGCAAGACACCTGGGCATTGCTATGCAACTGACCAATATTGTGCGCGATGTCGGCAGGGATCTGGCCAACGGGCGCATCTATTTGCCCCAGGATGAGCTGGCGCGTTTTGGCTCTTCTTCTGAGCATCTATCTCAGCTCTATCAGGCGCGGCAGGGGCCAGATGAGCGCTTCCGGGAAATCATGCGCTACCAGATCGCGCGCGCTCGGCTCTCGTATGCGGAGGGACTGCATGGCTGCTGGCTGCTACCCCGCGACTGCCGCGTACCCATTCTGCTCGCCGGTCGCCTCTATCAACGCATCCTGGCACGGATTGAGCAACACAATTATGATGTGCTGCGCAAACGTGCCGCGACGAGCCTGTTGACCAAAGTATGGGAAGCAGGGATTGCTGTTTTGCTCGCGGCGCTCTGGCAGCTCGGTGAAGTCGAGCTTTTAACAGAAAGGGAACATGCATATGAGGCGTAAACGCGCGCTATTTGCACTTGGTCTGCTGCAAGCGTTTCTGGCGCTGCGAGTGGTACGACGCCTGCTTCACACGGCTGGAGGTGAACGGATACAACCAGCTCTCTCATTGAATGAGGCGGGAGAGCAATGTCTCGCGGTGATCGTGCCAGTGCTCAACGAATATGATCGTCTGGGTCCCTGCCTGGAGGGCCTGCTTCGGCAGGGCGACGAGGTTGCTGAAATCATTGTCGTAGATGGTGGTTCCCGTGATGGCACTCAGGAGATGGTCATACGCTATCACGTGCGTGATCCCCGTCTCCGTTTGCTCGATGCCAGCCCAATCCCTGTGGGCTGGAACGGGAAAAGCTGGGGCTTACACTGCGCGCTCCAGCAGCTCGCCTCAACCGCTGACTGGGTCCTCACGCTGGATGCCGATGTACGCCCCGGTCCCGTACTTGCTCGTTCGCTGCTGGCCCATGCCCAGAGGACCGGGTTGGAGGCATTGAGTGTCGCCACCCTTCAGGAGATTTCGGGCATCGGCCAGGCATTGCTTCATCCCGCGCTGCTGACCACGCTGGTTTATCGCTTTGGCATTCCTGGCCGGCCTCTGTACAGGCTAGAGGAAGTACAGGCCAATGGCCAGTGTTTTCTCGTGAAACGCGCGCTGCTGGAACGCTGCGGCGGTTTTGCGTGTACTCGCGCCTCATTATGTGAAGACGTGACCCTGGCGCGTACACTGGTAGCAGCGGGGCACGCGGTTGGTTTCTACGAGGCAGGAGGTCTGGTAAGCGTCGAGATGTACCGCACATGGCAGGAGATGTGGCGCAACTGGACGCGCTCGCTGCCCATGCACGATCGTTTCTCTGGCTCACAGACCTTTCTGGGCTGGCTGGAGATTGCGCTGGTACAGGCGCTACCGCTGCCACTGTGTCTTGCCCTGGCGCGGGTTCGGAGACGTGTGTGGCCTCTGCTCTGGCTGAATGGTTTGTGTGTTGCCCTGCGCCTGGGCGTGCTTTTTGGCACAGCGCGCGCCTATCGGCGGCGTCCCTGGTCCTACTGGCTCTCACCGCTGTGCGATCTCCCTGTCGCGTTCATGCTTGGAAGCAGCGCATTGCGGCGGCGGCACACCTGGCGTGGGCGCGTGATTCTACGTGGAGGTTTAGAATGAGAACCATCAAGATCCTCTTCCTCGGCCACTGTGGGGCCATTTTCCTGGGTCTGGTAGGTCTGCTTCTCATGTTGCCGCACCCGGAAATCTGGGATGGCACATCAAACGGTGTGGCCGTCTTTCAATGGAATATGACCTATACCGGATCGCTCTATATCCTGCTGGGGGCGGCTACTATGCTGCTTTTTGGCCTGCGCTTTCTCGGTGTGCGGGAAACACTGACCTTTTTCTGCGCCTCAACCTTGATCTCTCTCAGTATGGAGTTGCTGAGCACCAGTACTGGTTTTCCTTTTGGAGCCTATGCCTACACCAATCTGCTGGGCTTCAAAATCCTGGGGCATGTGCCCTATTCCATCCCGCTCTCCTGGTTTTACATGGGTTTGACCTCGTATATCCTGGCGAGCTTGCTAGTAGCGCGTACTGGTTGGCGGCGCAGAACTCTCTGGTCGCTGCTGCTGGGTGCGGCTTTCTTGACCGCCTGGGATCTCGTGCTCGATCCGGCTATGGCCAGCACGCGCCTGCCGGTGCAATTCTGGCACTGGTACGAGGCTGGTCCATACTTTGGCATGCCGATCAGTAACCTGATCGGCTGGTCAGTAACTGGACTGCTCTTCATGAGTGTGAGCCGTTTGTTCTGGCAACGTAATCTGGAGACCAGCAACCTGAGCGCCTGGCTACCGTTCGGCGTCTACGCGGCCAATATCTGCTTTGCTCTGGCCCTGACTCTCAGCTCTGGTATCTGGTTGCCAGGGCTTCTGGCGCTTCTGCTGGGACTATTGCCGCCAGCGCTCGCGCTCTGGCCTGCACGAAACGAGCCTGGTCATCCTGGAACGAGCAAAGACAGCGTTGCCAGGCGCATTTCGCACCTGATTGTGCGACAGGCCAGCGCAAGGATTGTTCGACAGCAACTTGTCAGCGAGGTGAGCGGGCTAGAGCACCTGCCCCAACAGGGTCCGGTATTGATCGTCGCGCGCCATTTTCACCATCTCTATGACGGCTGTCTCTTGCTTCAGGCAGTTCCGCGTCGCCTGCATATCCTTGTTGCTCTCGATTGGATCAGAAACCCCGTACTGCGCCGCGTGATGGAAGGTCTGTGTCGCGCAGTGGCCTGGCCGGTGGTGCTACGTAGTGAACGCCTGAAGATAGCGACGGCAAAGGGCGGCACCAGCGCCTATCGGCCGCGCGAGGCCCGCGGCTATCTACGGCGGGCCAGAGCGCTCACGCTTCAGTTGCTGCGTCAGGGAGAAGTGCTGGTGATTTTCCCGGAAGCCTACCCCACGATTGATCCGTCACCCTCGCCGAAGCGGGGTGCTCTGTCCTTCCTACCGTTTCGTTCTGGTTTTGCGCGCTTGCTGGAACTGGCGGAGAGAGATGGACACACGCGGGTCGCGGTCATCCCGGCAGGCTTGCACTATGCTCAGGGTGAGCGCTGGTATGCCACATTACGTTTTGGCGCACCGCTCTGGCGCGCAGATTTTCCCAGTACCACTCATTTTATCCAGGCAGTGGAAGAGCAGGTCCACGTGTTATCAGCCGTTTCTCCAACCACGCATCTCCAGATTCAGGAGGCCAATCAGCGATGAAACAAAGCGTCACACTTGCATGCAAAGTAGCGTCCCCTTGTATTTCTCGTCCACGCCGGGTCGTGGTAATCGGGGGCGGTTTTGGAGGGCTGGCTGCTGCAACTCGTCTCCAGGCTGCTGGCTGCCAGGTTACGCTGGTTGAGGCGCGGGAAAAGCTGGGAGGCCGGGCATATCAGCTGCAAACGGAGGGGTTCACCTTTGATATGGGGCCGACGCTGATTACCGCGCCTCAACTTCTGGAAGATCTCTGGAGTTTCGCCGGGCGTGAGCTGCGCGCTGACGTGGATCTCATCGAACTTAGCCCGTTTTATCGCATTCTTTTCCATGACGGACGCGCCTTTGACTACTGGGGAAAAACTGAGCAGGATGAGGAGGAAATTGCCTGTTTCGAGCCACGCGATGTAGAGGGCTATCGCGCCTTTCTCGCGGCAAGCAAACAACTCTACGAGCGGGCGTTCGTAGAACTGGCCGCGCAGCCCTTTCTCTCCCTGGGCAGTTTTCTGCGAGTGGCTCCCGAACTTCTCCGCTTTGGGGCCCAGCGCAGTGTCTATGCCACGGCAGCGCGTTATTTCCGCGATCCACAGTTGCGCATGGTTTTCTCGTTCCATCCGCTCTTTATTGGCGGCAACCCCTTTCGTGCGTCCTCTATTTATAGCATCGTTCCCTATCTAGAGCGCCTGGAAGGTGTGTATTTTGCGTGTGGCGGAATGTATCGGATCATCGAGGCCCTGGAATCGCTGTTTCGTTCGTTGGGAGGCGAGATACGCTGTGGGATGCCAGTGACACAAATTCTGGTGAAAGAACGCAGAGCGATAGGGGTGCGCCTGGGCGACGAGACTTTTCTCGCGGCGGACGCGGTGGTAGCCAATAGCGACGTAACACAGACCTACTTGCATCTCTTACCCGCTGAGGCGCGACCTCGTTTCTTCACGCGGCGGCTGGAACGCTCGCGCTATTCCATGAGTTGCTTTTTGCTCTACCTGGGACTGAAGCGCCAGTACCCCCAGCTGCGTCATCATACCATCCTCATGCCACGAGACTATCAAAAGCTCGTCCATGAGATCTTTGATGGTCATGGGATGCCAGGCGACCTGGCACTCTACCTGCACACACCGACCAGAACTGATCCAACGCTGGCTCCTACAGGAGGCGAGAGCCTGTACGTGCTCGCACCGGTGCCTCATCTGGAGCGCGGGATTGACTGGATACGCGAGGCGCCGGTCTTGCGCGCGCGCATTCTCGCTGCTCTGGAGCAGAAGGTCGGGCTCACAGGGCTGACCGAGCATATTGTCGTCGAACGCCAGTTCACGCCGTCTGATTTTGCCTCAGAACTGCGCAGCCACCTGGGGGCTGCCTTTTCTTTGGAACCGACACTGACGCAATCGGCCTACTTCCGGCCTCATAATCGTGCCTGTGGTCTTGGGGGTCTCTACTTCGTCGGCGCGGGTACCCATCCCGGCGCCGGTATTCCAGGTGTGCTGCTCTCCGCCGCGGTGACCAGCACGCTGGTGACGCAGGACCTGGAAATCACTGGCAGAAATCGGCACATCACGTCGAAAGCCCGATGAGGTGGAAGAAAGGAGCAACACCGATGTCTATCAGGACCATATACAGGCCGGGCCCAACGGGGAACGGAGTACGCTGGCACTGGTATCATGGCTTGATTCTGTATCTCTTGGTGCAGGGAATCAGCTTTGGACTCTCCGGCCTGGTGAGCGGCATCCCCGGAGGAAAACGAAAGGATGCGTGTTGCTCATTATCCTCTCCTATCTGATACGCAGAGGCGGATACGTCTCCATTGAGCCTCTTGACAGATATATTTTTCTGATATATTACATAATATATCAAAAAAATATAGATGAGGAAAGCCTGTCCGTGAATCATGAAGCCAACGAGGCGCAAACAGACGGGGAGGAGCCTCTCTCTTCTCCGAAATCGGGGAAGGGAAGTAGTGCCCCCAAACGCCTGATGTATGAACTCTTTGTGCTGGGAGAACTGATGGATGGTCCGTATCATGGCTATGAACTCCGCGAGATCCTCAGTCGCCTCCTGGGGCCATTCCGCCAGATTAGCTGGGGCATGATCTATCCCTTGATCCACCAGCTTGAACACGATGGGTTCGTAACCTCTCTTGATGAGCAGACGGAAGACTCGCATGAACAAGCCGGGGCAAGCGGAAAAGCTCGCAAGCCCTATGCGATTACCGCCGCTGGCAGACAACGGTTCGCTGAACTGATGCAACAGCCGGGAGACTACTCTGCGGACTATCGTGAACTCTTTCTCATCAAACTCAATAATTTTGACGCCCTTTCTGCTGCCCAGCAACTCACAGTCCTCTGGCAGTATCGAGACTTCCTGCAGATCGAAGACTTGTATTTGAGCGGGGACCAGCAGCGAGTTCTGGCTCACCCGCGCATCCCAGAACAGCATCGGGCGCATATTCTGCGCATTATGAGCTTTCGCTGGAGTAGCATCCACGGCGAAATGCGCTGGATTGACGAACACATCCAACGCTTGGAAGAGAAAACGGAGGGAACTCTGTAAAAGAAAGGGAGGACGGCGGCACCTGGGCGCGCGTGACCAGACGTTCTCTTGTTCGCCGCGAGCGACCCATCCGTCCCATGTTTGCAAGGAGGAACTATGCTATGAAGATCTTACCCACTAATAATGTTGTTCCTATGATCAATGTGTTTACTGTTGAGCCAGGGAAGCAACACCAGGTCATCGAGGGTTGGCTTAAAGAGGGTCCGCGGTTTTTCGCAGTTCCCGGTTTCGTGGCTGCGGCTCTGCACAGAAGTCTCGATGGGACGCGCGTCATCAACTATGCGCAGTATCAGACGGCCCAGGACTGGTTCACTGTCTCCCCCGCAGCCGAGCAGCAGCAGCTCTTTGCCTGGGCTTTTGCCATCAGTCAGCCGGACCCGCATCTCTATGAGGTGGTGTCCCAGAACACAGCCAGCGGGGCGAAGCTGGTGACGCTCGAAGAGACTGCCGAGGTGGCGACCATGATCACGGTGTTTCCCGTGGAGCCAGAGAAGCAACACCAGCTCATTGAGCAGTGGCAAGAGTCAGGCAGGCCGTTAGAAGCGCTGCCCGGCTTTATCTCCTCGACACTGCATCGCAGTCTCGATGGGAAGCGGGTCCTTCACTATGTTCAGTGGCAAAAAGCCAAAGACTGGCTGGCGGTTTCCAGGCAGGCCGATCCCCTCTTTGAGCAGGTTCGAGCCATCAGTCAGGCGGACTCCCACCTGTATGAAGTCGTCCATGTGACCAGGCGGGAGATCCCCTCTGCCGGGTAAAGGTGCGCCAGGGCACAGATTGGTCGGCTTCGACCGCTTGCTTCCGAGCCTGCGCACTGACCAACCTGGTTGCAGGGGGAGGAAGTCTGAGATGAGGGAGGCCACAGATTGGCTTGAGGCGAGGCCAGAACTCACCGCAGCAGAGGCTTTCCGGGAACTGCAACGCCGCTATCCAGAACGCTGGCGTTCGGCGCAGGCACAGGCCTTACGGCGAGGAGTTCAGAAATAGAAACGCTTGAAAACCCAGGCGGACAAACATCTGGTTTTCAAGCATTTTCTGAGAGACAACATGGGCAGGGAGAGGGTTACTGGTCTCGCGTCTGTTGCGTCGTATACGGAGTGCTTAAAAGCTTTATGGCAACCAGGGACGCCATCCAGTTGGGGGCCATCCGGCTCATGCTTTCGCGGCCCTCTCCTTTCCGCTATGAACTTGTCTGGTTAGGACAGTTTCTTAGCTCATGTGCCCATTTGGTGAAGCAGAAGAGATTCCTGCTCTGTCACGGTGTCTCGCATGTTGCTAACCTGACTTCAGCCTGATGTATGCGCCATTCTTTCCCGCGCCACCACAATGATTGCCAGATTAGCAGGTTCACCAAACGTACGGTGTTACTGCTCAGCGTCCCGTTTTTGAGAATGGGAAAGCTCTGAATGGCCGGTGCTAAGCTCTTGACAAGAAAGAGCCTCCTCCGTATACTGAAGGCAGAATGACAACTAGATTGTCATTGTGCTAACAAGCGGCAGTTACTTACGAGAAGACATCATTTGCACATGGATGGGCAAACAGCCCCTGAATGGGGGCCACTCAAGAATACACAATCCAGCCAGGAAGCATTACAGGCACTACAAGCTGTCTACGATGAGGTGGAGGCGTTATATCACCAATCAAACCGGCTCATTGAACGACTTTATGGGCATGGTGAACTCTCTTTGGGCTGTCGTACGCTCCTGATCGCACTGTTTCGCAATGGAGCGCAAACGGTGCCACAACTCGCCCATGCTCGCTCAGTTTCGCGTCAATATATCCAGCGCCTCGCCAATCAACTTACAGAAGAGAAGTATGTCGAATTTATTGACAATGCTGCGCATAAACGCTCTCGCCTGCTACGCCTGACAGCCAAAGGTGAGGCATATTTACGAGGGATTTTACAGCAAGAGGTAAAAATTGTGCGTGCGATGGTCATTGATCTGCCCGTAAAGCAACTGCAAACGGCGGCGCAAACACTGCGCGCTGTTCGCGACTGGCAAAGCAAAGAACTGGAGCGTTTGCTTTCTGCCCAGGAGGGAGAGCTTGAATGAAAGGATAGAGCTATGAACAAACAGGTACATTACTTACGCAGTATGCGTTTTATCCTTTTTATATATGTTATCATGACCTGGGGCTGGGGATTTCTCATGATGAATTCCCTGGGCAACATTGCTACTCGATTCATTTTTCTGCTGCCCGCTCTCCCGGCCATTCCACTCCTGTGCCTGAGCATCTGGTTCGCCAGAAGGGTGAGTGGTCTGCACGGGCCAACACTGTTCGGTGAGAGAGGCAAACGCTGGCTCTATTTTGCCATGCTAGCATTGACTTTCATTGGCTTCTTTGCTGCTCGGATCATCTGTGCTGCCGTTGGTCATCCATTTTGGGCTATTCCAGTTATCACATTTATGCTCGGTTTACACTTTCTCGGTCTTGTACCCATCTTTGAAGCGAGGGCGCATGGCTATTTGACAGCACTCGTCTTTTGCCTGACCGCGCTCATCGTCCCTTTGTTTGTGCCAATGGACTTTACACTTGGCCGCCTTGTGGTCGTTGTTGGCTGGCAACTGGCTATCGGAGCTCTCTGCTGGCTCTGGCTGCTAGGCACTGCCATCCATATTTTAATCAGTGGGACGCTTCTGCGCCAGCAGGTTGTACTGTCAGAACTGAGAACGCAGAAGCTTACCGCGGGAATCGAATGTTGAGAGACTCGGCCTCTCGCTGGATGCTTTTGTGAACTTATGAGGCATGATCTATCAAAAGAGTAAACCGATGAAGCATGAGTACAACAAAAGCCAACAGGTGCAGACCAGCCAGCGTCTCCGGCCAGCGTCCATAATCGCGAGCCAGGTGACGAAAACGGGTCATCCACGCGAAACTGCGTTGCTGTTGCGCCGTAGAAATCGCTTCGGCTCGCGATTGCACTCCTAATTTCTGATACAAGCTGGTCAGATGGGTTTCTACGGTCTTGATCGAAATATGCAACTGTTGACTGATTTCGCTATTCCGTCTTCCTTGAGCCAGCAGTTGCAGAGCTTCTTTTTCCCGTTGAGTCAGTAAGGTAACAGATGGCGTAGAGATGATGTTCTCTGCCAATTGCTGACGAATTTCTGGATCAAGACTCTCCTTTCCCAGCGCCACGTTGTGGACCGCCTGACCGCTCGGTGCGGAGCTTCCCCCGTACGCCCGGGACTTTCCGGAGATGGGTAAACCAGGCGCTGATGTCCTCGGCCTCAACCTCATCAATCTCATTGATCGCTAACTGCTCTTGCAGGAACTGTTGGAAGAACCCAAGGGCGATGCGATGCCACTCGACGGTTTTGTCACTGCGATTGCCACCAATATGATCCTGGAGGTAGGCGTCGATGAGCGATTCAATGCTGCGCCGTCGGGCCTCGCGATCTTGCCGAGCGGTTTTCCTCCTGGCCGTGTTCGCTTCGGCCTGTTCTTGTGCAGCGTGTGCAAGCCGTTGCTCTGCCTGTTTCTCAAGCTTCGCGCGCTGTGCCCTGGCGCGGTTTTCGGTGGCAGGCGAGCCTTTCTTCTGGCTTCGTCTTCCTGGCCGCTTTGCGGTGAGTGCCGCAGCGGCGGAAGGAGCGGATGGTCTCACAACCATAAGAACAGTATCTCCTTTCCTGAGCATCACGGTTCCCGTGCGGAGGGGTTCTCGGATGCCAGAACACCATGTGGGCATGCGAGAAGCAGGAATGCAGTGATCCTCGGCAATCAGTGTACCTGTGCGCGCACAGGATGTTCCTGAACGGGAGAGGGAGCCAGGCGGAAGGCCACCAGATGCGCGCCTGGAAGGAAACCAGGAAGCAGGTGTTCGCCTTCTCCTCAAGGCAGGTGGTTACAGACTGGGAAAGGCAGGTGTTCACGGACCGACATGTAAGGGAACACTTTTGTCAGCCGGAACATACCGAGGCAGGTGGTTGCCAAAAAAGAGGGCAGGTGTTCGTTGGAGGCTTTGTGATGAGCTCCCCGACCGTCGTTTCCCGATGTCTTCGCTGCTCACCTCTGCTGAAGTGGCCTGAGAAGGGCATCGAGAGCGACGGCCTGGATGGAAAAGCGGGAGACGGGACTCGAACCCGCGACAGCCTGCTTGGAAGGCAGGTTTCCACAAAAACTCATATTAATCTTATGAAAAGGCTTTACAGGCTCCCTCGTATATATACGTGATGGTATGAGCGAACGTGGAAAAAGTGTTTACAAGCATTTTTCACTAAACACCTGCCCTCCTCCATACGAGAACACCTGCTCTGCTAAAGAGGAAACACCTGCCTCCCGGATTCCTTTCCGGTCCCTGACTGGAGGCCGTCCGGTTGGATTCCTTTCCTGTTCAGGAAAATCCTCTCCGCACATAGGTACACTCAATGGTGAGTAACGTATGTGCTTATGCAT